>JAFZAE010000243.1 GCA_017548385.1 Prevotella sp.
ACCACGTGACGACGAGAGTAAAAATGTGACGGCAGGTCTTCTGACTTTGTTGTCACACCTAGAGCGCCTTCCCGGCAATGGGCCAGTGGCATCATGCTCTTAGTGTCGAAAGACAACTTACAGCAGCGGGACTGTCGGGGATTTTCACCCCGTTCCCTTTTCATCGCTCCTCGAGCGAACCAATCACGGGGACAAAGGTAATAATTTGTTGCCAAATGGAGAAATAATAACACATTTTTTGTAGATGTACAAGAAAAAAGGCTATATTTGCAGTTGCAATCGACCCTATAAGGGTCGCCTCTCAATAGCCGTGGGTGCTTGCACCTGCGGATTGTGAAAAGTGGGCTGATGCAACCGACCCTGCAAGGGTTGCCGTTCAATAGCCGTAGGTGCTTGCACCTGCGGATAAAGAATATATATATGAAGAAAAGCCCCTTTTAGGCCTAAAAGGCCTAAAAGGAAGCCTGCTCTAAATAATAAAGAATTCTGCAAAATCAACAATATGGCTCAGATCAATCAACAACAGATGCTGCCCATGGGCACGGTGTTAGGCTCTCGCTACCGCATCGTGCGCTATTTAGCTTCTGGCGGATTTGGTAATACATACGTGGCAGAACACACCACTCTTGGCCGACAGGTGGCAGTGAAGGAGTTTTTCATGCGTGGTACCAACCATCGTTCAGCAGACGGTATTATGGTGGAAGTGAGCAATGACGAGAATACCACTGTTTTTCAATCACAGTTGGAGAAGTTCCGCCGTGAGGCACGCCGCATCTTCGACCTCCACAACGATCATATCATCCACGTCACCGACCTCTTCGATGCCAATGGCACATCGTACTATGTGATGGACCTCGTCGATGGCACATCACTCTCAGAACAGACACGTCAACAGCCATTGTCTGAGAAGGAGGCTCTCGACGTGACCTTGCAGGTGCTCGATGCCTTGGAGACGATGCATGCTAGCGGGCTCTTCCACCTCGACGTGAAACCTGGCAACATCATGCGTGATAACCGCGGCCACTGCACTCTGATTGACTTTGGTGCCTCAAAACAACTCTCAGCCAACGAGCGTGCCACACTTTCCTCGTCGTCAATGGCCTATACACCAGGATATGCCCCTTTGGAGCAGGTGGCGCAGCAGTCAAAAAGTATCGGTCCGTGGACAGACTTTTTCGCCCTCGGTGCCACGCTCTACAAACTGGTTACTGGCAGCACGCCGCCAGAAGTGGAAGTGGGCGACACTGCTCCCAATGGCCGACAGTTTCCTTATCCTTCCACTATAAGCACCACCTTGCGCCATGCCATCTCCACGCTGATGAATCCCGATTGCAGCCTGCGCCCACAAAACGCCTCTGAGGTATGTGTTTTGTTGGAGGGAGATTCAAAATATCCTCCTGAGAAGGAAAAAGAAAGGGAATGGAAAGGAAAAAGAAATCTATTAAAGTCTATTCTGTTTTTTTCTGTTCTTATTGTTGTTATTCCTCTGATAGCTATTTTATTCAATTGGCAAAAGGTGACTGAAGACGATGAATTGGATGCTGCTATCAAAGCTGGTACTCGAGAGGCTATATGGGATTTCCAACGTACCCATCCTGATGCATCTGAGGAATCAAAGCTAAGAGCCAATGAACAATTGAAAATATTGGCTTTTAGGGCTTGCCCCAATGGCAACCACCCCCATTTGATTGACCTTGGTCTTCCCTCTGGCACGAAGTGGGCCTGCTGCAACGTGGGAGCCAATAAACCAGAGGGAGATGGTGGTTATTATGCTTGGGGTGAGACAGATGAGAAGTTAGACTATAGTTGGAGTACATACAAGCACTGCGACGGTTCCAACGAATCCTGCCACTACCTCGGCTCGAGTATCTGCGGCACTCAGTATGATGTAGCCCATGTGAAGTGGGTCGGTTCATGGCAGATGCCGACCGAAGACCAATTCATTGAGTTAAAGGACAAGTGCAAGCATGAGTGGACCACCGTCAACGGTGTGAAGGGTCGCCGCTTCACAGGCCCCAATGGTCGTAGCATCTTCTTGCCCGCTGCCGGCTGCCGCCTTGGCACCGACCTCGACCTCCACGGCACGTATGGCTACTATTGGTCGGGCACGCGAGGTACGGGCGGCAGCTATTACGCTTGCAGCCTCAACTTCGTTTCGTATGACGCCGACTGGAGCTACAGCGGCCTCCGTTACAATGGTCGAAGCGTTCGCCCGGTGTCCAGATAGGTGCATCCTTGCCTGAATCCCCTTTCTCGAAGAAGCAATATTCTTTATGTGCGGTATGGCGGTGGGGCCAGGTCTCCAAGCCTGAAACCAGCTCCCCGGGCATACAGCACAGAAAGAATGCAAGAGTTTGTTTGGGGACACCCTATCCTTCATGGTCACTTCACCACTGCTTTTGCGGTTGCGGAGAAACCATCAGATGAAGTGACACAGAAGGTAAGAATTCCATTAGAGTATGGCAGGTAGATGGCGGTGGTAGGGCCTTGGAAAGGGTGCTGAACAAGAAGGTGTCCCTTAACATCAAATACCTGAAGGAGGAAATGCTGAGATGTGGTGGGGGCATCGATGGTGAAGATGGCTAAGCCGTTTTGTGTCTGTAGAAGACGGATGGCATTGTTTGTATGTGGCTGGTTAAGACGTGGAATGCTTGTCTCGCCGCCATAGTCGCTTTCGTAGGCACCGAGGTCCGGGGCGGAGCCGAAATAGTCGATTCCTGCTACGGGTATGCCGCGGTAGATGCAAGAGCCAACGGGTGTGCCGGCATCGATGAGGAATGAACCCTCGCACAATTGGGTGAAGGTGGAAGCCGGGATTTGACCGTTGGTATCGCGAGGCGCAATCAGCTCCTCGTGGTTGGTGATGTCGATAAACTGCGTGGGGTCGGCGGCCTGAAACTCACAGGTATGTATTTCTATGCCCACCATAGTGGAATCGACTTCAAAACGTCCATATTCCCCATATTTTCCATCTTCGCCCTCTTTATATTTTCCTGTGTTTTTGTCGATTTTATTGGTGGCAGCATTGTCGTTAATGGCGATGCAGTTGACGAGCCGCACAGTGTGACCCGAGGCAATCTCTTCGTAGATACGGTAAGAGTATGTTTTATCACTGATGCTCTTGAGCGTCATTCCTGTGCAGTTGTTCATGATGATGTCGCCGGCGTTGTGATTTTGGTCGAAACCCTTTGCTTTATTGCAGATAGCAAGGCAGCGATTCAGATAGACGTTCATCGCCCCCTGGTTGGAGCCTAATTTAAATCCGTTGCCGTTGCCGTCGGGTGCGATGTTCTGCAAGTCGAGGAATCCGTTTTTGTAGGAGATGCTGTTTTCGATGATAATACTTACGTTGTCGGAAGCTCCGCTGTCTTTTTTGAAAAATACATCCCAACCGTCATCGGAGTTTGCCCATGCTCGGCAGCCATAGAAATAGTTGCCGTCGCCTACGGAGAGTTTAGGAGCAAAGCCATCGGCGTCGCCCTGTTCCTCGTCGCAGTTGAGATAAGAGTCGCAGTTGATGACATAGTTGAATGCCGCGAGGTTTTTCATTTGCAGTCCCGTGTCGCCATTGTGGTGGAAGTCACACTCCTCAATGAGGTTATCGTGTGCCTGTGTGGTGACCGAGTTGTTATTGCGTTCGATGAGCAGTCCGTTGTCCGAGGCATTGCAGATGTCGATATGATAGAAGTGCCAGTAGGAACCACAGAGGCGGATGCCCTGGTTGGGGTTGTCGGCGTGTTTGTGGTAGGGCATGGCGCTGAAGTCGAGTATGGCGCGCCCATCGTAGCCATAGAGCAGGATGGGCTTGTCGGCGGTGGCGCAGGTGTTGATGTTCACACGGGCGTCATAGACGTAGGTGCCAGCTCGCATATAGATGGTGTCGCCGGGCACTGCCATATTGACGGCTTTCTGGAGGGAGTAGAAAGGTGCCTCCTCGGAGCCGTCAGCCACATCGTCGTCAGCATCGGGTGCACACCAGATGGTGGTGCGGTGCACCGGTGGCTCTTCGCCATCGTTGTAGCAGGGATAGATGGCGAGGTTATCCACGTCACAGTCGTTTTTTGTGTTGTAGTTGGAGAGACGCACGCGGTTCACTTCGATGTCATTCACATCGATGGTGTTGTGCTCCTGTGTGTTTTTGTTGTACTGATAGATGGTAGTCCAGGTCTCTCCGCCGTCTTTCGATACGGCTACATCGATATATTTCTTGGTGCGCCCCTCATCGAAGGCTATTTTTTTGACCCCTCGCTCTAAGAGGGGGGTGACGACGTAGGAATCGCCAGGGCCATTGAGACCGCTTTTCACCATGCGCAGGTCAGCGGTGGAGCCATCTTTGATGTATTTGGTATTGGTTGCTTTGAAGCAGTTGTAGAAAATCCATTCGCCCTGTCCCTCGATGTAGAACGAGAGAGGCTCCCGGACGTCTTCTTGCGAGGGGATGGAGTCTTCAAAGGTTTGGATAAAATAAGCATCTTGTGCCTGACTGGAGAGAGACAGTAGGCACAAGACAAAAGCCATCATGCATCGGCTTTGCATGGTAGATGATTTCATTGATGTAGATGTTTTTGATGTAGATTTGTTTTGTTTGTGGTGGATTCATCGGGATGGCAAATCTCGATGAACGCTGATTTGTTCTGCAAAGTTACATCAAAACTTTTGTATCATAGCATGTTAAGCGTGTTTTTATCCCTTTTCCCACGCTTTCTTCACATCGTCGATGTCGATGCCTAGCATTCGCATGTTGCGAAAGAGTTCAGGGAGCGTCTGATCCATGAATTCTTTCCGACGTGCCTCCATGATTTTTTGCTTGGCACCTGGCATAACGAAGTAACCTAATCCGCGTTTATTATAGATAATCTCGTCGCGTGCCAGTTGGTCGTATGCCTTCATAGCTGTGTTGGTGTTCACCTGTAGCAGCACGGCATATTCCCGGACGCTGGGAATGCGCGCATCATCCTCGTATTTTCCTGAGATGATTTCGTCGCAGAGGCGGTCGGCCATTTGGATATATATTGCTTTGTCGTTGCTGAATGTCATACGTTAGTCCATTTAGAGGTGATTATCTGAAAACGAGTGAAAATCTTGTAGCTCCACCAGAAGTTGAAAACTGCTGCTGCCAATGCGATAAGGGTAATTGGATAGACAATGGGACTTAGGCTGGTGACATGCTTTGAGGTGCTAAAACTGATGATGGCTGCTTCATGCGTGAAAGACGTGTAGCACATCCCCCCTATAATGAAGACCGTTATCAGTGCCGCTGTGACGATAAAGAAGGCATGTCGACGGAACCATGTGCCTCCTAAGATGTATAAGGAGCATATCCAAAGCATAATGGAATTGTTCATACAGCATTCCACAAAGTCTAACCAAGCGAAGCTTCTTGGTATGAATAACATTCCTCCTTTGAATAACGTTGGTACGCCACTTACCCATCCATCTCCTGTAAGTCCGTAAACAAACATTCGTAGTGTGTCACCCAGAATCAAAGCCAGTAGGACGCATAAAGGGAATACCAAAAGTATATAGACCAGTGCAGCGACAAACCGCTCGACGTTGGTGGCGGGCAGGGTGAGGTAGGCAATGCGTTTTTGCTTTGTCTTGAGAAAAGCGAAGACCCTGCTATAGCCAAAATGTACTACGATAAATGCGATGAAGACACAAAAACTTATGACAGCTAAAATGGTGACGGTCTGGAAATTGACTTCCTGCTCTATTTCTAATTTGGCATCCTGGGGAACCTGCATCATAGACCAGACTAAGAACGAATCAATCATAAAAAATCCCAAAGTTAGAGCCAATGTCCAAAGAAGCAATCTGTTGCTGTTTTCGCAGAACAACCACTTGAAAGTCTGCCAAAATCTTTTTATATTGAATTTTTCCATTTTTTTCGTTGTTTTATATGTTGAGATTTGAGGTTTGAAAAGTAGTCAAAAGGGTCGTTAAAGAGACTAAAGCTCTGCCATCTGTAGGAATGCGATGTATTGCATCCGTTGATAACCTCAAAACCTTATAACCTCATAACCTTATATATTGATAAACCTTCCAATGATTTGTCTGCGGCAAAAGAGTTTGTATGAGAGCCAGATGTTCAGTGCACTCACTGCCAGAAAACCGATGATAAAGGGTAGAGGATGCTCATTGCATGCGCTGATGAGAATACGCCCAGGGTGATGTGCCAATGTGGGTACAATTTTCCCAATGCCTATAAACAACAGCAGTAAGAACAGCGAGGTGAAAACCCAATTGTATTTCACATTGCGGAATAAATTAGCCCCCAAGAGATAAATAGTGTGAATCCAGAAAAGAAGCAGGGGAAGAAAAATCATTGTGCCATCGGGGAGTTCAAAGGGACCAGTGATGCCCTTCCACAGTTCGACGGTCATGAATTGAAGCGGTTCACGCTGAATAATCATTCCAACCACATATTGCAGTAAATCACCAACAATGATACTTACGATGGTCATCGCCAACAGGATAGTCGTGGGAACGATGTAGCGTACGAGAAATTTCTCGATGTTACTGGCGGGTATTAAAAACATCTCGCGAACGCCTTCTTTATATTTCTGGAATGACTGAAACATATACGATCCGGCGAAGACAATGGTGGCGATAGGTAATACTAAGCACACACCTAAGGACATGAAAATTCCTTCGTCCCTACCTATCAGGTAATTGATGTTCAGCATTTGCAGTACAATAACTGTGCAGGCTAAATAAATTGCCATGCTCATGCGGTAATAAGGCTTGTCAATGGCCAGTGTCCACCTAGCAAATTGTGCCATCCGACGTAAATTGATCATAATGCACAGGTTTTATTGGTTGTTGAAGTGTATTTTGTCCATAGTGATGGCATTGAAGAGCAACTCCAGATTGAGGGGTGTTTCTGCCATGCCCTCTTGCCGATGGGCGATGACGGCATTGCCCTGCACGGAAGGCTCACTGTAGAGAATGTCGTCATCGGTAGTACCCGGTGCACGATATTCAAAACTATAGCGGTCGCAAATGTCGCCTACGGAGGCATCGAGGAGTAATTGACTTTGGCTTAGGATGAGGATGTGGTCGAGGAGCGACTCTACATCGTGTACCTGGTGGGTCGAGATGATAAGTGTACGGTCATCAGTCATATTGTTGGCTACTACCCGACGAAACTGCATCTTCGAGGGGATGTCGAGGCCGTTAGTGGGTTCATCCATCAGCAATAGACGTGTGCCTGAGGCCAGTGCGAAACTCATAAAGACTTTTTTCTTCTGTCCCATTGAAAGAGATTGTAGCTTCATAGCTGTAGGCATCTCGAAGTCTCTCAGGCAATTCTCCAGCACCTCTTGGCTGAAGTTGGGGTAGAAGGGCTTGTGAATCTTGACATACTGGTCGAGTGTCATTGCGGGCATGTCAAACTCCTCTGGGACGATGAATAGTTCTTGTAAAATTTCTGGGCGACGAGCAGAGGAAAGAATACCGTCGATGAATACTTCACCATGGGATGGGCGTAGCAGACCTGCTATTAAGTAGAGCAGGGTGCTCTTTCCTGTGCCATTCTTACCTAATAGACCGTAGATGTTGTTTTCGTTCAGTTGCAGGCTGAAATCATGGAAGACTTGTTCCTTTTGGCCTGCGTATTTGAAATTGATGTTATTGACGGAAATCATAATGAATGAATTTTATTTTTCCTCACCCCAATCCCCTCTTCGTGAGAGGGGATTGGTCTGATGAGGTTTTAATCTTTTGTGAGTTTTATGATTAATTGAATTATGGCCTTGATTGTGAGGGGTGAGACTTTATTTTACCTGTGCTAAAAGGCGCCCTTCTATCGGGTCGATCACAGTGAGTTGCTCTACAGAGTTGAATTCTCCCTGATGGTTGGGGTGGAGGTAGTTCACTGAGAGAATTTGGTCGTTTTCTACTTGGTAGAAGGCTATCTCTGTTGGCTTCCAGCCTTTTTTGCTCCAAACACTGTGTGCTACTTCATAACCTTTGTCGGTATAGGTCATTTCCAAACGACTGGAGGGTTTGTACTGCTGACTCCATTTGTCCCAGCGATTGGTGGTCTTCTCGATGAGACGGCCCTCGGCGTCGTACTTAAAATCGTAGGAGAGTTTTGGGGTAAGACCCGTTGAACTGTTATCATAAACATACATGGTTGTAACGATGCCATTCTCAATGTCGGCGTTGTAGAAATACTCACTGTTGACATTCTCAAGAGAGGTCATGTACATACTCAAAACGGTGCAGATGGTGATAATAGTGTTCATAATTGTGTATTTTAATTTGTTATTAATGTTTAGTGTTTTAGTGTACTACTTTAATAGTACACTGCAAAGGTAGGCTGATTTAATATACGCTCCAAATTTTTAGGCACTTTTTTTTCGATTTCGACCGATATTTAACGTTTGTTTGCATTTAAACAGCAAAAATGTAATCATATAGTATACAGAAACACTTATTTTTGTATCTGATACCTTCTCGTTTTGTGTATTCATCTTTTTTCTTTATCTTTGTCATCACAAGTACCATCAAAACCAACTAGCATGAAACGAATCCTTTCTTTTTTCTTCTTTACCTTATTATATTATAGCGTGAATGCTGCCATCACCTATGATGTGCGTGACTATGGAGCTAGAGGCGACGGTAAAACCCTTGATAGCCCAGCCATCAATGCCACGATAGATGCATGTGCCGCTGATGGGGGAGGAACAGTGGTGCTGCCCGCTGGTGATTATCTTTGTGGTAGTATACACTTGAAAAGTAATATCGAACTGCATCTAACCTCTGGTGCTACCATCATTGCTACTGATGAACGTGGGGCATATGACGAGTCGGAAGTGTTTGGAGGGCCAGAGTATCAGGATGGTGGACATACTTACTTTCACAACTCCTTGATTTGGGCAGAAGGACAAACAAACGTGTCTATCACGGGGCGTGGGACAATCGATGGACGTGGACTCACCCGACACGATACAGAGAACGCAGGCAACGTGCAGGGAGGGAGCATCGGAATGGGAGACAAAAGTATCGCACTGAAATTGTGCCGTAATGTGCTCATCCGCGACATCACCATTTTTCGGGGCGGGCATTTCGCTATTATCATAACCGGTTGTGACTATGCCACCATCGACAATGTGCAAATCGACACCAACCGAGATGGAATCGACATCGACTGTTGTCGCTTTGTGACCGTGAGCAATTGCAAGGTCAACACCCCACATGACGATGCATTGGTGCTGAAAAGTTCGTATGCCCTCAAGAAGCCTGTCATTACAGAGAACGTCCTCATCACAAACAGTATTGTGACAGGCTATCAATTGGGTACAGCTCTTAATGGGACATACGTGCCAGAAAAAGTGAACTGGGTGTGCGGACGTATTAAATTGGGCACAGAAAGCAATGGCGGATTCCGCAACATTACTATTACAGGATGCAACTGCTTCTACAGCAGTGGACTCGCCTTTGAGGTGGTGGATCAGGGGAGAATGGAGAATATCGTAGTGAGTAATATCTCCATGAGTCATGTTCACCACTATCCCATCTATATCACCACAGGATGCCGTAACAGAGGACCGAAGGAGCGTCAGGAAATATCCTCGGCTCGTGACATACAAATATGTAATCTTATCGCTGACGACTGTGATTCGCTCTCGGGTATTCTGATAACAGGCATGAAGGGAACACCTATCGAGAATATTCGATTGACAAACGTTCAGATACGTTATCGAGGTGGAGTCAGGGAAAAAGTTCCCACTGAATACCCCGAACTAGGTACAAAATACCCTGAGCCAGGGAAATTCTTAGGCTTATGCCCAGCATACGGACTGTTTGCTCGCCATGTTCGTGGTCTCCAATTGCAAAATGTCACTTTTCTGCTTGACCAACCTGATGTACGTCCTGCCATCCTCACCGACGATGTGGAGGATATGAAAATGGAGAATGTGGAAAAATGAACAAATTCATTTTGTATTTTGTTCGGTTTGCACTAACTTTGCAGCCAATAAACTATTTATGTGCTTATGATGAGAAAATTATACATTTGTTGTCTGATAGCAGCGATGTCAGTATTTGCACTGGGAGCCAGTGCTCAAAGGGACGGATTCTATAGGATGAAGAATGTGGCCACAGACCATGTTGCCAATATTTCGGACCTTACGCATTTTGCGCCGAATGTCACCATGGAGGAAGCGTACACCCTGCCAGGTACCGTGGCTGACGTGGCTTTTGAGGATGTGACACTTTCTAAGCTTGTCATTCAAAATGTTGATGCCGTCAATACTGTGATACCTTTCATGAAAGAGATGGTGCTTGAAACGATTGACGAAGACCGCTTCGCGGAGATGAAGGATACCATGATACTCTATGTGGCATCATATATGGCTGCCGATATGGCTGATCTGGTGATTCCCCTCATCCAAAATTTTACGTACGAGGATTTTCAGAATTATGTTACAAATGCTGATGCTAATCTCTACTATGAGGATACAGGCGACGGCAGATACTTTCTTTATGTCAAAACCCCAAAATTCCCGCTTAACGCAGGTATACTCACAGGCTATCTCACAGGTATAGCAAACGGCTACCTCGACCGACTGAGGCATCGAATAGAGTCGCTGATGGACATGTATTTAGTTGGGAGGCAATACTTAAAACCTGTGGCATACAGTTTGGCTAATAATATCTATTTTGACGACAAACTCTACCTCATAGAGCAAAATGACAATACATATGGCGCACAATTTGGCTTTGCCAACTCCAAGAACATATCCCAGATGGGAGAGACTGCCCTTTGGAACCTTATGCCTGTCAATGACGTGGACTACTTGGCTGTGGAAGGCCAGGTGGTTGACAACGATGGCAACTGGTATAGCTCCATTGCTTTAGGTTTCCAAGTGCAACTGGCAGAAGGAATGAAGGCTTTCTATCTGACCGATGCGGTGGATGCTAATAAATCTGAAGTTGTTCAGAAGGAAATTGAAGGGGATATGATACCTGCTATGACACCTGTCATCCTAAAACTCAACGGACCGTCGGCTGCTGACAACAAACTGACACCTATTCAAATGGATACCGAATTAGCAGATCCAGTCTATTATGATGACAATGGGTTGAAATGTGCCACCGACTCGTTGGGGCTCCTCTTAGGATTTAGCCTCGATGCCCCCGACAAGAGATACTATGTGCTTGGGTATGTGGATGGGAATGCCTGTATGGTGGAGACCACACAGACCTTCTTCGAAGCCAATACACCCTATTACTTCCTCACTGATGACAAGAAGACCAAAGAAAAGAATGGCTATCTGAAATTCGTCAGCGAGATAAATGGTATTACCGCGGTGACAGCAAACGACATGACTGATGATGCCGTCTACGACCTACAAGGGCGACGCGTGGTGAATCCCTCAAAAGGATTGTATATTGTCAATGGAAAGAAAGTGGTTAGACCTTAATGAGGTTAGACTAGAGACAAAACATATTTCTACAAAAAGGGGCTACATGAAGTAAGCCCCCTTTTTGTTGCTATGGAAAATGGCTTTAATGGATTTGATTTAAACTATAATAGATTGTCCATCATATGCTAACTGTATGTCATTGGGGAGCTGACGGTTCACTTCTTCATGTAGTCCCACATGATGGCAAGTGTGGATGATGTAGGTTTGTTTTGCCCCTAACTGTCTAGCAAAACGGATGGCGTCGTCCATTAACTGATGGGAATAATGCTCTTTTGTAAATCTCAGCGCATTGACAATCAAGGTGGTAACACCCTCCAAATATGGCAGTTCTGAGGAATTGATGGTTTTCATGTCGGTAATGTAGGCCAGCGTTCCAATACGAAAACCTAAAATACGCATTTTCCCATGCATTACTTCCACGGGCATAATATCAAGGTCGCCTATGGTGATTTTCTGATGTGGTTCGACTGCATGGAGAGCGAGCTGTGGCACCCCAGGATAAAGATTCTCTCCGAAACAATAAGGCATGGTGACTTTCAACGCATCGACAGTAGCCTGGTTGGCATAGATGTTGACTGGTCCAAATACGCAAAACGGACGGAAATCGTCGATTCCCGCAACATGGTCGTAATGAATATGGGTAAGCAAAACCCCGTCGATGGGTTTGAATTCGAATGGCATAATTTGCTGCCGGAAGTCCGGACCACAGTCAATCAATACACGTGTGGCCTCCGTCTCTATCAGTGCTGAGCATCGCAATCGCTTGTCGCGAGGGTCTGTGCTTTCGCATACGGCACAATGACATCCTACACTGGGAACGCCTCCTGATGTACCTGTTCCAAGAAAAGTCAGTTTCATATCACACCACGTTAACTTCTGGAGAAATCTTGATACCAAACTGCAGGAACACCTCTTCGCGTATTCTCTCACACAATGCTAACACCTCTGTACCTGTGGCACCGCCCTTGTTGACCAAAACGAGAGCCTGACGATGGTGTACGGCGGCATTACCGAGCGAACGCCCTTTCCATCCACATTGCTCAATCATCCATCCTGCGGGAATCTTCTCATGCTGCTCGTCAATAGTATAATGCGGCATATTAGGATATTGAGCTGATAGTTGTAGATATTTCTTTCGTTCCACCACAGGATTTACAAAGAAACTGCCGGCATTGCCCAATACTTTTGGATCAGGTAGTTTTTCTCGCCTTACTTCGATGACTGTTTGTCGAAGTTGTGACGCTGTGGGATGGTCGATGTTTTTGGCAAGTAATTGTTGCCGCAGGTTACCATAGTCGAGGTTGGGATGAAATGCCTTCGAAAGTCGATAGGTGACACTGGTAATAAAAAAGCGGTTTTTCCACTCATCTTTAAATTTGCTGCTTCGGTAGCCGTAGTTACATTCTTTGGCAGGAATAATATGTGGCTTCCCATCATTGGTGTCAATTGCCTCAATAGACACAATAAGATCTTTAACCTCTGCACCGTAAGCACCGATATTCTGTACTGCTGATGCACCTACATCACCGGGAATCAGCGATAAATTCTCTGCGCCATACCAATTATTCTTCACACAGAGATCCACTATGTCATCCCATTGTTCACCAGAACCACAACGTAGAAGAACGGTGTCACCTTCATCGAGGGATTTTGTCCCCCGAATGGCAGAACGTATTACTGTACCATGGTAGTCACCAGTGAAAAGCACGTTGCTACCTCCGCCAATGATTAATAAATTGTCACGCTCATCTTGTGGTAAAGAGGCGAAAAAGTGACTCGCTTCCTCTTCACTTTCTATCTCAATAAATCTGTCGCAAGTGGCGTCGATGCCAAAAGTGTTGTGGTGTAAAAGGTCAAAATTCTTGATGTCTCTCATCAGTTTACCAGTTTTATGAGTTTCCACTTGCCGTCAATTATTTTGAAAGTCATCTCCGATTCAAGGCCGTTGGCGATACCACGGAGTAACAACAGCTTCTCGTTGCTGCGAGTGTATTTCTGCCCATAGATGATGTTGTAGAGATAATCTTTAGGCAAATCAACGGGCTTGAAATCATGCCATTGATCTGGTGAGAACACTCCCTCAATCATGCCATTGTATTCATCATCGGGGTCTGGAAGGATTGCATGGACTTCATCGTTCATACTTTCAACCTGATAGATGGAATCGGCTGCAAATTGGGCATAGAAATCCAGAAACGACTTGTTGGGATTTTGGTATGTGGAGTTACGGCAAATTTCCGTAAGCATCCACAACCCATTCTCACGGTCGAAGATATGTTGTTCCACACGCTTGTTGCGGAGGTCAATTTTCTCAATTATCACATGTCCTACTGTGGTGTCTTTGAGCAGTTGCGTCTGTTTTTCATTGTCGAAAATCAAAGTATAGAACTCCTGTTCCATAAAGAATTTCTCTATTTTCCAGTCTTTCTTCTCAATGGAATCTTCACTGTCACCATCTTTGATCGGCAATGGGAATTTTACCCGCTCATATTGCAACTTCTTGTTGGCGGTGAAATTGAAGAGGAAATCATCAAATAATTCATCGGCAGCCTTGGGCATAGGGGTGGCGGAAATCAGACTGTCTCTATCAGAGTCAGGAATGGTATCGACAGGTATATCCTCCACGACCGGGACAGTGTCCTTCGTAACCGTCTTTTCGGGCACAACTTCGGTTTCTGGCTTCTTATCCTTACACCCTATCGTACAGCATATCATCAACACCGATATGCCAATCAAAAACATTGCTGTCTTTCTCATAAATCAATGTTAGACGCCTTCATTGTTTGATATTAAATGCAAAATTACAATTTTATTTGAACATACATCGTAAAATTCGGGAAAATGATGTAATTTTGCACCATCAAAGTGTGAAAATAACAAAAAAGAGATGTTAGTTGAGAAAATTGAACAACTTTTGAAAGAAGTGAAGGGACTTCATGCAAGCAACAATGAGGAACTTGAAACCCTTCGAGTGAAATATTTGAGCAAAAAAGGTGAGATTGCCGCGTTGATGAATGATTTCCGCAGTGTGGCTGCCGAACAGAAGAAAGCCGTTGGAATGAAAATCAATGAGCTGAAACAGACAGCCCTTGACAGGATAAACTCGATACGCGAAGAGTTGCAACAGGCCAATGTCAACACCGACGAACTGGACCTTAGCCGCACGGCCTATCAAGTCAATCTGGGCACTCGCCATCCCATATCTATCGTCACTAACGAGATTATCGATATTTTCTCACGCATGGGCTTTACCCTTGCTGATGGCCCTGAGGTGGAGGACGATCTCCATGTGTTCACAAAGATGAATTTTGCTGCCGACCATCCTGCGCGTGATATGCAGGACACCTTCTTCGTAGAGACTAATCCCGACGACGTAGCCAAGAATATCATCCTACGTAGTCATACTAGTTCTGTGCAGGCTCGTGTGATGGAGACTACCCAGCCACCCATCCGTGTTATCTGTCCTGGTCGTGTTTATCGCAATGAGGCCATCACAGCGCGGGCTCATTGTTTCTTCCATCAGATAGAGGGACTTTATATCGACAAGAACGTGTCGTTTACCGACTTGAAGCAAGTGTTATTAACCTTTGCTCAGGAGTTGTTTGGTGCCGACACCAAGATACGCCTTCGCCCTAGTTTCTTCCCCTTTACAGAACCAAGTGCAGAGATGGATATCTCATGTCATATTTGTGGAGGTTCAGGTTGTGGCTTTTGTAAGCACACTGGCTGGGTGGAGATTTTGGGCTGTGGTATGGTAGATCCCAACGTGCTTGAACTCTGCGGCATTGACAGCAAGGTATATAGTGGTTATGCCTTCGGAGTGGGTGTGGAGCGCATTACTAACTTAAAGTACCGTGTAAGCGATCTACGTATGTTCTCCGAGAACGACATTCGTTTCCTCCGCGAATTTGAAGCAGCAAATTAAATCGTAAGTTTAATCAACAATTTCAATGCAGGGGCACAGCGTTCGATTCTGTGTCCCTGCGATGTTATAAATAGGGTGAAAACAGAAAAAAAAGTTCATTTTTCATTGATTATCAGTTTTTTTCCTTAATTTTGTGCCGGAAATGTTTGTTCAACCCCTCCCATTCCGTCGTTGATATGAATTTGCGCATCTATAGGCTTCTGATGGTAGTGGCTGTTGCTATGATTGTATCTATAGCGGCGGCTAATCCTATTACTGTGGATGAGGCGAAGAATAATGTGGCCAGTTTTCTTACCAAAAAAGGCATGAGAAAAGCATGGGGACACAAACAAATCTCCCTGGCTTTTTCCATCAGCCGAAAAGACGTAAAGACTGACGAGGAAGCCCCTGTCATTTATGCTTTTAGACTGGAGGGAGAAAGATGTGGCTTTATTGCATCTGCTGACGATGTGGCAGAGCCAATCCTGGGATATTTCGAAGACGGTGAGACGGATTTTGACCAAATGCCCCCAAACATGCAGGCTTGGCTTATTAGCTATGCAGATGAGATTGCATGGGCAAGGGAAAATGGTTTTAGCACTGTTGGCACTATTAAGACAATTGATGGGAAAAGAGATATTCCTTATTTGGTGCCGACACGGTGGGATCAGGGCGATCCTTATAACCGGCAGTGTCGGTTTGACAATAAAACCTGCTATGCTGGATGTGTAGCCACTGCAATGGCGCAAGTGATGTATTATTGGGCAGTCGTGGGAAGAAACGGCGAGACTTTTCCACATGGCTCCACGGCCATTGAGGGATATGTCACAGAAAGCGAATTGTACAACGTTCCGGCTTTGTCGAGTTTGGAGTCATTCTCATGGGAAAATATGACAACAAGGACACCAACAACCACAGAAAGTAAAAATGCTGTGGCACAGTTGATGAGATATTGTGGACAGGCTGTGAAAATGGACTACACCAGATTTGGTTCCGGGGCATATTCTGAGGATGTGCCCATGGCATTTGTAAACTATTTCGGATACGATAGTGGTGTGGCATTTGTCTGTCGTGACAGTGTGACCGCTTTGGAATGGGATGAGATTATCTATCACGAACTTGCGGAGGGAAGACCTGTGTGCATGTCTGGAAGCAGTGAGTCTGGCAATACTGGCCATGCATTCGTATGCGACGGGTATCAGGTCTCTACAGATAAATATCATTTCAACTGGGGATGGAGTGGCTCATGCGATGGATACTTTGCCTTGGAGGCACTCAGACCTAAGCGGGCAAATGGTAAGACATTGGATTACAACGCTGAAAGGGACATAGTTATAGGCATCCAGCCGCCTCGGGGCCAGGGAGGGGACATCGTCGAAGATGTATCGCAGGTGACATTTGTTGCTACCGAGGATATGGGCGTCTATGCTGGTGCCAGTGAATATCCTGACTATGTAATAAAAGATGGTGTTACAATAGCGGTCTCTCCAAAAGGCTCTTTTGGCAATGGCAAGCAATACCGTATCTATCAGGGGAGCTCGTTCACAGTGTCTTCTTCTATCGGGAATATAGCAAGGATGGAAGTGATATGCGTGGGTGAGGACACCGGAAAATATGGCCCGGGATGTTTGCAGAATCCCTCCTCGGGTGTATATTCCTATCAGGGCTATGTGGGCACTTGGACGGGCGACACTACGGAAATCTCATTCGAACCTTGCACATCCCAGGTGAGGATTATAAGCCTTACCATTTTCCTTGAGGGTGATACCATACCGAACCAGGACGACCTCAACCCGACTGTGGATAACAAGAATACGGAGACACTTTTCGTCGCCAGCGATGATTTGGGGTCACAGTCGTCTTCCAGTTTCTATCCTGATGAATTGTCAAAGAATGGCGTCACTGTTTCTGTGTCACCAATGGGGTCGTTTGGCAATGGACAGAACTATCGTGTATATCAAGGTAGTGATCTCAACTTTTTAGTCAATGAGGGAAAAATTGTCAAGGTGGTGCTCACTTGCACAGAGCAGAATGACAAGAAATATGGGCCAGGATGCTTGACTTCGCCTACTGAGGGTTCTTACACCTACGAGGGATGTACAGGTATCTGGACGGGGTATACTGACAATTTCTCTCTGTCTGCCGTCCGTCAGGTTAGAATGACGCATATTGATGTTGTCGTAAGTCAAGCTTCTCCGAAAAAAGGCGATGTGGATATCGACGGGAGAATTTCCATTGCTGATGTGATGATGACGATGAATTATGTCATTGGTAACCATCCAGCGGGATTCTCACTTGAGAATGCCGATATGAATGGAGACGGTGTGGTCAATATCTCAGATGCAATGTCCATCGCCAACATTGTTGTTGCTTCGCAAGAAAATCCCGAGTAAATCCTATCTAGTCGAATATGGAAGCATAGGCGTCGATACATGCCATCTTCCAATAAAAAAGGGCATACACGAAGTATGCCCTGATAGTGATTCTCGAAATAATCAACCAATAACTCGTCAACTTGTTAACTCGTCAACTCGTCAACTTTTCAAATTAATTGTTTTTGAACCCGTAGCCATTGGTAAAGCCACCAGTGGTCATCACGTTGGGAGTGAAGGGCCATAGGTAGATGGGTGCACTCACATAGTCATAGTCGAGGAAGAGATACTTATAGTACTCGTCGTCGTTGTTGACAAGGTCAATACCCCAGGCTTCTTTCTTATAGCCATCGGCTTCCAATGCAGCAGCCTCCTCGTCGCTGATGTGGGTGAAAAGACCCTTGATAGCAAGGTTGGTTGCAGGAGTGGAAGTGCCATAGTCCAATCCATAGCTTTCCCAGTCGTTATTCTGACCGCGCCATCCAGGATAGAGCACGGGATCATCAAACTTATCGGCAGGTGTGATACCCGTCAGACGGTAGCCGTAGATGCTCTTGGCATCCACCAGTTTTGTCCATACATAGTTGGAAATCACGTTGCCATTTTCAAACTGATAATAACCATTGGCAGCTAGTCCGTCAAGCATTTGGCGAGTGAGTTCTTTCACTGCTTTAATCTTTTCACCCACGAGGCCGGTACGGATCAGTGTAAAGCGACGGTCGCCTTCGCCGGCAAACTCGAATCCACGTTCGTCGATGATGGCATTGTAAAGTGAGCCAGACTTAGCGATGAAGGCATCGGTATTGGCACCTCCGTATGGGAAGGCACGGTTACGAATCTTGTCGAGATAAGCACGGGCATTAGCGTTGTCGCCAGTGGCGGCACATGCCTCTGCATAGCCGAGATAGATTTCCGATAGGCGCATATAGGGCTGGTTGATACCTGCCTTGCGCTGGTTGGCAGTCCATACAGTCTTCTGGCGGTTCTCATCCCACTTGTTGGTGGAAATACCTCCGCCGCTGGCTTTTGAGTTGGGCTTAAAAGGAATCAGACGTTCTGTTCCCTTTCCTGTGCTGCCAGTGACACAACAGGAGACATCGCGACGGATATCCTTTGGGTCGAACATTCCATAGTAGAAAGCTGGATTGATGCGCCCTTGGCCGTAAGCCTTGCAGGGGTATGCATTTTTAGAACCACCATCCGAGGGACGGCCAAAGGAGTAGGAACGGGCATCGTTGCCGCCACCTTGCTGCATAGGAGCTTCATAGATGGACTCGTCGGCGTATGCGGCATCGGCTTCGTGCATCTGGAGGAAGAATGTCTCGTAACTGTCACTCCACTTGGCACTGCCGGGATTGTCAATAGCCTTCTTAAAATAGGTCTTGGCCATGTTCATGAAGTTCTGCCAGTCACTGCGGCGTCCATAAGAGGCACCATTGTTATCGTTGCCTTTCTTCTCGATAGTTAGGGCATTGCCATTGCCGTCCTTAGGGGTGATGTCACCGCGACGTGTCTGGTAGCCACCTGCTTCGAGTGCAATACGACCGATAAGGCCTTGTACGAAAGTTTGTGAAAAGTAGTTCTTCACACCGGCATCGTAGTCAGGACAGTTACCTATGGGATACATTAGCGGCTCGATGGCGATAAGGTCGGCAAGGACGACATCGTAGATGGAGTCGCGTGGTGCCAGTCCACCTGCTGACTCACCGAGGCGTGCTTGATAAGGTACATCGCCCCAGTTCTTGATCAACTCGCGATAGGCACAGGCTTTTAGTGCCACAGCCTCACCATAGAGTTGGCTCAGGCTGTTTGCTGTGGTGGCATTCTTAATCTTAGCCTCATAATCGTTCATGCTCTGGACGGCAGTGATGATGGCGTTGGCCTTGCTTACCACGTTGAATAGTTTGGCGTAGATGTCATCTTCCTTCAGATAGGAAAGCAGTCCGTATGTGCCGGCATATTTACCGTTCTGATAGAAACTCTCAGGATAGTGGCGCCCAGGCTGGTTGCTGAAGGCCTCAGGGTGGCGCATGATGTCGCTGCCAGCCACGTCGGCGGCATACCACAGTCCGTCGCCAAAGACACCATTCTGCAAGATGTCACGCCATGCCTCATAGCCTCCTTCCATGGCAGCGTGTGCTGTCACCATGTTGGAGAAGACAAAGTTGGCATCCACAGTCGAGGGCGAGGATGTCTCTAAATAGTCATCACAAGATGTCATGGAGAACAAACCTGCCGCAAACAATGTAATATATAATATCTTTTTCATATTGATCCTCCTTGTTGTTTAGAATGTTACGTTGAGTCCGAATGTGTAGGAACGGGTCTTGGGATAGGCCTGATAGTCGTAGAAGGGGGTGGGGAAACCATCACCACCGGCATTCATGTTGGTGTTCACGTCGGGATCAAGACCACTGTAGCCCGTCAGGCAGAGCAGGTTGGCTCCGGTGAAATAGACACGTACGTTGTTGATGCCCACGCTGTTGAGCCATGTCTTTGGGAAGGTATAACCGATGGTCAGCGTGTTCAGGCGCAGGTAGGAGGCATCCTCGATAAATTCAGAGGAGGCAAGGCCGTACTCGGAATAGGGGAGGGCGTACTTGGCATTGGCATTCAGTGCTGCCAATGCTGCCGGCTCAGTCACAGCGTAGATGTTACCACTGTTGTCGACGTCGTAGATACGATAGCAGTCTTTTACAATCGCCAGACGGTTGGCACCCAGCATGTTATCCTTGTCACCCATCATGTCGTGCATGGCATTGGCATTATATACTTTGCCACCAATCTGGTAGGTGAATCCAAGTGAGAAGTCCAGGTTACGGTAGTTGCCATTGATGTTGAAACCGCCAGTGTGGTGGGGCTGTGTCTTGCCGATGACGGTGGCGTCATCGTCGTTGACTACACCGTCGCCATTGACATCCTCAAATTTTACCATACCTGGGAATGCTGTCTGTCCCTCAGCCTTGTGGCCCTTGAAAGCATCAGCGGGATAGTTGACGATGCTCTGGATGTCTGGCACGCCGGCTTTCAGCGTATAGACACCATTCTCGTAGTTGAAGTCGTCGAGAGTGTAGAAACCGATGCTCTTGAAGCCTTGGATGGTACCAACGGGGAGTCCCGGACGGATGATGTAGTCGTAGAACGGCTTGCGCATCGAACTTCCCCATCCAGTGTGTGTGTCTGGATTGACATCGATGTCGGGATTAATCTCGTCTACCATGTTATTGTTGTAGTTGTAGGTGAGGTTGAAACTCAGTCCGAAGTCCTTGGTGCGCACAGCCTCATAGAACAATGCGAGTTCGATGCCTCGGTTGGATGTCTGTCCTACGTTTTGGTACTGGTAGCTGTAGCCGGTGGATGGGTCGATAGGCACC
Organism: Prevotella sp.; assembly: GCA_017548385.1. GTDB lineage: Bacteria > Bacteroidota > Bacteroidia > Bacteroidales > Bacteroidaceae > Prevotella. Next base: position 21,086 of record JAFZAE010000243.1, read on the forward strand.
TTCATAAGAATGTCCTTGGTAGTGTTGTAGTAGAAGTCGAGCGTACCACGCAACTTACCTTTGAGGAAGCCAAAGTCAAGACCTATGTTACGCGATGTAGTGGTCTCCCACTTCAAGTCGGGATTGCCCATGAGTGAACCGGGTTGATAGACCACTTTGTTAACACCATCTACGCTAATGGTTTTTGTCTCCCATGTCTCGCGCCAGAGTGATGCAGAGATGTTGTCATTACCTGAGGTACCGTAGGATACACGAAGTTTCAGATTGTCGAGCCAGTCGCGTGTGCCTTCCATGAAGGCCTCGTCGGAGATACGCCATGCAGCAGCAGCAGCGGGGAAATAACCCCATGTTTTGTTGGGTGCGAAGCGTGAAGAACCGTCAGCGCGGAAGGTGCCGGTCAACAGGTAGCGGCCTTTGTAGGAGTAATTGACACGTCCGAAATATGATTGCACATGCTTGGGTTCGCCGATGACGTTATCGAACTTATCAAGTCCTTCACTTCCCTTTGTTTTGCCAGTGAAGTTAATCATTCCGAAGGCGTCTTTCATGCCAAACTCTGCGGGATAGCCATAGCCGTAGATGTTGCTGTAGTTGCTCTTGTCAGCAAGCATTTCATAGCCGACAAGGATGCCGAGGCTATGGTCGGGGCCTAAGCCTTGTACATTATAGTTAATGGTGTTTGACCAGCGTACATTGTAACTGTTGGCCTTGTAGAGGTTGGCGGAACTGTAGCCTTGGTCGGCCTTGCCGTTATCCCATGCTCGACGCTCTGTCCAGCCACGCATCAAACCGATTTCCGACTTGGCGACCAATCCTTTGAGGATAGTCCAGGTGAGACCGGTGTTCACGCGCAGGCGGTTGATATCGTTGTACTGGTCATAGTTTTTGGTGTAATCCAATGGATTGCGGGATAATTCCACGTAGGTGGATCCTTGTCCCATCTGTGAGGGGTCTGCGTCAGCACCAAGGGGATTGTCCACAGGACGGAACTGGTAGGCTGAGGTGGCGGTGTTGTAACGTGTGCCACGGAACCGCATCTCGCTATAACGGGCATCCAAATCCCAACGGAGTTTCTTGCTGAGGTCCTGCTGGAACTTGAAGTTGGCGTTCCAACGGCGGAACCCAGTGTTGATACGTGCACCATCGTCGTTCATGTAGTTGACAGAGGCACGGAATTTCGAAGTGTTGGTACCACCACTCAGTGATATATCGTGATTCCAGGCATGCGAGCTGTCCATGAGGTCGTCCACCCAGTTATGGGTGCTCATGTTCTTATAGTCATTGAGGTGATTGCCGTATGCTGTGCCTAAGCCAAAGTATTTGGCCACGTTGTCGCCATAGGAGGCTCCGTATGCAGTGGCATAACTCCAGGTATGGAGCACATAGTCATAGGGGTCGAGCACTTCGAGTTGTTCGGGCTTCTCTTTCACTTGGTAATACATGTTGTATTTTACCTGAGTTTTGCCTTCCTTGGCACTCTTGGTGGTGATGAGAATTACACCGTTGGCACCCGAGGCACCGTAGATAGCAGTCGAGGCGGCATCCTTCAAGACGTCAATACTCTCGATGTCGTCGGCTGGGATATCATCAATACGGCCTGTCACTACACCGTCAACCACATAAAGTGGATCGTTGGACTGGGTGATGGAACCGCCGCCACGCACGCGGATGGACATGGTCGCACCTGGGCGACCATCCTGTGAGATGACCGATACACCAGGTAATTGTCCTTGCAGTGCTTGTGCGATATTGGCAACAGGGTTTTTGGCGAGTGTCTCTCCTGATACCGATGCCACGGCACCAGTTAGGTCGCGGCGCTTCATGGTGCCGTAACCCACTACAACCACTTCGTCGAGGGTCTTGTCATTGGATTCCAGGACAATGGTGTAATTGTTCTGGTTGCCAACTGTTACTGTCTTGGTCTGATAGCCGACATAGCTCACCGTCAAGGTGGCACCGTTCCTCACATCGCTAAGTGTGAAGTTTCCGTCGTAGTCGGTTACCACACCATTTGCACCACCCAGAGAAACCGTCGCTCCGATAAGAGGGTCGCCAGTCACGTCTGTCACAGTACCTGTAATGGTCTTCTGGGCGAATGCCACGAAGCAAAACAGGCTCAAGCATAAAGCCATAAAGGCTCTTTTGAATGGTAAATACATAAACGTTTGTTTTAGTTATACTTTGAGTTAATTGATAAGCATTATTCATTGGCACATCAGATACTCTGGTATGCTAACGTCATTTATCATCCTTAATATAAATAATGTGTGTCAGGGGTAGCGCTTTTCATCGCTTGTTCCTGCTTTTGATTTGTTTTGTAGTTGTTAGTTTTTTTCGACATCAAAATTAATCCTTTTTTCACAATCATTGATGAGATGTCTTTCCGATTTTAATTAAATTATCTTTTCTAAAGACAATTTAACAATTTTGTCAACGATGCTGATCACTGTCATAGTATAGAGAACAAAAAGTACCTTACTCAACGCAAGTATGGAATGGAAAGGGATAGAAAGTTAAAAGGGATTTAAAGGGACTTTGCCCTCGGTTTGTTTCGATTTTTGTGTTGAAATCGTTGCAATAGCCAGACTGTTGTCCTTTTAACTACCCTTCTTTCTCTTTAACTACTCTTTAACTACAGATAGTTGAGCGAATGCGAAACTTCAATACCTTATTTTACAAACCATTGACTGCTGGTAGTGAAGACACGGTCGGGGGTAATGGTAGCAGCCTCTTTCTTGGTGATTTGGCGACTCCAAGGCGTGCGACGGCTTTGGTTGGCACCGGGACCGCTATTGTTGTATTCCAAATAGCGAGCGGTCTGCTCGTTGGCGGTGTTGCCCCAGTTGTGCCAACCCTCTGGGCAGATGTGGATATCTAACTCACAATTCATAAATAATGTGTAGGCATAGGGGCGCCACGGACGACCGAGATAGACTTTATTGACATTCTCGTCGGCTATTAAATGACAATGGTTGAAAACATAACCATAAGGAATATCCTGCGGTGTCGAGGCGGCGGTGACGTATGAGTTGGACTTGCTTTTAATGATACAACCTTCAAACCATGCCGTCGAGGGTCCAAAGATAAAGTCAGTGGTACCTTCGATATAGCAGTTCTCAAAATACAGGCGTGTGCCGGCTTTTCCTGTATAGACGGTGTCTTGGTGTCCGAGAAAGCGACAACCAATGAATCGTAGGCGATCGCCTTCTGTGTGTAGTGCCACGGCTTGTCCCAGACGTGCAGAATTGTTTTCGATGGTGATGTTTTTCAGTGTGATGTCATTCCCCTCAATTTTGAGTGTATAGGTTCTGAAAGTACCCATTGGTTGTTCGGTGCCCATGAGACGGATGTTGGCATGGTCATCGTAGGTAATGATGGTGTTCTCCACATCCTCGCCCAAGATTTCAATGTTGTCAAGCCAAGAGGGAATAATGAGTTTTTCCTTGTAGATACCCCGTTTGACGAAGATGACTTTGTGATAGTCCATAAAGGCGCGACACACTTCAATGGCTTCGCCAATGGTGCGAAACTCACCTGTTCCGTCGCGGGCAACTACGATGGTGTCGGGATTGTCGTATCTGTTCTCTGCTTGGACACAAAGGGTACACAAAAAGACAAGAAGGAGGAAGACTGATCTCATGTTTCTATCAAAAGGGTAGTTCAAAAGTAGTTAAAGGGACAAATGGCATTTTAGTGTTCTCAAACCTATCATTGTATCTGCTTGATTTCTTCTATTCCTTCGATATCTTTCAGACTGTCCATGATGAGGATGACATCCTCGCGGTCATGGACGCTGAGTTCGATGGTGCCGTCAAAGATTCCCTGTTCGCAACTGATAACGAGTTTTTTCATGTTAACATTGAGCTGCTCAGAGATAACATGTGTCAAATCGTTGAGGAGGCCTAAACGGTCGATGCCTGTAAGTTGGATGGTGGCCTCGAAAAGCATCTGTCGCTTCATATCCCATTTGACATCGATGATGCGGTTGCCAAAACTACTTTTAAGCTTATTGGCTACTGAACATGCACGGTTGTGTATTTCGATGTGCCCTTTGTTGTCGATGAATCCTACGCTGTCATCGCCAGGTATGGTGCGACAACAGGTGGCAAAAATGAGTCGCCGAACGTTGCTATTATTGATATAGAAGGGTTTTTTACGATTGAAATCCTTCCCCACGACAAGCAGCTCTTCGGTATTCTTGTCTTCTTGAACGGCGCTTTCTTCCTTTGGCTTTGCCTTTTTCTTGTCGAGGAAAGGAACAAGTTTACGCCATTTGGAGGTTTGGGTGTTATTCTTTTCTAGCAGTTCGTCGGCATCTTTCTCGCTGAGAATGATGGTTTTGTTGCCGATGGCATAGAAGAAATCTGCGGGTTGTTTGATGTCATGGAACACACAAAGTCGGTCGATGTTGGACGTGGAGAGATCCAACCCATTCTTCTCAAGAAATTCCTTGAGCATGTTCTCTCCTGTTTTTTGTATCTCGCGGATGTCTCTGCGCAGAATAGCCTGTATTTTGGCCTTTGCTTTGGCTGTTGATGCAAAATTAATCCATGAGGCGTCCACGTGCTGAGATTTTGAGGTGAGCACTTCCACCTGATCGCCACTCTGCAGTTTATGACTCAGAGGAACCAGTTTGTGGTTAACTTTTGCACCGATACAATGACTGCCAATGAATGTATGGATTTGGAAGGCAAAATCAAGGGCTGTGCAACCTGCGGGCATCGTTTTAATTTCACCCTTAGGTGTGAAGACAAAGATTTCGGATGCGAAAAGATTGAGTTTTATGGTGTCGAGGAAGTCCATGGCGTCAGGCTGTGGGTCATCGAGAATCTCTTTGATGGTGCTCAGCCAGTCATTGAGTTCACCCTCATCCTCACCTATTTTGTCTCCTTCCTTGTATTTCCAATGTGCGGCAAACCCTTGCTCGGCAATCTCGTCCATTCGCTGTGAGCGGATTTGCACCTCCACCCATTGTCCCATTTTTGACATGAGTGTGACGTGCAGCGCTTGATAGCCGTTGGCTTTGGGGTGGTTCACCCAGTCGCGCATCCTGTCGGGGTGTGATTTGTAAATTTTGTTGATAGCAACATAGATCTTGAAACAGTCGTTGATTTCCTCCTCCTTGTTATTGGGCTTGAAAATGATACGCACGGCAAGGATGTCAAACACTTCATCGAAGGTGATGTGTTTATTACGCATCTTGGTCCAAATGGAGTAGGGCGATTTTACCCGCCCCTTGATTTCATAATTGATACCGAGCCGGTCGAGTGCCTCAGCTATAGGCTTGGTGAATTCTTCAAACAATGCTTGGCGTGTGCTGTCTGTCCTGGCCAGTTTCATTTTGATAGCTTCGTATGCCTCAGGGTGCTCATAGCGGAAACTCAAGTCCTCGAGTTCATTTTTGATTTTGTTTAAACCAAGACGATTGGCCAGTGGTGCGTAGATGTAAAGTGTTTCACCCGCGATTTTATATTGTTTGTTGGCTGGTTGGCTGCTCAGCGTACGCATATTGTGTAAACGGTCGCAGATCTTGATGAGAATGACACGTATGTCATCACTCATTGTCAATAGCAACTTCTTGAAATTTTCGGCTTGTGCAGAGGCTTGGTCGCCAAAAATACCACCTGAAATCTTTGTCAGTCCATTCACAATCTGTGCCACCTTTGAGCCAAAGATGGTCTCTATGTCCTCCACTGTGTAGTCGGTATCCTCCACCACGTCGTGAAGCAAGGCTGAACAAATACTTGTAGAGCCAAGTCCCATTTCCTTAGAGGCAATGTATGCCACCGCAATGGGGTGCATGATATATGGTTCTCCTGAAAGACGTCGGACGCCTTTGTGGGCCTGACGAGCAAAATTGAATGCCTTGGTGATGATGTCCGTCTTCTTGCGGTGGGGCGAGGAAAGATAACACTCCAACAATTGTTGGAAAGCTTCATCTACCATTTTCTCGTCATCAACTTCTCTTGGCGATTCTTTGTCAGGGAGTTTTGGTTCATCCATATTATATTTTGTTGTTGGTTGGGGTGTGTTGTCGCAACGAAAATGCAATATGCGGAAAAGTATTACCGACGACGGGACTTCCCCGAAGACTTTCCGCTGTTGCCTGAAGACCTGGAACTGCGTCCATAACGTGAGGAAGACCCACTTGCGGATGAGGCTGATGATGAACTGCTCTTTCCGTGTGAGGAAGAACTTCTGCTGGTCGACTTTTTCGTGCTTGTGCTCTTCTTGCTTTCATCCACTGCCACGTACGAACGTTTGTTGCCATGGATTGCCTCGTAAGCGTAGATGCTGTCTTCCAGTTCGATGAATTTGTTAATAGCGGCCGGTGTCATGCGGATGGCAGAGGGTTCTGTGGCGCCGTTGACAATACCACGGCGGTATTGGGGATTGAGGTCGCGAAGCATGGCGGTCTCGATGCCGCAAAAATGCGAGATGGTACTCATCGAAACATTCTTGTTGACCATAATGGTATCGGTATGTTCCGGCAGTGTTGCCAACATCGGACAGATATTATGATCGCAATAATAGGTCATCACATAGTTGGCGGCGATGAAGGCTGGTACATAACCACGTGTCTCAGCGGGCAGATAGGGATAGATTTTCCAATAGTCCATGCTACCACCACTTCTTCTGATTGCTTTGTTGACATTTTCCGGACCACAGTTGTAGGCGGCAATGACGAGTGTCCAGTCGCCAAAGATGCGATATAGGTCGCGTAAGAAACGTGCTGCGGCATATGAGGAACGGATTGGGTCGCAACGGTCATCAACTAAAGAGTTCACACGCAGTCCATATTGTTTGCCTGTGCCAAGCATAAACTGCCATAGTCCTGTTGCGCCAGCCCTGGACACTGCTCGTGGATTGAGAGCTGATTCAATCACAGGCAGGTATTTGAGTTCGAGGGGCAGGTCATAGGATGCCAGGGCTTGTTCGAAAATGGGCATGTAGAAATTTGATGACCCCAGCATGATACTCACAGTTTGACGAAGGCGTGTGCAATATCGGTCAATGAATTGCCTGACGATGGGATTGTATGGCATTTCCATACGCGTGGGCATTTTGTTTAGCCGATTTATATACACCTCATCTGAATAATATGGGTTTTCACCATTCGATTCACATGCCTCGTCGGTGGTGAGGTAGAGTTCGTTATGATAGAGATAAAGCAGACTATCTAGATTGGCATACATAGCCTCAGGAATCTCCATAACTTCCTCTACACCATCTTCGTCGTTGAAGACAATGTTTACGTCGTTGTTAATTTGTGCGTAGATAGTGGATGTAAAAAACAATAAAAGCGTAGATAGTGTAAATTGATAGATACTTCTTTTCATTAAATATTCCGTTCAGGTTGATTTGTTAAAAACTAATACTGCATTGTAAGCCTAAAGCGTTGGATCTAATTGGATTTTTCCCTAATTGGTCGTTGATTACTGCTGGCGACACTTTCATGCTCAGGTCTTTTGAAATGTCAAATTCAGAGAGAGACGCGTCAACATATGCGTCGATGATAGAAATGGCGTAAACGCCCAGTAAAACAAAGAAACTAAGGTCGCGGTATCGACGAAAGTAGTCTTTGCGTTTTTTGAAGAGAGTTTTGTATCGACTCTCGTTGCTTCCATCTATCTTGTTCCCAAGATGCAGAAATTGGTTGTAACTCTGCGTGTTGGGGTCTTGGTCCGAGAGGTCGAGGTATGCCTGTGAGTAGTCATGGTACATCTGGTTATTCCATTGCAGGGCATAGATGCTACCCACGAAACCGCCATAGATGATGGGGAGTTTCCAGTATTTTCGATTGTATATCTGTCCTGCTCCAGGTAATACCACTGCAAGCCACAGTGCGCGTTTGGGATTTGGCCTCCATGTTGTCCAGTCGCGTTTGCCTTTTTGTTCTGCCTCAGGTGAATCTATCACGTCGGCATGCCAATAATCATCTGAATCAGCTGCCGGCTCGAAGATGATGACTGAAGTACTGTCAACGTCAACATACGTGCTGTCAGTGCCGACGTATGTGCTGTCTGTCTGTGCCATAGAAGATTGTGGCGACAGCAATGTGGCAATGAATGCTACGAACAATGTGATGACGATGGGCTTCATTGACTGGATAGACAAATTATTTACCTTTCAGATGGTCAAACACGCTCATAATATGCTCCAGTTCCTCTTCATTGGTGAAGGGGATACTGATTTTTCCTTTGCCAGAGGGCGAAATGCTCAGACTGACTTTCGTGTGAAGAAAGTCAGAGAGTTGTTCACGCAACATCTTGATTTCCTCTGACATTGGATTCTTTGTTGAGAGCTTTTTGCCACCGAGACTGACGTCCTCGCCACTTTTCAGCTTTTTCACAATCTCTTCCACCTGTCTGACACTACTGCCATTTTTCTGAATCTCTCTGAAGACCTTGATTTGCTGCGACGGACTGTCAAGGGAGAGAAGCGCACGGGCATGTCCCATATCTATCTCATGTTTCTGAAGTGCCATTTGCACTTGTGCCGGCAACTTCAAGAGGCGGAGGTAATTGGCGACAGCCACACGACTCTTGCCTACACGCTCCGAGACTTTCTCTTGTGTCATGCCCTCCTGTTCCAACAGATGGGCATAGGCAAGGGCTATCTCGATTGCATTGAGATCATCGCGTTGGATGTTTTCCACCAATGCCATCTGTGTCGCGCTGTCATCGTCGATAGTGCGGATATAGGCCGGGATGGTTTTCAATCCCACCAACTGCGATGCCCGCCAGCGTCGCTCACCTGCCACAATCTGGTATTTCCCCTCGCTGGTCTGACGTAGGGTGATAGGCTGAATAATACCTAATTCGCGAATACTGGAAGCCAGGTCCTGGAGTGTGGCTGGGTCGAAGTCACGACGGGGTTGGTTCGGATTGGGTTCTATTTGCTCGATAGGAATCTCGTTGATGGTAGTGCCTACGTTGTGCTGCACTTCATCAGACGAAATGAGGGCGTCAAGACCTCTTCCAAGAGCATTGTATTTCTTTTTTACTGCCATGATTTTTGATGTTGTTGGATTCCCAAGGAGAAACCTCGGTGTTTATGCGTTTTTGCTGATGATTTCCTTGGCTAGCGCCAAGTAGTTTTTACTGCCAGTACTGTCAGCATCGTAAAGGATAACAGGCAGCCCATGACTCGGACTTTCACTCAATTTCACGTTACGCTGGATGACAGTCTTGAAGACCAGTTCCTGGAAATGGCGTTTTACCTCATCGTAGATTTGGTTGGCCAACCGTAGACGACTGTCATACATGGTGAGCAGAAATCCCTCGATTTCCAGACGGGGGTTGAGCTTGCTCTTGATGATTTTTATGGTGTTTAGCAGTTTTCCAATACCTTCAAGTGCGAAATACTCACACTGCACGGGGATAATCACAGAGTCAGAGGCTGTCAGTGAGTTGACGGTAATCAGTCCTAATGACGGAGAACAGTCGATGATGATATAGTCATATTCTTTGCGCAGAGGTTCCAACATCTGGCGTATCACTTTTTCGCGTTTGTCGATGTTGAGCATTTCAATCTCAGCACCTACCAAGTCGATGTGGCTTGGTATGATGTCCAGTCCATCGATGTCTGTAGTATAGATGGCGTCGCGAACATCTGCTTCGCCTATCAGGCACTCATAGAGTGAGCAATCCAAGTTTTTTACGTCCACTCCCAGACCGCTCGATGCATTTGCCTGTGGGTCGGCGTCCACGACAAGCACTGACTTCTCCAACGTGGCAAGCGAGGCTGCCAGGTTGATTGAGGTGGTCGTCTTGCCCACACCGCCTTTCTGATTGGCTAATGCGATGATTTTTCCCATAACCTTTACCTTAAAATTCCTAATATAAATAGGTCAAAAACTCAGATTGTATTCGATTTGAACTGCAAAGTTACGAATTTTATATGAGAAATGTACTTTTTAAACCTTTTTTCGTACTTTTGCAATCAAAACAGCTTATTTTTTATGAAAAATAACAAACCGCTTATACTTATTTCCAATGATGATGGGTATCAGGCGAAAGGAATCAATGCACTGATTGATATGCTTTCCGACATGGCCGACTTGCTGGTGTGTGCCCCCGATGGTCCCCGCTCGGGATACGCCTGTGCCTTTACAGCGGAGCGGCATCTGCGGCTACATCCCATACGTCAGGAAGACCACTTGCAAGTGTGGTCGTGTACAGGTACGCCTGTCGATAGTGTGAAACTCGCACTCAACCAGTTTTGCACAGACCGCCAGCCTGATATGATTATTGGAGGTATCAACCATGGTGACAATGCATCGGTCAACACACATTATTCTGGCACGATGGGGGTTACTATAGAGGGGTGTATGAAGTATATTCCTTCGGTAGCCTTTTCCATTTGTGACTATAGCTATTCGCCTAATTTTGAACCGCTTCGGCCATATGTGCGATACATTGTGGCAAAAGTGTTAGCAGAGGGTTTACCTAAGGGGGTATGCTTGAATGTGAACTTTCCCATTGTGCCATTTCAAGGGGTGAAGATTTGCCGTATGGCGCCTGGTACATGGTATGATGAGTGCGTCAAGGAGCATCATCCCCGTGGATACGACTATTTTTGGATGGTTGGTAAGTATCGGAATGATGAACCTGATGCAGAGAATACCGACAACTGGGCATTGACACATGGCTATGTGGCTATTACGCCGACGCGCATCGATGTGACTGCCTATCAGGCGATGGAGGAACTTGGGAAGTGGGATTTTAGTTTTTAGACTTGAGGCATACATAAAGTAGCTTATGAAATACTATATCATAGCTGGTGAGGCAAGTGGAGACCTGCATGCGGCACACTTGATGAGGGAACTGAAAAATACTGACAAAAATGCAGAGTTTCGTTTCTTCGGAGGTGATGAGATGAAAGCTGTAGGAGGAACTTGTGTGCGTCATTACAAGGAAATGGCTTATATGGGTTTTGTCCCTGTTTTGCTGCATCTTCCTGCCATTTTTCGTAACATGTCGCAATGTAAAAAAGATATTCAGCTTTGGCAACCTGATGTGGTGATTTTGGTGGATTATCCGGGATTTAATCTAAAAATTGCCAAATTTGTGCATAAAAATCTACAAATTCCCGTATATTATTACATCTCTCCGAAAATTTGGGCTTGGAAGGAATTCCGTATTAAGAACATCAAACGTGATGTGGATGAGATGTTTTCCATTCTGCCCTTTGAGAAGCAGTTCTATGAGGGGAAGCATAATTATCCAATACATTATGTGGGCAATCCCACTGCCGATGAAGTGGATTTGTTCAAGAAGAAGTACGATGAAAAAACAGAACAATTTTGTCAACGTCATCAACTTGATAAACGTCCCGTCGTTGCATTGCTTGCTGGTAGTCGTCAACAGGAAATCAAGGACAATCTGCCAGCGATGATACAAGTGGCTGCACGGTTGCCGGAATATCAATTCGTGGTGGCTGGTGCTCCGTCTATTGATGATGCGTATTATGCAAAATTCTTGGAGAACAATGACATTCAATTGGTTCATAACGAAACATTTGCCTTACTCAGCCATGCTGTGGCAGCATTGGTCACCAGCGGCACGGCCACTCTTGAGACGGCTTTGTTTGATGTACCACAAGTGGTTTGCTATGAGACACCTTTACCTAAATTAATAGCCTTCCTTAGAAAACGGATTGTGAAGGTAAAATATATCTCATTGGTTAATCTCATCGTTGATGAAGAGTTAGTGACGGAGTTGGTGGCAGATACTTTCGGAGTAGATAACATGGAGCGTGAATTGCGAAAAATCCTGCCCGACGGTGAAGGACGCACAGCCATGTTGGAGGGCTACAGCCGTATGCGAGCCGCTATCGGGAAACCTGGCGCACCCGCCAATGCAGCACGGATTATCACCAAGTTGCTGAAATCTGAGACATTTGGCAGGTCTTAACTCCTCTGTATAACTCCCATTTATAACTCCTCATCATAACTCCCCAAAGTTGAGTTATTCCCTTTTCAGCGTTGCTGCCACATATTCTGATTGGGTCCCAATGCGGAATTTACCGCCCCAAAGACCTATGCCACTACTGATATAGTAATGAGTGTGGTCGCGTTGGTATGACCCCCATGAACATTCATAGAGAGCATCAGTAATCCAAGAAATAGGCCATACCTGACCACGATGGGTATGACCACTGAGTTGAAAGTCTATACCGCTTGTTGCAGCCTCATCCAAATGATAGGGTTGATGGTCGAGAACGATAGTGTATTGATTTTGGGGTGCACTGGCGATGAGGTCTTTTAGGGGTTTGCGGGATGGATTGGTGCGGTCGTCGCGACCAATAATACAAATACTGCCATCGATGCTCACACAACTGTCTTGAAGCAGGTGGATGCCCGCCGCTGCCATGAATTCTTTTGCTTTGGATTGGTAACTGTAAAACTCGTGGTTGCCTAAACAAGCATAGACGGGAGCTTCCAGACGAAGAAACTCCTCTGCCACATTTTCTTCCATCAAGGGACGGACACTTTTGTCTACAATGTCGCCGGCAATGAGTATTATATCGGGATGTTCGTTGTTCACCATATCCACCCAACGGGCGAACTCGGCACGTCGGTTGTGGTATCCTAAGTGGAGGTCGCTCATCATCACGATTTTGTAATCTTTGGCCAAGGGCTTATCAGTGTTAAGCTCCATCGGCACGCGCACCTTGTTATGATAGTTAATGTTGCCCCAGGAGAAAAGTACAACGAGAAAACCAGTGATACTCAGCGTAGCAGCCCAGTTGTCATGGAGATAGACTGAAGGGAGCAGATGTACTAAACGGAGAAGGTCGAGCACGATAAAAATCATCACCAAATAGAGCAAGATGAAAAGCATCGATGTGCCTATCTGATAGATAGCGGAGGCCGCACCCAAAGACATCCGCTCGATGCCGCCACCGAAGATGAAGAACATGCCAAAGAAACTGATGGCTATAGTGGCAACTACAACCCATTTCCATAGTTTGGGAAAAGGGAGGATACACCAAACATGCCACAATGCGTAGGCAAGTCCCCCAAACATCAGCAAAAGAAAGAAAATGAAGAACATAAATTTCATCTTATTCTTAATATGAATAGCCCATGGAAATGCACACCAAACAACTTGAGTTCTTGAGTTTTTGAGTTGACTA
>JAFZAE010000244.1 GCA_017548385.1 Prevotella sp.
CACTCACAGCATTGCTCACAAGGCAGATTTCACTCCCTGGTGCCACACCACGGTAGGGCGAGTTATACCCACTGCCGGCTGCACATCCCAAGGTATGGGTGCCATGGGTGCGGATAAAACCGTCACGCGAATGGGCATACTGCAGCAAAGCCTCCTCGGTGGTGTAGTCGGCACCCACATAGAAAGGACTGCCAATGGTATCCGTGGAGAGCATATCCCACATCCGGGCGATACGATAATGTGTCGTCGTGGCATCATAGAAATTAGGATGGGTGAGGTCAAAGCCGATGTCCTGCACACCTACCACCACACCTTGGCCTGTGAACGCCTGTGGCAAAGGAGGAACGCCCTCATGCACCTTGTTCGCCCCCAATACCAGGAGCGTGGTGTCCATGGTGACGGAATTTCCTCGATTGGCTTCTATCCTCGACACCGATTTGCACAATGACAACGCCGACAGGTTGCGGATGGGGATGCTGGCGATATAAATGTCACCAAAACGTGCCAGTGTACGGCAACCATAGTCACTAAGAACCTTTTCTCCTTCGCCCTTGACCCTCACGAAAGCACACAACTGCCTATTGTTCACTGCTGGCGAGCGCCGCATGGCGGAGCAATTCTCCATAGTCAACCTACGCACCATCGACGACATCTTACTATAGTCAGCAGATTGCGCCTTTGCTCCCAAAGCGGTGAAAACAACTATAATTGTGAGTATTATCTTACGTGTCATTTTTCCATCATTCTATTATCGACCGCAAAGATAATGAATATTTTGATTAAGTGAGAGAAAAGTAAGATACTTTTACTTTTCCGAACGAGAAAAATAGATCTAAAACCGAATGCAGAACAAAATAAACAAGTTTATTTTTTATGCTGAGGTGCATCTTATCTTATTCAAAGTATCGGTTTAATATATTAAAATGAAGTAAAAATAACAAGGGAGCTCTCGACCTATGTCGAGAGCTGTGCATTCTCAGCAGAAAATGCTACCTTTGTATCGGCAAGCAAGTAATCCATTGTATCATTGGGTTTACATCCCAATTTAAAGTATGGTTCTGCGTGCTTGTGGAGTGAAGATTGGCCGTCAGATGCCGTATGGAAGAATACACATCCTTGCAGCCGCAGGCTTGCCTTAACCTTTACAAATCCCTAATTTATGGCAAAGAAAGCGAAAAAAATCAAGACAGCCAAAGGATTGCGTTTAAAAATTGTCAATCCTGATTCAGCCGGCATAGATATAGCCGACGGCGAGATGCAAGTGTGCGTACCAGCTGACCGTGACGGTGACAACAACCGGAGATTCGGAAGTTTCACAGAAGACCTCCATGCCATTTGTGAATGGCTTCATGCCTGTCACATCAAGACTGTCGCGATGGAGGCCACTGGTGTGTATTGGCTGTCGCTGTATCAGCTTCTAAAAGAGGAGGGCTTTGACGTCTTGCTGGCCAACCCCCTGCAAGTCAAGAATCTGATGGAAGAGAAAACTGACGAGGCTGATGCTGAGTGGCTGATGCTGCTTCACTGCTACGGGATGGTCAAGCCTTCATTCCAGCCGGAGAACATGGTCCGTCAAATACGCAACATCACCCGTCATCGAACGGCCCTCATCAACAAGGCGGGACAAGAAACCCAAAGGATGCAAAAGGCATTGGAAATGATGAACGTCAAACTCTCCACAGTTATCACGGATATTCTTGGAAAGACCGGGCAGTCCATCATACGGGCGATATTGGCAGGGAATCACGACCCAATATCCCTTTCGCAAATGACAGACAAACATTGCAAGGCATCCAAGGAGACGGTTGCGAAATCCCTCGAAGGGACTTGGGACGAGGACATTCTCTTCATGCTTCGGCAGAGCGTGGACTGTTATGATTTTTATCAGGGACAGATACGGGAATGTGACCAGCAGATAGAATCACTAATTGTCCGATATACAGCGCAAATAGACAATGACGGGGCAAGGCAGTTGGTGCGGGTGAAGAAACGAACATCACAGAAAAACGCAGTGGCGATTGACATGGAGATGTATGCCCATATGATATGGGGGACTAACATCATGGCCATACCTGGCATGAGTACAAACTCCATGCTGCAGCTTGTCGCGGAGCTTGGACATGACTTCGTCAGCAAATTTGACACGTGCGCCAAGTTTTGCAAATGGTGCAATATCGTCCCAAACAATAAAATCACAGGTGGAAAGCTGGTCTCAAGCCATATTCCAAAAAGGAAAAACCCTGTCGGAATCGTACTTAGGGTTTGTGCCAACACCGTCAAGGCGGAGAAAAGTGAGATGGGCGCATACTTCAGAAGGATGAAAGCCAGAAGTGGACACATGCAGGCAATCGTTGCCACAGCACATAAAATCGCAAGAATAATCTATGCCATGGTCAAATATAAGCAGGATTACGATCCCACAAAAGTAGGATGCGATGAAAAAGAGTTGTTGATCAGAAAAATAGAACGGACAAAAAAAGCACTACAGAGATTGGATGATAGGCTTCGGGAAGCAAGTTAGGGGATGTTGTTATATGGAAGTTAGTGCAAACTGAATAAAATACAAAATAAATCTTTATTTATTTTCATTTTTGAGCCGCAGCCTAACTTATCCTTTTTATTCTTATATATCCCATCAACAATAAGTATAGAATGTTAAACACTACATATGCCAGAAACTCGTATGAAACTACCAATGTTTGTTTGATATAATCTGAAGCCAAGTTTGTATGTAAATCCATAATC
>JAFZAE010000245.1 GCA_017548385.1 Prevotella sp.
AAAAAACGGGAGTATTATAGAATAATCGACACCACACTGTCAAGACATCTGTCATGGCAGGGTGGTGCTTTATGTATTCTGATGACACAGATTGCTCAGGTGGAAGCGACTGTTACTCTTCATCCCACAATGAGGGTCGGTAGATATTGGCATCGGCTTCGTCGTCAACTTTGCCTTCGCCACCAATAGGGTTCACGTTCCCACCGATGCTTTGATTTGACAATACAACGGGAGCCATACATTCGCTTCCCATGCTTTCCTTGTAGATATTGGGCTTTTTGTATGTTATTTTCATTGTATCCTCCTTGTCATTTAATGATGATTTTCTTTCCATTTCTCACATAGATGCCTCTTTTAGGTTGACGAACCTGCTGACCCGCCAAATTATAGAGTAGTTGGTCAGACGCCTTCGTCTCCATTTGATATGATTCGATGACGCTGGCATCACCTGAATGTCCAACGGCCAAGTCAAAGACACTGACATTGGTACCCGGTTCTACGTTACTCTCGTCATAGACATAGACGATACCACCATAGGCTTTCCACCCCTTTGTGGTGTTTTCGCCTGGCATATAATAGAAAAAGTTGTTTTTCAAGTAGTATGCGTATGTAGGTATCTCCTGGTTGGTGTAGGTGCCTTGGTAGGTAGAGGTGTATTGCTCTGTTCCTTTCTGGCCACCAGCCACGGCAAGACTCGGACTCGGACTAGCATCAAATTGTGTGTAATCCACATACAGCCCGTTGAATTCATATTCCCCTTTTCCCACGCCTGGTTTAATCAGGTAAGGCGTGTCGGCTACCATCCCTTCTCCAGCCTCTGTGACAGGTTGGTCGAAACAGAGCGTGTTGTCATAGACACCGGAATAGCCCCACACTTGGGTATCTTCACCGAAAACATCTTGCAGTAGGGTGTAGGAAACATCGAATGGCAGCATGATGGTGTACCATTTGCTGGGGTCCATGCTCCGTACATAGACAGTATTGATAATACAGTTATAGTCGTATTCGTTGACGTTGGGATTTGGCACCACCAGTTGCTGCACTCCCGACACCTGTGGACGTTGCAGGTCTGTGGGGCGCAGGTAGATTTTCACCATACCTTTAATGAAGAACTTTTGCCAATATGGAGCATTGCTATATGCTTCAAAAACTTCTGTTCGGGGCTCGACATAGAGGATGCAGTGGGAGTAAAAGTCGAACTCATCCTTTGGGATGCTCCAGTTGTATGCAGTATTGTATACTTCAGGGGAATCAGAGGTGCTGAAGTCGCCGAGTGCGTCGGGCGGTGTGGATTTACGTGAGTATAAGGCGTAGACAGGGCTTTCCATGATGACATCCTCACCGACACTTTGAAGAGTGGCTGGAAAAGTGATACTGCCCAGCGAACCACAAAATGCAAAAGCTTGTTTGCCGATACTCGTCACACCCTCGGGGATTGTGATAGAGGTGAAGCCCGTATTGTAGAAGGCCGTCGCTCCGATACTTGTCAAGGCTGTACTCCATCCCACATTGTTGAGGCTGGTACAGCCGTTGAAGGCTCCATCGGCAAGTGTTGTCAAGCCATTGGGCATCACCACAGATGTGATTTTATTTCTTTTGGTTACCGACTGGAAAGAGAAGAGATTGTCGTCAATAGTGATTTCCGAGAAATCAAGTGCCAACGTATTTGTCTCGGGAAGAGTGGCTTTGTTAATAATTCGAGCGATTGTAGCCCAGTCATCACTATTATAACTTGCACCGTTTACGCTTTTAAATTGGATGAAGGACACTCGATCCCATGGTAGAAGAATGAGGTTGTTCGGCCATTCTGCATTAGCAGATATGGCTCCACTGGTACTGAGGCTGACTACCGCAATACCGTCATCTTGATTAATGGTGATGTCCACGCCAGGAAAGTTGTAGTCTGTTGCCATGGCATCGACATGAAACATCAGAAGCAGAATGATTGCTCCTATGCTTTTCCAGATTTTTCTTTTTATCATCATAAGTTGGCAAATTTATTTAATACTGAACCTTTTTGTGGGCTATAACACCCCCCCAATCTCAGACCAGTGAACCTATGTTGCTAAAGCAATAGTCATAGTCCTTCAGACCCGCAAGGCAGACAACAGACAATGTGAGCCAGAGTTCTTTCTTTGACAACAGCGTATAGTTTCACGGTGCTACAAAGATACTAAAAATTTCCGTTGTGGCAAAGTTTATTTTCGTTTTTTTCACTCATGCCGCATATTTGTGTCTATCCATCGGTATCTGGTGGTTGATGCCTTGATGGCCATCAGCAGCTGTGGTACAAAGACCTCCCCTAACCCCTCCTTGGAGGAGGGGGACTAATTACTTGATTTTTCTCCTGCGAAACTTAAAGTGTGTACTATGGTTCGTTGGCTCATTTGGTTGATATCTGGAAGACTGGTGCTCCCAGCATCGACATTCTCGCCCCTGACATCTATGACACGGGATTCAAGTCGTGGGCTTCGCATTATGCGATGCCTTTAAGACCACAAGATGGTGGTAAACTTAAGAACCGCCTATTCATCCCCGGGAGCCGATGTTGCGAGAACAGCGGCGTGCGCGCTATATTCCTTCGGCGAACATCAGGCACTTGGCTTCTCACCCTTCGCCATCGACCAAGCTTCAGCGTAGGAAACGGAGTCGGTAACACAGGCTTATGAACTCTTGTCTCAGGTATTCAATGTGAAACCGAAGAATACTTGGGGCTTGCTTTTCGATCAAGACGATAAAGAGCGTGTCATCGAGGACGAAGGTGTGATGATGACCTCCCACGATACGGACAACATCGTTGGCCCGCAGTGGTTGATGGGCAGTTACGCTCCTGCCGTCTACTGGAAAAATAGTGCCGGTGCCCACAATCAGATTATCATCCGTGAGGAAATCATGGCAGACTGGGCCAAACGCTGGGCATGGTTGAAATAGACCTACTTCTGTAACGAAAGGATTTGGATATGCCGGCCTTCAACAAGGATGGCGCCTTCCTGTTTCAATTCATTCAGACAACGCAGCAATGAATATTTCTGAATGCCGAAGTGGTCGGCCAGTTCCTGCCGCGACATGGGTAGGAGGATACGGTTGGTCTGTTGCAGCCTGCTCTGCTCCTTCAGATACAAACTTACCTTCTCGCGCACATTCATGGTAAGCATCCGTACCTTTTTGGTCAGATGGGAGATGATGTTGGAAAGCAACCGAATGTAGTTCATCATCAGCCTCTGGTCGCTGTCGAGCATCTTCTCAAGATCATCAGGCGTCAAGCGCAAAACGGAGGTCTCGGTAGTCGCCTCAACAGTCACAGGATATTTGTTGTCCGAGGCAAAGAGAAAGGCGGGAGCCAGCAATTTGCCTGCCTTATGGGTTTCCACCCGGACAATACGTCCTGAGGGACCTGTGATATTCGCCACCATCTCGCCGCTGATGATGATGTCGGCATTTTGGCAAACATTGCCTTCAATGGCAAGAATCTCGCCCTTGTGATACCGAACAATCCTATACCGAACCGTGTGCATCAGATCGATGATCTCTGATTCGGTCAAGTCATTGAATAGTGGGCATTGTTTCAGCCCATGAAGTGTATCTATATCCATAACAATTGTAAAAATAAGAAAAAGTGTGATAAATTAAATGGTTTTAACAATAATTATATGGTCAGGGGCACAAATGTTATCATCTGGCATCCTCATAAATGATTATTTTTGACGCCAAAATTGAAATTCTTACGTATGAGTTGGAAAAAGTTGTTAACACTTAAAGATTTATTCTCATACAAGCAGAAAGTTGGCTTGCTGGTTTTGGCGGGTGTGATTTGTGGCCTCGGTGGGTTGTTCATGTACCTGCTCAGGGCGCACACCTATTTCGTAGGCGACAATCCGTCGGCATGCGTCAACTGCCACATCATGACACCTTATTATGCCACGTGGAGCCACTCCTCGCATGGACGCGACGCCACGTGTAACGACTGCCATGTGCCCCACCAGAACTTTTTCGTGAAGTATGGGTTTAAGGCTTTTGATGGGTTGAAACACACGGCCTATTTTGTCACTCGCTCCGAGCGCCAGGCAATTATGGCCGAGGAAAAGAGTGCTGAAGTGATTATGGACAATTGTATTCGTTGTCATACGCAGCTGAATCAGGAGATTGTTAATACGGGGCGCATAAACTATATGGCAGCAAAACGTGGCGAGGGTAAAGCATGCTGGGACTGTCATCGTCAGGTACCTCATGGTGGAATGAACTCACTGATGTCAACGCCAAATGCAGAAGGAGTGACACCGCTGCCACCATCACCAGTACCAAATTGGCTACAAGGACTTCTGGGTAAAAAGTGAAGGCCACGATGAAGTAAGAGCAGAACCAAGGTCGCTCGAACTCCGCCTAGCGTGAGTGAGCTCAATGTGAAACATCAGTAGCGAAATAATAAAGCTTTAAAGATATGGCAAAGAAACTAAAGAAATGGCAAGGTTGGGCACTATTCATAGGCTCAATGGTTGTTGTGTTCCTGTTGGGACTGCTCGTTTCGTCGTTGATGGAGCGACGTGCGGAAGTGGCGAGCGTGTTCAACAACAAGCGCACGGTGTTTGAGGACAGCATCGTGGCGGTGAACGAGAAGTTTAAGGCCGACTATCCTCGTGAGTATGAGACATGGGCGATGACGGAGGACACCACGTTCAAGTCGATGTACAACTCGTCGCAGGAGGTGGATGTGCTCGAGCAACGTCCCGAAATGGTGGTGCTGTGGGCTGGCTATGCATTCTCACGCCACTACAATACTCCCCGTGGTCACAAACACTGCATCGAGGACCTGCGCAAGATTCTGCGCACCGGCAATCCGGGCATCGATGGCGACAGCGATATGCAGCCGGCCACGTGTTGGACTTGCAAGGGACCCGACGTGCCCCGTATGATGCGCGAACTGAGTGGTTCGAAGTCTGTCTTCGACCCTGCAAACTATTATGCCTATGAGGGCAAGTGGAGCGGACTAGGTGCGGAGATGATGAATTCAGTTGGCTGCAGCGACTGCCATGATGCCAGGACGATGGATCTGCGGCCTGCCCGTCCTGCAATCTACGAGGCATTCTCTCGTCGAGGGTTGGATATCAGGAAACAAAGTCATCAGGAGATGCGTTCGCTGGTGTGCGCCCAGTGCCACGTTGAGTACTATTTCATCAAGCCCGACGACCCCAACAATCCCGGCAAGGCAAACTATTTGGTGTTCCCGCACGACAAGGGCCTGACTTGCGAGGCTGCTGAAGAATATTACGACAGCATCGGATTCTATGACTATATCCATCCGCTGTCGAAGACCCCGATTCTGAAAGCCCAGCATCCAGGCTATGAAATGTCACAACACGGCATCCATGCCCAGCGTGGCGTGTCTTGCGCCGACTGCCACATGCCATACAAACAAGAGGGCGGCGTGAAGTTCAGCGATCACCAAATCATGTCTCCGCTTGCAAAAATCGACCGTACTTGCCAGACCTGTCACCGTCAGGATGCAGAAGTGTTGCGTCAGAACGTCTATGACCGTCAGGACAAGTGCACCGAGGTGCGCAACCGCGCCGAACAGGAACTTGCCCGTGCCCACTTCGAGACGAAGTTCCTTATTGACAAGGGGGCCACAGAAGCCGAGTTGAAACCCATCCAGGCTCTGCTGCGCAAGAGCCAGTGGCGCTGGGACTATGCCATTGCCTCGCATGGAGCCACTTTCCATGCTCCTCAGGAAGTGACCAGACTGCTGTCCCACTCCGTGGATTATGCCCAGCAGGCCCGTCTGCTTATCGCTCGTGTTGCAGCCAAGTATGGACATACCGGCGAAATCCCCGTGCCTGACTATTCCACCAAGGCAAAGGCACAGGCTGCCATCGGTCTCGATATGAACACTCTGAATGGCAAGAAGCAGCGCTTCCTCCAAGAGGTGGTTCCGAAGTGGATTGAAGAGGCGAAAAAGAACGGAAAGGTCGTGATTTAGCGAGAGCAGAGCCAAACTTTCTTCAACTCTGCCGAGCATAAGCAAACTCGACTTGAGGTCAAACTCATCGAAAAGTGATGTGGACTAAACCCTATGGAATGAAAGAAGGCTTCCTCGTTGGAGGAGGCCTTATCTTTGCGGGACTGATGCTGGAATTGAGTGTCGGTCCTGTCGATTGGTATGCTTTCCGATGGCCTGTCAACGGAATTGTGTTGGCAGGATTTCTTGGTATCATTGCCATCATCTATCTTCTCAGGAAGAAGGTATACGGCTTCCTGTTCATCGGCACCTACAAGGCCGCTATACCCGCTTTGATTTATGCCGTCATGCTTACTGTCATCATGGGACTGACGCGGCAGACTGTTGACGGTAGATGGCTGAACAACATGTTGTCGTTCTGGCCTTTCATACTGATTTATGTGTATATCGCCGTTATTCTGGGGCAGATTATTATCCAGCGGATTTTCATTTTTCAATTTTCATTTTTCAATTTGAAAAAAGACATTTCATTCTTGCTGAATCATTTGGGATTGTTTCTCGCGATGACCACCGCCACCTTGGGTAATGCCGACATGCAGCGGCTGAAGATGATTACGGTGAAGGGAGAGCCCGAGTGGCGTGCATTGACCTCGAAGCAGCAGATTGTGGAGATGCCCATCGCCATCGAACTGAAGGAGTTTGTCATGGAGACCTACGATGACGGTTCTCCCCGTCGCTTTGCTTCAGACATCCAGATTCTGACTAAGTCGGGCAGGAATATCTTGACCACTGTAGAAGTGAACAAGCCCGTAGAGGTGGACGGTTGGAAGATTTACCAATACGGTTACGACACACAGATGGGTGCCATGAGCCAGACAAGCATTCTTGAACTGGTGAGCGATCCATGGCTGCCGCTGGTTTATACGGGCATCTATATGATGCTGGGCGGTGCTGTATGTATGTTTGTTTTCGGTGGGAGGAGACGCGTATGACCTGGGAGCAATTCATATATTTTGCAATAGCAGCAGTATTACTGTGGGCCATAGGAGCCTGGGCAGCATGGCGTGACAGGAAGACGATGGCCTATGCATCGACCATCATAGGACTCATCGTGTTCTTCAGTTTCATCCTGATGATTTGGATATCGCTGGAACGACCACCATTAAGGACAATGGGCGAGACGCGCCTCTGGTACTCGTTCTTCCTGCCGCTGGCGGGCATCATCGTCTATTTCCGTTGGAAGTACAAATGGATTCTCTCATTCTCTACCGTCCTGGCGTTGGTGTTTATCTGCGTCAACCTCTTCAAGCCAGAGATTCATTCCAAGACGCTGATGCCGGCCCTGCAGAGTCCTTGGTTCGCCCCGCATGTCATCGTCTATATGTTCGCCTACGCCGTGTTGGGTGCTTCGGCTGTGATGGCACTCTATCTGTTGTTCTTCCGGAAAGACAATATTGCCGACGAAGAATTCGACATCACGGATAACCTGGTGTATGTCGGCTTGGCTTTCATGACCATTGGCATGCTCTTAGGGGCATTGTGGGCCAAGGAGGCCTGGGGACATTATTGGTCGTGGGACCCCAAGGAGACATGGGCCGCCATCACCTGGTTCGCCTATCTGGTATATGTGCATTACAGGCAAATACCCACACACAAGCCAAAACTCGCCCTGTGGGTATTGCTCATTTCGTTTGTACTCTTGCAGATGTGTTGGTGGGGCATCAATTACCTACCCTCGGCCCAAGGCTCCAGCGTCCATGTCTATAGTATGCCGTCATAACTTTTATTACTATCTATATTATTCTGTTATCTCAATTAGAATCTTCTCGGGTCCTATAATGCAACTCTCATAGTAGCCGTCGCCTGTGGTTCTCGGGCCACTCAATATTTGGTAGCCATCCTCTTTCAGTAACTTCGTGAGATTGTCAACCATCTTTTCAGAACCTACAGAAAAAGACAGGCGTGACGGAGGGCGTGGCCAAGCAGTTGGCAGAGGTGACGAGTGGAGACCTGCACAAGATTCAGCCTGAGCAACCTTATACTGATGCAGATCTTGACTGGCGTGACAAGCAAAGCCGCTCGTCAGTAGAGATGCAGGACAAAAATTCTCGCCCTGCCATCACTAACAAGTTGACGAACATGCAAGACTATGATGTGGTCTATGTCGGTTTCCCCATCTGGTGGTACACCGCCCCTACTATCATTAATACCTTTATGGAGTCCTACGATTTCAAGGGCAAGGCCCTCATCCCCTTCGCCACCTCCGGCGGCAGTGACATCAAGAAAGCCAGTGAAGACCTGAAAGCCGCCTATTCTAATGTCAATTGGAAGGAGGGCAAACTGCTGAATCGTGTATCAAAGGACGACTTGAAGAAATGGGTGGAGACTAACTAAAAAAGGTGAAAACCGAGTGTCCGCTGCAGTCGTTTGTCCCCAATGACTGTAGCGGATATATATTTTATTGTGGATTCATGAAAAAATATTACCTTTGCAAAAAAGATAGTTCAATTGGATATCTTTCCATTTAACTGCGTATATATGAAGTATGGAAAAACTTGAAGTCAAATTGATTCCCCTTCAACCGGAAGACCGGGAACAATTCATTCTTGACAACCAGTGGGCATTCAAGTATGGTGCACAACAGGAATTCGGAATGCGTGACGAGCATTGTGAGGAGGGTGATGAAGTGATTTCCCGAAGCACCATCGAAGGCTCCATTGATGGAGAGAAAGCCGAGGCATATCGCATCTTCTGTGACGGTGAGAAAGTCGGCGGCCTTGTCCTGAGCATTGAAAAGGATATCCAAAAAGGAGAGTTGGAATTGCTTTTCGTTAATCCTAACGCCCACAGCAAGGGCATCGGTCAGGCAGCTTGGCAAGCCGTTGAGCGGTTGCATCCAGAAATCAAGGTTTGGGAGACCATCACCCCGTATTTCGAGAAACGCAACATACACTTCTATGTCAACCGCTGCGGTTTCCATATCGTGGAGTTTTGGAACAAGCATTTCCATGGTCCGGCCATCCCCGAGGAGGAAGAAGGGCACTGGAGCGAGGACGATGAGATGTTTCTTTTCAGGAAAGAGATTACAGGTGAAAAAAATGATTATTCTCATTAAAAGACAAATACGACAATGAAACAAAATCAGAAAATTGCCATCCCTACCAACGAGGGACAGTTGTGGCCTCACTTCAGCAAGGCCCCGCAAGTGACAATCGTGACCGTTGAGGACGGTCAAGTAAGGGAAACCGTCGTCAAGCAGGCTCCCGAACATGCTTGATTTTTAGAATATAATAATAATATATTGATATTCAGTTGGTTAAAAGACAAATATAGATTAAAACGATTTTAACCTGCTTAATCTTTATCTTTAACACATATATTTCCTGGAACATACCATATCTAACTTGTAGCTGCTTTGTTCCTAAAAGAGACAGTTGTTGTTGAAGTTTCTATCGTGAAAGAAGGCGATAGTCTTTTAAAAAAATAAAATGCAGGTATTTCAAGAAGATACCTGTGACGAATTGTATCCTTTGATTTCCACTATTTATTTTGTTTATAGTTGAAAAAAAACAATTCTTATTTTTAGTTAGATAATTTTTTTTAATTTTGCAACATAAAACGATAGTACACTTGAAAATACCAAAAATAACAATCAGTTAGTAATCTTTGTCATTATCTGCCATATCTGATAGAATAAAACAAGATAGTATCGCATGTTACACCTGAATATATAACACTTCAACGACTGCAATAGAAATGAACAGGCATTTTCGCAACGACATTTCATATACTATATTAAGCATTATTATATGTATGCTTCCTATAGTATCTTGTGATAACAGCAGCCGTCATGCTGCCATGCTTGCCGTGCTTGATAAGGCAGACAGTCTGAACTGTTCCTATATCCCCATCACCTCTGACAGCCTATTGATAGAGGCCGCCACTTATTTTGACAGTCATGGAACTCCCAATGAACGCATCCGTGCCCATTATCTCCTCGGCTGTGCCTATCGCGATATGGGCGAGGCCCCCAGAGCCGTCAAAACCTGGCAGGATGCTGTCAATTGTGCTGATACAACAGCTACTGATTGTGACTATAAAACTCTCGGGAAAGCATATTCTCAAATGGCCAACCTATATTACAACCAACTGTTGTTTTCCGATGTAATTGAAGCCAGGAAAAAAGCCTATCACTATACACTTATTTCAGGTGACACATTAGTTGCCATCCATGAGTATAAGATGATGGCAAGTCCGTATTTACTTCAGAACAAGAACGACAGCGCAGAGACCATTTTAAAAGAAGCCCTCAGCCTCTACGAGAAGTATGGATACTCTCAGGAAAAACTGAAGGCATCCACCATGCTGATGTATATCTATGCGGAGCAACCAACAAATTTAGCAGCATTGAAGGACTTAATCGATAAATATGAGGCAGGATGTACATTGTTTGACGAGAACCATGAGCTGCCTCCTTCTAAACGTCAGTACTATTATTATAAAGGTAGGTATTACGAGGGCATCAACCTTTTAGATTCAGCAGAATTGTGTTATGGGAAGATTTATCGTCCCAACATGACTCCTCTTGATTTCAATCCCATGTACAAAGGATTGTTAGGGGTGTATCAAAAAAAACATATAGGTGACTCCATAGCCAAATATGCAGACCTTTACTGTGAGTCCATGGATTCTGCTGCCGTATTGAAAGACAGGGAGTTGACAGCTCAAATGATAGCCAGCTACAACTACAATCACTATCAGAAACAATCACTTGAGAACAGCGAAAAAGCCAATAAACGTCTTTATTTTGTAATCTTTCTTCTTATTCTATCAATTATATTGATTATTGCAGCCATCTTCTTTAAACAGAAATACAGGAAGAAACAAAAAATGCTTCAAGAACTACAAATAGAATACGCAGAAGCACTACAGAATTACAATGAAATAAAGAAACAATTACAACAGTCGGATGAGAAGCTTGATAATGTGATTAATTCGTCCAATAAGGGAAATGCCGAGTCACAAGCAATCATCGATACACTCAACAATCAACATAAGGTTGAGAAGGAAAAACTAATTCAACAACTCAATTCATATACGGTAAAAATCGAACAACTGGAACAGCAACTTAAAATCTCTCAATATACAAAACCTTCCATTGCTTTCTTCAATCTTGGCATTGTCAGGAGAATCAAGATTTATGCAAAAGACAGCCAACGAAATTTAAGCAAAACTGATATGTTCACCCTTGGCGATGCTGCCAAGGAACATTTTCCTGATCTCATAACAGACTTGGATAGCTCACCTGACATAACTCCCCTTGCAAAAAATGTGTGTCTGCTGACTATATTAAATCTTAAACCAGGAGAAATTGTCAATTTGCTTTGTATTTCATCTTCCCAGGTGAGCAACCTTCGTAAGGACGTTAACCTGGCTTTGTTCAATGATAATACGACTCGGACATTATACCAGAATCTTTCCAGACACTATAGGATTCTTTCCTTCTAAAACCATCTTTTTGGTATAAACCGCCAAAAAGTGAAAAAACAGTGTAAAAAAATCAGGCCTGCCTAATCCCCTTTAAATAAGGGAATTAGGTGTTTTTTTTGTCCTTTCTGACACTTTGCAAATAATTTTTTTTGCATTTGATTTGTCTGTAATGAATCAACATATCCTATTTTTGTCGCAACAATTTTATAAATTTTAACACTATGAAAAGAAAATCCTTATTCCTGTTTGCATTAATAGTGGCCCTGCTGTCACTGACAAATGTACATGTGAGTGCTGAACCTGTGCTGGTAAATCTCGAAGTTGGTTTTATTGATCCCACAAATGACCAAGATGAGCCTCAGCGCAATCCAGTCATTGTCCCTTCAATTGAGATAGAGGACAATATACTGACATTCATCACATCCTGTGACTACATGGAACTCCGTTTGGTGAATGAAGAGAATGAGGTTGAATATTCGACCTACATCTTAGGTTCAACACTCGTACTGCCTTCCTATCTCAATGGCGACTACCAATTACAAATCATCAGCGGAAACTACATTTTCTATGGAGGCATCACTTTGTAAGTCTCATAAAAATGTATGAGTCCGCTTTTAAAAATGATTAGTTGTAGAGCCTTGATGGTAGTACTTACGTAGCCATCATGAAACATAACTACATACCGTATCTTATAACTACCATTGTGAGAAACAATGGGATTATTGGACCTATCATCCATGCCACTCAATCAGGAGGAGGACTTGATATTTATATAGAGGATGTAGTTGACAATGCCGAAAGAGAATTCTTATTAAACTCCGAAAGGAAAGCAAGAGAATGGCAGCTGACCATCACGAATGTAACAACTGGTATCAGAAGAGTTTCACAAACTGTCGAGGGAAATAGCATTCATGTGAGCACATCAGGTTGGACATCGGGAATCTATGGAGTTCAAGTTAACAAAAATGGCAACATTGCCTCAACAAAAGTTTATATTCAATAGAGGTAAGAATCATTATGGTTATGAAGAAATCACTTTTTTTACGCGTCTTGTTTTTGGCAGTGACACTTTTGTTGTCGTGGAGTCTTTCCATCGCGCAAGAATCGGAATTAGAACACTACCCAGTTGGCACGACTTGGGAGGAGGTGTACACGGATATGGGATATGTTGACATAGATTATGATACAAATTCCTATAATCCGGTCTCTTTTGCCAGATATGTCAATTATGTAGGAGAAGACACGATTATAGATGCTAAGAATTATAAGAATGTATTTTACAAAATTATTGAAAACACTAACAACCCAGCCGAAATAGGTAAAACTGGAAGATATTTCTTGCGAGAGCAAGAAGACAAAATCTTTTATCGAAGTTATTCCCCTGTTTTTCCAGGTGGAGATTCCATCGTTTGTGACGAACTCCTCATATATGATTTCAATTGGCAAGAAAATGACATGATAATCAGAGTTAATCGAAACTCATATAATGTTCAAGAGCTGAATCATTCTCAGGAAATTTTGTTGGATGGGAACACATACGAATACTATTCATATACTGTTTTGGGAGTTGAAAAGAAAATATATAGATATCTCGGCCAAACCGCATGTGGTCTTATAAGAGGGGAACTTGATGAATTAAGGATGCTCCAACGCTTTGTTTTAACAAAATTCACACGCAACAACGTGCTGATTTATGAGCGCGAGATTCCCACGCCCCAAGTAGATTTCATTCATGAAAGACAGATGGACAATGAGGCTATTTTGAACAATTGCTACTCAACACAGGGGATAAAAATGGATGCCAGATATTTGAAACCAGGCATCTACATCCAAAATGGAAGGAAATATGTTGTCAAATAAAAAAACATAAGATGAAATACCATTTTCTCATTTCCGCATTAGCATTGCTATTCGGAATAACATCGGCCCATGCTCAGGTGAATTTGTCCGAAATGGAGCCGGCATCGGCAGACAGCCTGGTGAAAAGCCGAATCCGTTATTTCTCCCCCGGCATGGGAGGAAGGAACAAAGTGTGGGACTTCTCCGAGAAACTCGGCTCTAAGAAATCTTCACAGGTGATGTTCATCAAGGACAGCACAGGCGTTGTGTCCGTTATGGAACCTGGTAAAATCAGTTATTATTGCCCCCCCCCGACACGCTCATTCTCATCGGCAGCGAGTCGTCTTTGGAGAAAAGGGAATACACTGTGAACAAAGTCTCCAAAAAATTTCCCCTTGAATATGGCGACTCTGTCAGCAAAAGCTTCAGATGCGAGGGAATGTACTGCGGCGACCATCCGTTCCGTGAGGTAGGCACGACAACTGTAAAAGTGGATGCCGACGGTGCCATAGTGCTTGCAGAGAATGACACGATTAGGAATGTGCGGAGGGTACACACCATTGACTCTTACTCTATCTGCATGGACCTCGACTCCGCGGCCCTTGATTCCGCCAAACTCACACTGGTTATCGACGAGCGCTATGAATGGTATCTGCCAGCGTCCCAGTATCCTATTATCGAGGATGTGACAAGCACGACATTCCACGACACGGAAGCGATAGGCACCACCAGGTATGCCTGCTGCAATCTTCCTGAGGAACAAGTGGCCTATTACATTACACAAGAAGATGAGGAAGATGAAACAGGTGAGCAGGAAGGTTTTTCCGAGGAAGGCCAGCAAGTCAATGATATCATCCATTACGATGTGGAGACCGAGGGGAAAACAATCCATCTGCTCTATGACCTCGACGAAGATGCCACCATTTCAACTATTGTAGCCAACCACATGGGATTTTTATTCATATATAACCAATGGACGCAGCAAGCCGGACAGGGATATTCGGTTCAGATTGACTGCAACGGCCTGCGGCCGGGGATCTACATTCTCTACATCAACGTCAACGGAAAAGTCTATAGCGAGAAAGTGACACTATGAAGAATATAGAAAACACAATAAAGAAAGCAGTAGTGCTGGCAGGGTATATGTTTATTTCCTCTTCCCTGTCAGTAATGGCGGATGACATACAAGAAGCACTCAACCTCGACCATTTCAGGACGCCTGAGGCATCTGCCTTCAAAAAATACGGGGAAGAATCGGTAAATGAATACACCGGAACGGCGGACATCTCAGTTCCACTATACACGATAAAGTGCAAGGACATCGAAATCCCCATCGTTCTGCGATATGACGCGTCCGGCATCAAGGTGGAACAAGAGGCATCCTGGGTAGGACTCGGATGGAACCTGTCGGTCGGTGGCTGCATCAATTACGTATGTGCCGGCGGACATGACATGTATAACGCACCGGACATCTCCAATGAGTTATGGACTGAGTACCTGACATCCAAGTTCAGTTTTGCGACTTATGGGAACACTGAATACAAGACCCAGACCAGGTACTATCAATATGATTCCAATGAGAATTCCAACTGGATGGCAAGTCTCCCATATAATTCACTGGATTTTGTCCTTTCCTATACTGACAATATCGGAGGAGGATGGGGAATGAAGGAATATGTTGACTGGGGGTATGGCGAGCGTGATTTCTATTCCGTCAATGTCATGGGCAAGTCATTCATGTTCTTCATCGACCCGTTCACCTTGAAAGTGTTCAACATAGGCAAGGCCGGGGAGGACTTCATCGTCGAGCCGGAATATCATTCAGACCCCCAGACTGGCATCGGCAACCAACCAGATATAGACGAATGGACAATAACGGACTCTGACGGATATGTTTACAGCTTTGAGGAAGGAGACAAGTTTCAGTCTGACACCCAGACAGGCGCGAGATACACATCCTGCTGGTATCTCACAAAGATAGAGTCTCCTACGGGAGAGAAAGTAGAATTCATATACGACGTTCTCACAAGGCCAAGCCGGTCGACAAGGTTTGAATCCTACAGGCTGCCAGTCGTACACGGGGGAGGACAGACATGCTGCTCGAACGTCTCACAACCGGCATATAACAGTTTCCTTCAGAGTGTGAACTCAGGTACGAATGTGACGAGCCGTCACCTCAGGGAGATAAAGGCCGGCAACCAGACGGTGACCTTCACCACGTCGAACAGCAATGAATGCAGCGGGAAAAGACTGGACGCCATAACGGTCCTGTCAAGCAACAACACCACGATCAGGAACTTTGTGTTCTCCTACGACAGGTTCGGCTATTCCAGTGTCGGAGGAAACTATGCCCCGGCACCCTCGGGAACTCATTCTGAATACCGGCTGAAACTGGACAATGTCAAGGAGATTGCCTCCCGTGACACGCTTACGACCAGTTTTTCCTACAATACATTGGAACTGCCGTCAAAAAGATCCTGTGCGCAGGACTTCTGGGGATATTACAACGGAAGGGAAAACAATGTGTCGGGACGGGGATACTCGCTGGTCCCGGCACCGCAGAGATTCATGTCAACGAATTATACCCTGACGCTGGATAATTACTCAATAAACGGCGCCGACAGGTACAGCCGCGGCTACTTCATGCAGGCTGCCATGCTAAACAGGGTGGACTATCCCACGGGAGGCTACACCACATACGAATATGAGCCGAACAGTGTCCTCACGGGGGATTTCACACTCACCGAGCAATACAGGGAAAACCTGTATGACTTGTCCGTCCTGGCAAGATTCACATGCTATCCGAACCAATACAATGTACTGGTGACGGACCAGAGCGAGCAGAGGAAGGATTTCACATTGACACAGGAGATCACAGCCGACCTTTATCTACAGTGCGATGGTGACAGTCTGCTGTATGGGGAAGACATGCAGGTAAAAATATATCAGCAGGACCCACAGAACAACCAGACATACAACCTGGTGGACTCCATTCCTGTGACATTCCTCCCCTATTCCCCGGAGCCTTCCCATATACAGGATGTCACCCTCCCAGCAGGAAATTATTTTCTTTTGATAATACCGGTCAACAACAACCATAATAAGCCGTTCAGCATCAGATGTTATTTGAACGGCTGGTATAATCAAACTGTGACACAAACAAGCTATACGCTGGCATGCGGAGGATTGCGGATAAAGAAAATCAGCAATTTCGACCATGACGGCGAGGGTATCAGCTACACCACATACGACTACAATTCCAACGGGCTGACCTCCGGAAAACTGCTGGACAAGATAGAAACGATAGACTATGCGCTGTGTTATAACATGGATCCCGTGGGTGGCGCTCCGGGAACACATACCGTCGGCGTGTACACATTAGGCACCGGGCATTCCCGCATGCCCGCATTCTTCACATCCTGCAACCCGGGCATCGTCGGTTATTCCAAGGTGACGAAAAGCAAGTACGACGCGGCAGGCCATCTGGAGAAACGCGTTGTCACATCCTACAGGAACAATGAGCCTCAAAATATGTACAACATTAACTATTATTTATCCTTTGACAATGGACAAATACTGAGTCAGGAGATACGTGACGCATCGGATGCCATTGTTGCAAAAACAGTAAACACATACGAGAACAGCATGGTTGACCATTATGCCACAAATATGGTTGTTAACTATAAATGTCTCAATCATGGGCCTGGGGCTCCCGCTGCCCCGCTGACACTGGTGGTATACGACTATCCGAGCACCACTCCAACAAT
Organism: Prevotella sp.; assembly: GCA_017548385.1. GTDB lineage: Bacteria > Bacteroidota > Bacteroidia > Bacteroidales > Bacteroidaceae > Prevotella. The sequence continues at coordinate 17,050 of JAFZAE010000245.1, forward strand.
CACGACAAACATGTACGACCCCGGACCGGAGGGTGTCGTAGACGTAAGGCGCTATCCCTACATCTTGTCCAGAGTTGAATTGTCAAAGACGATATCCACGGAATATTGCCCGAACGGCAGCACCATCATCAAGACGAAGGACTATCTCTACAACGCGGTCAACCACCAAGTGTCACAGATAGATGATAGCACGGGTCTGCCCAACCAGGTCCTGCGGACGAAAATCACCTATACGGCAGACGGAGAAGACGGTGTCAGCCTAAGCATGAGGAATGCCCACAGACTGAACGACGTGGTGGAAAGCAAAAGCATATTGGTGGAAAACAACCAGGAGAAACGCATAAGCACCAAACATACGACCTATGCGGCCAATGTAATCAATGACACGCTCTATTATCTGCCCCGTTCACTTTCCACATCCATAGGCAGCGAGACACCAGAGACACGTGCGTTTTACTCATACGACGAGAAGAGGAATGTCCGTTCCATAGTGGTCGACAGTATTGAGACAGTTTATCTCTGGTCATACAAAGGTCAGTATCCTGTCGCCAAGATTGAAGGTCTTACCTATGCTGAGGTGGTGGCTGCCATAGGAGCCTCGACGATTTCCAATTTGTTGCAGGCTGCATCACCAAGTTCGGGGCAGCTCACATCCATACGCAATGCAGTCAAGGCGGCTGGAGGCCATGCGACGACCTATACCTTCAAGCCACTGGTCGGAATCGAATCCCAGACGCTGCCCAACGGCTATACGGTTTATTATGAATATGACGGATTCGGCAGACTGACAAGGGTCACCGACCATGACGGCAATGTCGTCTCCACCAACAGCTATAACTACAGGAGGCCATGAAAATGAACGCGAACAAGATACATGTAGCAATAATGGCAGCAATGACCGCGCTTGCGCTGCTGCCATCCCCTGCCCGTTCGCAGGACACGTCGCGGAACTATGTCAAAACCGTGACGATGCTCGACGCCGGCGGGACTGACTCCATACAGGCTGTCCAGTACTACAACGGCCTGGGCTGGCCGACAGTCTCCGTCGCTACCGTCGGCGCCGTCGGCGGCACGGCATGCACCCTGACGACATACGACGCCCTGGGAAGGGAGTTCCGCAAGTATGCTCCTGTGCCTGGTAGCGGTCTTGACTACATGTCCGAGAGCGCCATCAGTTCCGCGGGGTATGGCTTCCACCACGACAACGGCGGCTTCTCGCAGAACCATTACGACGTATTGGACAGGGTGACGGCCGTTGACATCGCCGGGGACGCGTGGATACAGGCGGGCAGGCAGGACAGGACGGCCTATCTCGCCAACACCCTCTCCGACGAGGTTCTGCACTACGAGGCGCCGGAGGACGGCTCCTACAGCCTGACACTCCCGGAGAACACGTCCTTCCAGTATTATCCTGCGGGCTCGCTCGGCAAGGTGGTGTCCTACGACGCCGACAGCGTGTGCGTCACGGTCTTCACGAATCTTCTTGGGAAGAAGGTACTTGAACGCACAGCCGCCGGCGACACGTACTATGTCTATAACGACCTCGGGCAGCTCCGCTTCGTCCTCACGCCGGCATTTGAAATAATCTCACGCTCCAGGACAATGTTTGCCTACGAATACCGTTATGACAACAGGGGACGTGTGGTAAGGAAAATCCTGCCCAAGGACGGCTCGGCAGGCGCCACCGTCCAGTACTGGTACGACAGGGCCGACCGCGTGGCCTACATGAAAGACGCCGCCCTCGGCAGCCGGTACAGGTTCTGCCTGTACGACCGCCTCGGGAGGCTTTGCGTGCAGGGCACGTGCAGCGGCGGCAACCAGTCCGACACCATCTTCTCCGTGACGTCCTACGCAAGCGGCTCCCAGGGAATCTGCCAGACCGGCTATGCGGCCCCGTACGCCATCAGCGACCCCCGGCTTGAGATTGTCAACTACTACGACAGCTACGGCTTCATCGGCCATCATCTGACAAGCGCCATGCCTACAGTGAACATCAACACAAACCAGGAGGAATATGCCACCGGCTCCCTGACGGGGCAGGCGGTGTATGCGACTGGCGGCGAGGCCCTCGGCACCATCAACGTGTACGACAGGAAGGGACAGGTCGTCAGGTCCGTCCGCAAGGGGCTCGGCGGGCATGTCGAGGATGTGCGGACGGCATACTCGTTCACGGGCGCGGTGGACACCACCTGGGTTGACGTCGGTGTCGGGTACGGGGGCAGCCTCATAGCGGAGACGGTCTATACCTACGGCAAAGGCAAGAAGACGGGGATGACGGTGACCGTCAGCCACGGCAGGCCGGCGCAGTCGCGTGAGACGACATACACATACGACGGCGTAGGCAGGCTGGCCGGCAAGCAGAGGCAGCTGTACGGCAGGCGCAAGTCCCCCTGCTCATACACATACGACATGCACGGGTGGCTCACAAGCGTCGTCAACGGTGAGTTCCAGGAGCGGCTGCACTATGCCGACGGCCTTGACGGAGGGTGCTGGAACGGCAACATCAGCACCGTGAGATGGAGGTCGGGCGACAACGGATTATACGAGGGGTACAACCTGAAATACGACGGCTGCAACCGCCTGTACAGCGCGGCCTTCGGCTCCGGCGACGGCCTCACGGGCCACAGCGACTACTTCAATGAGGGCGTGGAGTATGACTGCAACGGCAACATCACCAGGCTGTGGCGCAACGGGCTGGTGGACAACCTGCACGGCGGCTTCGGGACGGTCGATAACCTCTACATGACATACGAGGGCAACATGCTCACAAGCGTGCGTGATGTTGCATCCCATCTTCCATACGCAGGAGCCACGGACTTCGACGGGGTGCCCGGACAGGAGTACCCCCTCACCTACAACGGCTCCGGCTCCCTCGTGAGCGATGCCGGGCGAGGGATTGCGAGGATAGACTACGACCGCCTGAACAACCCCGTCCGCATACAGTTCACCGACGGCAGCGTGACTAAGTACATCTACAGCACGGCGGGCGAGAAGCTGCGCGTCACACACCTGACGGCGGTGCCGAACATCAGCGTCCCCGTCGGCAGCACCAGGGAACTCCTCCCCTCGGAGATACTGAGCGCGGACTCCACGGACTACCTCCTCGGGGGCAGCCTCACGATGAGGAACGGGCGAATAGACAAGCTCCAGTTCGGGGAGGGCTACTGCCAGGCGGTGGAGTACGCAGGCGACAGCAGCAAGGACGACATCTACTTCTACTACTATAACCGCGACCACCTCGGCAACATCCGCCAGGTAGTCAATACCGACGGAACCATGAACGGGACGGTCGTCCAGACGATGGACTACTACCCGTTCGGCGCGCAGTTCTGCCCCAGTTCCACGGACAGCGACGTGCAGTCCCGCAGGTACAACGGCAAGGAGCTGGACAAGATGCACGGGCTGAACACCTACGACTATGGCGCAAGGCAGTACAACCCCGTCACCGCACGGTGGGACAGGGTGGACCCACTCTGCGAGAAATACTACAATATCAGCCCGTATGCGTATTGTCATAATAACCCGGTAATGTTGGTGGACCCGAATGGCTGTAAGGATACAGTTTTTGTTAGAGGAAAAGACAGACCAATAACCGAAGAACCTAATACAAAAACCCTTAAGAAAAATCCTGATGGATCTCCCAATAGAGGAGCATATAATTGTCATACATTTGCATGGAGTTATCCCGAAGGAGACCCGACAGATATCGTAAATCCATTATTTCCCAGATGGGATAATCATCCAGAAAACAACATGTTAGGTTATACACAATTGAATGCTGATGAACCAAATGAGGTGGATGACCGCGTTATTTATTATTTAGACGAGAACTCTGACGGGAAATACCAAGTCGGAGAATTTATTGCACACTCAGCAATTGTTTTTCAGGTTGATAAAGAAGGATACACAACAGAAGTCATCAGTAAAATGGGACAAGATGGTATCTCAAGAAATCATCCAAGAGCACCGGGGTTTTATGACATATATAATGGGCAAAAAACAAGTAGAGCTTATTTTAGAGAAACAAAAAAAATTAAATAAAATAATCTTCTAATTCCCGTATCTTATCATTCCTTAATTATCATATTGAAAGGCCTAATGCCACACATATGACTCCCAAAAACAGCATTAACCCAAAAATATAAATATATGAGAAAGATTTGTTTTCCAATTGTATTACTACTCTGCATTTGTTGCTGGAAAGCAAAGTTAAAAAAAAGTAATGCGTATGTTGACATAACCAAAATGGAATATCCTTCTGACGTGGTTATTATTAAAGACTCCTTCCCGATGAGTGATGACTATTACGGGTCAGAAAAGGAATATTTAGTGTCAAGGAATTACATTGGCATTCGATTTGTAAATAACCAAGACACGGTCATTGAAGAACCCGTTCCTCAATTTTCTCCGAAAATGATGAAA
>JAFZAE010000246.1 GCA_017548385.1 Prevotella sp.
AAATGGAGATGGGCGGCTCTGGCAGGTGTGATGATGGGACTTTCGGAACTAGGCGATGGTAGTGTGGCATTTTATTCCATGCTTCTTCCATTCACGGTGGCAATTGTCTTTTTCAAACGCCCCAGTATGAAAGGGAAATGGCTACCATTGGTGTTGATGCTTGTTTTGGCCGTCATTACTTTCGGATGGTGGTACTTGTATCTGTGGATTACTCATCCGTCTGCTATAGCCATGTCGGTAAGAAATGAACTCGCTACTTGGCTCGAGCCGAGCAAGTATCCATGGTTCTATTATTGGAGGTTTTTTGCCGAGATGGGCGTATGGTGCATTTTGGTAGTGGCAGCCCTTCTGGTGCCTTACTGGAAACGTTGGTCGCAGACAAAATCGCAATATTATATTGTTGTCTCATGGCTTTTGCTCGCATTGTTGCTTCTTTCGGTGATGCCCAACAAGGGAATGATACGATTGTTGCCGCTTGCACCGCCATGCTCACTGGCCGTAGCTTTGATATTGGGTTATTTCCATGAAAACTGGCCCAAAGATAAATTTGGCAAAGGCTTGTTCTATTTCAATGGCATTGTACTGGCATTGTTACTTGCGCTATTGCCTACCATCATCCATTTCAGAGTGGTCAACAGGGGATTCCTCGACTTTGGAACGGGAATTTTCGTGACAGTACTATTTGTTATTCTCTTTCTGTTTATTGTCGTTTCCGTGCGCCATCACGAGGTTTTGCAGATGGTGTGGGGCATAGGTGTCCTATTTATGGTGATGGAATGTTTCATGATAGATTCAATAGGTAAAGTTTTTACAAATTCTCATAAGAACAGTATATGTGCTGTGCAGGAAATGAAGGAGTTGCGTGATATGCCATTCTATCATCCTGTCAATGATACGCTCAGGGCAGAAGTGATCTATGGGGTCAATCAGAGAATCAATCCCATTGACATGAAGGATGAGCATGCGGTCATTAATGCACTGCCGTGTGTTGTTGTCACCCAAAATACTTTAGCCCAGGAACTGTCGCCTGCTTTGTTGCAACAAATCGACACCACAAGAGTGGGTGTTTATGACGACAACAACCTGCCTCAGACAAGCCGCCTCTATAACCGGAAACTCATCAATCAAGTAAGCATTTTAAGAGCAAAACGGTGATTATTATTAGAGTTGATTTCGTGAGATTTTTGCGCTGTAAGCATACTGGCAGTCACTTGACAAGTTGACAAGTAAACGAGTTGACAAGTTGTTTGCAACTTCCCCGACCTCCTCTTAATAAATGTTAAAATCCAACGGTGCTCTGCGTTACTATAAAAAAAATGTCTACCTTTGCACCGCAAAACGGGTAAGTCTTGCACGGCCAGCTCCCTGCAAATCCTCCAGGACGGGAACGTAGCAAAGGTAGTAGGTCGTAGCGGCGCGATGTAAGTAGCTTACCCACCCGCCTCTTTAGCTCAGTTGGCCAGAGCACGTGATTTGTAATCTCGGGGTCGTTGGTTCGAATCCGACAAGAGGCTCAAAAACCACACTTTCGTGTGGTTTTTTTGTTGGATGTAACCAAAGGCAAGATGTCTCTTTACATATTTTAACGGTTGTAACCCCATTATTCATCCAAAAAACCGTAATTTTGCAGAATATTTGCGACTAAGCGGTTTTAGACATTAATCAATTTACAATAATATGAGACCAAAATGGATGCTTAAAACGGCAGGAATCGTTTCTGCTGTGGCAGTTTCTCTTGCTTTTACAGGTTGTCGGGATACCGACTACGACCTAGGCAATGTGGATAAAACAATTGGAATAGGGGGTAACTTCGAATCGACAGCGAACAACTCTACCGTGGGTATTTGTCTGGACGATGTGCTGGATCTGGGAGAAAACAACTTTCTCAAAATAGAGGAAGATGGTAATTACAAAATCGACGTAGTGGATGACCATGCTTTCACCGCACATATGTGGGTGAAAGAATTCAGTGTTCCATCCAAAACATATAGTGGCACATACAATATTGACCTGGGCGACTTGGTACCATCTTCAAGTCCACGAAAAGCAAGAAGGGCCGACGACGTGGTGTCGTTTGACGCGCCGATGGTTAACATGGACTTTATTTATGAATACAATACCGACCAGATTTCACGTCTGGAGTACGTTGGCCTAGATAAAGCCAAGCTCACCATCAACCTGGTTTTCTCAGAGGGCGTGAAAAAATGCCTCAACAACATTCAGGAGGTGAGATTTGTTTTCCCACAATGTGTAGAATGTGGAAAGGTTGCCTATAAAGGCGACTCCATCACGTTGGCCGAAGGCAATAAACTAATTCTGCATGATGTCAATCCTGCCAATGATCTGTCGTTTGTACTACATGTCAAAGGCATCTACCTCGACCATACCTACGGTGAAAGTTATATGACCTATACCAAAGGAGAGGGTTTCAAATTCCATGCATCGTTGGGTATCGGCGGCGACGTGAAAGTCTCGGATGTCAACACAGACCAGATTCGTACGGCAGGAAGACTCGAGGTGAATGGTACGGCAACACTCAGCAAAATGAATGTCGTATCTGCAAGAGGAGGCTTTACACCGACACGTAATTTCGGAAAAGTGGGTGGTGTCTCGCTGAGAAATATACCTTCATTCCTCACAGATGATGACGTCGACCTCGACTTGTATAATCCACAGTTGAATATCGATATAGAAAGTGATGTGCCTTTCGCTACCAAGATGAAAGGTGCTATTGTGGCAAAAGACAAAAAGGGCAACACCATACAGCGTATCGATGTGCCACAGTTCAGTTACAAGGCTAATGGCAAAAGTGTTGTCAGTGTGAGAAGAAGGTCACAAAAAGCTGGAGGAGACACTACAGTTGTGGTTGTTTCCTCACTGAGTGATATTATCCGTCACATGCCAGACAGCATCGCACTTGTCGACCTGGTGGGCGTTGGTGATGATAGTCAGACTGTGGATATCGAACTCGGGCATAATTATGCTGGACGGATGGTGCTCTCCGTGGCTTCTGGTATCGCTTTGGCAGAGAATGCTACTGTTGTATACAAAGATGAGTTCAAGGGGTGGAATGATAAAGTCAAGGACGTTTCTTTCGTGGAGACGAAAGCCGATGGACAGAAAGTAATTGATGGTTATCTCAAAGCCATTGCCAAGGTGGAGAACAAAATACCGGCATATCTTGAATTGGTGGCCTATGGTATTGACAAAAACGGCAATGAAATCGGTGCAGACAAGTTGGTTGTAGCCGTGGATGAAGTGATTGCACCTTCAAAGGATGGTGTGACCCCCGAGACTTCTAGCGTAAATATCACACTGCAGCCCAAAGACAACTCCGTATTCCAAGTGTTGGATGGTGTTGGCTTCCGTGTGAAAATGATGTCTAAAATATCCGGCAAATCCGCTGTGACCGGTGTGCTGCTCAATGCCTATCGCCAGACAATCAAGGTTACCTCACTGAAATTACAGAAAATAGGAAAAATTGCCGTTGACTTAAATTAAACATTTCAATCCATGAAACTATATATGAAAATGATAGCAGCTGTCTGCTTTGCTGCTACTGCCATACAGGCATCTGCACAAGAAGTGCGTTCGGGTTATTTCAACGAGACTTATCTGTACCGACATAACCTTAACCCCGCATTAGACAATGAAGAAAACTATATCTCTATTCCCTTCGTGGGAAATATCAATGCGTCGATGATGGGTAATTTCGGGTACGAGGAACTTGTGAGGAAAAATCCACTCTATCCCGACCGAAGCGACAAGAAAGTCACATCGTTTATGAACCCATATCTAACCAATGGGCTCACCGGTTTCTCTTCAGGAGACAATAAGGCAAGTGGACAGATGAAAGTGTCGGTCATGTCGGCAGGGTTCAAGAAATGGGGCGGATACAACACCGTCGAACTCAATGTGAGAGGATTCGCTGCTGTCAGCGTTCCTTATCAGATGTTTGAAATGGCTGTAAATGCATGCAATAAACGCTACGACATCGGCGATGCAAGTCTCGATGTCCAGGCGTTTACAGAACTGTCCCTTGGGCATTCAAGACAGATTGATGAAAAACTACGCGTGGGTGGTAAAGCAAAACTGCTTGTTGGTATGGCCAACGCCTCAGTGAAAATTGAGAATGCAACAGCAGACCTGAAGGATGCAAACCAGTGGGTCATCACTGCCGATGCTAAGTCGCAGGTGAACATGAACGGTTTTAAATATAAGACCAAGTCGAAGGAGTATTACAGCAATCCTGGAACATACGACTATGTCAGCGATGTGGATATGGGTAATCCAGGCGTGAGTGGATTTGGTCTGGCCGTAGATGCTGGTGCTACATATAAAATCAACGATGATGTCACCGTCTATGCTGCTTTGCAAGACTTGGGCGCTATCCTCTGGACCAACAACTATGTGGCCTCTAACAAGCAGAAATCATTTGTCTTCGACGGATTCCACGATGTCGATATTAAGTCGGAGTCGGGTGAGGTGCTTGACGACAAGGCTGACCGTTACACTGACCAGTTGCTCGACTTCTTACATCTGAGTGAAGATGGGGATGATGGTACTCGTCTTACGGGTATTGGTGGCACACTTAATGTAGGATTGCAATATACAGTGCCTACTTATCGTCAGTTGAGAATAGGATTACTTGGAACGACATCCTCGTATTTCGGATGGAAATACAGATGGTCTGAATTGCGTCTCAGTGGCAATATTGCGCCAGTAGATTGGTTTGAGGGAAGTCTTAGCCTTGGTGTCAACAGCTATTCCTTTAACACAGGCTTCCTTGCCAACTTCCACACAAAGGGATTCAATTTCTTCCTCGGTATGGATGCCATACTTGGTAAAATGAGTAAGGAATTTATTCCTCTTAACTCCAACGGAGGTGTGTCATTCGGATTCAATATCCTGCTGTAAAAGATACGAGATTTCCATAATAAAATAAGAGCAGCCATACGGTTGCTCTTATTTTTCTTAATACTATTTAGGTCTTAAGTCACTATTCGTCTAATTCCATGTATTGAAGGAATTCCTCTAGTTTGAGACCTGTAAGGCCTTGGGCAACTATGGTACCTTCGCTGTCGACAATGACGGTGTGGGGGATGGCTGTAAAGCCTAAATCTTTCACCAATTTACAATCCCAGCCGTTCAACTCAGATGTCTGAGTCCAGTTGGCATTGAAGTCGGACACTGCTCTCTTCCACGATTCCTCGTCCTTATCAAGAGAGACACCAATCATGCCCAAACCCTTGTCTTTGTATTTCCCATATAACTGTACCATGTGGGGCATTACTTGCATGCATGGCGCGCACCAACTTGCCCAGAAGTCGATGATTGTCAGTTTGTGTTTTTTTATCTCGTCTGTCAGCGAGATAAAACTGCCGTCAATATCGCGGATGGTGTATTGTGGGAATTTCTTACCTGTGCTGTTGATGGCTTTTTCCAAGTCCTTGATGACATCTCTTTCACGGAAATGTTGGGGCATTTTCTTGATGAGTGCCATTCGTTGTTCATCCGAGAAGTCTTCGAGTATGGTTGTGATGAAGAAACCGAATTCGTTGTCAATATGTTTCTCAGCGACCTTATAATAAATTTCAGCCAACCGGTCGTTCTCCTCTTTCATCAACTTCTTCATCTCTTTTTTCTGAGCTTCGCTTGGATTATCTCCATATTTGGCAAACTCTTTTTCGAGACGTTTGTTGCGATTCATCGCTGAATCTATGGTCATCTGGAAGTCATCATTCACGGTCGTGCCAGAAACACGCGACAACCCCATCTGCGATGATAAGTGGATATGGACGCTGTCGCCATTCTGGGCAAAGAACATCTGCTTGGCGGGGTCGCTTTGAGCCATACTCCTGCTAACCTGATAAATAGTCAAGTTTTCGGCATCACTCTCATACCAAAACTTGCAGTCTTTCACATGCACGGTTCCAACAGGTTCTTCTCTGCCATCCATCATTACAGACAAGGAGGCATTGTTGAGCAGGCTGTCGGTGGTGCCAATGACCACGAATCCGTCATCAGATATAGTCTCGGGGGCTTGTTCCTTACAACCAGCCAGTGTCAATATGGCTATTAATAGCCCCAATAGCGATTTCTTCATCGAAAAAAACTAATTATGAATTTATAAAATTACAGAATAGACACCATAAGTCGGACTTTAGGATTTTGTTGTAATGACGAAATAACGGTACCTCAAAAAATCAAAAGCATATACTTGAACTCCAGAGTTCCTGTAACTCAATTCTTATACAAGGTATTGTGAGCTGATGCTCTGGTTATAGACCACTCGGCGGATGGTTTCGGCAAACATGTCGGCGACGGAAATTTGCTTGACTTTAGCACAGCGGTTGGAGTAGGGGATGGAGTCGGTAAAGACGATTTCCTCTAACGATGAATTCTGAACGTTGTCGTTGGCATTGCCGCTCATCACACAGTGTGAGGCACACGCCCTGACACTTTTTGCACCGGCAGCAGTCATGATATCGGCTGCTTTCGTAATGGTGCCGGCTGTATCAACAATGTCGTCGACGATGACTACATTCTTGCCTTTTACATCACCGATAATTTGCATACTCTCCACAACATTGGCACGAGCCCGGGTTTTGTTGCACAACACTAGCGGACAGCCAAGGTATTTGGCATAGGTGTTAGCACGTTTAGAACCACCTACATCGGGGGAAGCTATCACCATATCGTCGAGTCGGAGGCTCTGAAGATAGGGCAAGAGAACGCCAGAGGCATAGAGATGATCGACGGGCACATCAAAGAATCCCTGGATCTGGTCGGCATGGAGGTCCATTGTGATAAGGCGGTCTATTCCTGCAACACTCAGGATATCAGCAACCAATTTTGCGCCAATGCTTACACGGGGTTTGTCTTTGCGGTCTTGGCGTGCCCAACCAAAATAGGGCATCACGGCGATGATATTGCGAGCGGAAGCACGTTTGGCTGCATCTATCATCAGAAGAAGCTCCATGAAGTTGTCGGCATTGGGGAAAGTGCTTTGTACAAGGAATACATCCCTGCCACGGATAGACTCCTCGTATGAGACGGAAAACTCACCATCGGAGAAGTGAGTGATTTGGAGGTTGCCCAGAGGGCAACCCAGACTCTTGCAAATTTTCTCTGCAAGGTATCGTGTGGCGGTACCTGAGAAAACCAAGAATGATGGCTGCTCGTTCATATAGTAGTTTCGTTTTAAAGTTGGTTTATCCTATTGCTGTTTTAAGTTTCTCGAAATGTTGGATAATGTGCTTGTAATCTGTTTCATTGTGGATGTCGAATCTGTTCCATAAGTCGCCGCAGATAACTATTCCTCCAAAACCAAGGTCACGGAGCATTGGCACCTTGTCGAGGGTTACACCTCCAAGGGCATAGACATGTTTGTCAATCAACCCCCGACGGGAGGCACTAGCAAGATCTGCAGAGGTAAATGTCGCATGCAGCTGTTCGTCAGAAAGACTGTCGAAGATGTTGTGCAAAAATACATAGCGAGCTTTGCGCTTCGCTTCCTTCAAATCGTCGAGTGATGAGCAAGAACGGCTGTATTTGCCATGGTAGCCGGCGGGGCGCTCTGTCTTTGTGTCTTTGAGATGGATACCACCAAGGTTGAACTCTTCTTTCAAGTAAAAATGGTCGTGGACGGTGATACGGCGGCGCATATCTTCAGGAAGGAGCGACAACAGACGCTCCACATAGACTGGCGATGAACCTGGCTTAAAAATGTGTAGGTCGTCCAACCCCTCATCGAAGAGGGCCTCGATAATCTTGTTCTCCTCCACAAAAAATGTGGGTCTTGTCATGATAGCGAGTTTCATCGTCTTTGCTGTCTCGGAAACAGAATATGATTACTTTCACATTCCATTTGCAAAAGTATGAAAAATATGCTATACTCGCAATTTTCGTACAATAAAAATTCTAATCTTTCTTTTTTTTTCAGAAGTAGTAAGATTTCTGAAAGGAATTTGCTATTTTTGCAAAATATATAATCAGAGGTGAGAGGTAAGGAGTGATAGATATGCACTCAGGGTACAACGGTGTTATCTACACTCCCACACTCCAATACTCCCTAATTCCCAAATCAATGTCTACACTCCTACACTCCCAAACTCCCCAACTCCCTTCTTTTATACCTATTTATATTATAGATGAAAAGAGACTGCGCTCCA
>JAFZAE010000003.1 GCA_017548385.1 Prevotella sp.
ACGGTCGCTGGTGCATCACCACCTTCGGCATGTTTCTGCACGATAATATCGCTCAGTTGCAGTTCGAAGCCCTCCGGGCAGCCACCAAGATCGATGAACAGCTTGGCTGTGCTGAAGCCTGAATCCTCACCGCCTTTCACACATTTTACACCTACTATTTCGAGAATATTCTCGCCAGCTTCCAGTGTATAGGAACCATTGTAGGTGAGTGTGTTGTCGTCGTCACCCTCGTCACAGATCTTGAAGGTGTAGCGTGCGAGGTTGTCGCTGGCCACGAGTTTGGCATGGATGTCATAGAGTTGTCCTGGCTCGATGGGTAAAGCCACGTCGTGGATGGAGTTTTGTGCTTGCCACTCAGAAACGGTAGCACTGTTGGCAATGATAGTATAGACACCGTTGGCATACGAGAACTGTGGATTGCCTACCTGGCTCCAGTTGGCGTCAGCCCACCAGAACTGCATTTCGCCACGGGTGTTGAAACCAGCGCCCAGGTTGTCGGGTGAATTAACGTCCACCCAGTTCACGCTGGGTTTATCATTTTCATTAGGCAGGATGGTGCCATCGTCGTTGGCATGGTCTTTGAGCACGATGTTACGGATATTGATGGCTGTACCGGCTTGGTTGCCGCCGAAGTCGAAGAAGAGGTTCACTCGTTCCATATCGATGCCGGGCATGTCGCTCTTCCAGAAGATATAGTCTTCTCCGGCCTTCAGGTCAATTCGGTCGGTGAAGTAATAGACATTGTCGTCGCCGTCCATGACGAGTTTAACGGTACAACCGTTGAGGTTCTTCGTCGAGTTGAGGATGCACGAGAAGTCGTAGTGTTTGTCCTGTGAGGTCGAGATGTTGGTGGTCTTGAAGGCCATCTGTGCCTGCCACTGGTCGGTGGTGGCCTCGGGGAGTGTCACGGTATAGTCGTTACCACTGGCCTGGAAATCGGGATCGGGCAATTGGCTCCATCCTGGTGCATAGTAGAAGAACATACTGTATTGTGCCGACTTCCACATATTGAATTCACTGTTGGCGTCGAAGCCTTCGAAGCCTTTCTCCTCGGCCTTGCTGGTGAGGATGAAGCGCCAGGCAATACCGTCGGCGGTGTTGTCATAGACAAGCACCATCTTCGAGGCAGTGAGTGTTTCAATGCGGAAACGTGGCGACTGATACTGTCTGTCGGAGCTGATGTATGGGAACAGTGAGTTGTCGTCCAGCACCAAGTAATCTACATCGATGTTTTTGCCTTCGGAGTCTGTCCACTGACCGCGTTCAAAATGCCAGCCTGTGACCTGCTCCTTGGTGGGAGCATCGAAATCTGCGTCGCCATGTCCCCATAGGGTGGTTCCTGTGTTGACGTAGGTCATGCCGTCGGCACCGGGATTGTAAGTGTAGGTGCCGCCTTTGTTGTTGTCCACAGTGAAGGTGATACGGTCGTCATACACACCGAAATCCTTTTTGTCATCGGGGTTGGCCGACCACCATCCCGTACCGTCGCCACCGAGTGGACCACAGGCCATGTGAGCCACCTCTTTGTTGTCGATACGCCACTCTTTGTCCTTGATACGGTTGAAGAGGTTGTTCCAGTTGACCTTTGTCTCGTTGAAGGTAAACTGTTTGCGGATGCTGCCGTCGCTGAAACCGTTGCGGTTGCCTAATTTCAGTTCCACGTCATAGGTGCCGGCCTCGGTATTGCTCCATCCCACGTCGTTAAGGGTGGAGTAGGAGGCTCCGTTGATAATCCAGATGGGATAAACACCCTTTGTCTCTGGGAAGTGCAATGAAACCTGGTTCACTTCCTGATCTACTGTCATGTTGAAGTCCACACCGTCCATGGTGGGTATGCCATTAGGGTCGGCACCCTCAAACTCATCGGGCGAGCACGCTGTTATCGTAAGGCATGCCATCAGGACTCCTGCTGAATATTTGAATATTTTGTTCATATTTTTTCTGTTATTGATGGTTTTATTAACTCGTCAACTCGTCAACTTGTTAACTCGTCAACTCCTAATAATTATTCTGCACGAGTGTGGGGTCGGCATCGAGTTCCGACTGTGCCAGTGGGATGTGTTTTTTGCTGGGTGACCATGAGTTGGTGCGATAGCCATACTTGTCGGGAACGAGCACGGAGGCAGCGTTGCCAGTGCGCACGAGATCGAAGTAGCGTTTTCCTTCGCCGCAGAACTCCAGGTGACGTTCGTTGAGGATGTTCTCAGCATTACACTCAGTGTATCCCACCAATCCGGCACGATTGCGTACCTGGTTGAGATAACCCAGAGCCTCGGAGGAACTGCCACCTGTTGCCAGTGTCAGCTCGGCTGCGTTGAGCAGTGTCTCGGCATAGCGGTAGATACGCTTGTTGTTGTTGTAGTTGAGGTTCTTCGAACCAGGGCAGTCTTTATTGTTGTCGCTGTAGGGACGATACTTAGCCAACCAGAGGTGGGTGTCCTGATAGCGCTCAGTATAGGTGATTCCGCGTACATCCCAAATGGTGGCGTCACGACGTAGGTCGCCTTCAGGATACATATTGTATGCTTCTAAACGTGCGGGTAGGAATCCCCATCCGTCTTCTCCGGCATTCCATCCATCACCACCAGGCCATTGGTTGGGTGAGATGAGTGTAGGTAATACGCTGCCACCGGCGTTGAGAGCCGCATTTCCCCAGTCGCGTTGTGCCATGTCGTCGTTGTAGTTGATTTCGAAGATGGACTCCTCGCACCATTCACCACTTTCCTGCCAAAGGGCAGCGAAACTTGGGTTCAGGTTGTAGTCCGACGAGGCGATGATTTCCTTCATGTATCCTAATGCACGCTGATAGCGTTGTGTGTCATTCTGATACATCACCATCTCGGCGTAGAGCATATAAGCCATAGCCTGTGACACACGACCGGCATCATTGGCCTTCCAGCGCATGGGCAGAACTTTGGAGTCGATAATTTCCTCCAGTTCTACTATCAGTTTTCCGTAGATTTCATCTGCCTGGAGTTGTGGTGCCGTATAGGGCAGCGAAAGGTTTTCCAAATAGAAGGGCACATTGCCATAGAAATGCCAGAGGATATTGTAGTAATAGACGCGCAACAGACGTGCCTGCATCGAGGCACTCTCACCGTTGGTGACTTTAGGGCTATCCCATGAGCAGTATTTGATGACGTCATTACAACGCTTGATGCCTGAGTAGAAGTCTGTCCAGAGGGTGGCAAGCGTGTTGTTGCCATCGGCCTCGAAATTGAACAGTTTATGCCAGTGCTGGTTGTCAGTGATGCTTGCACCACCTACCCAGAAGTCGTCGCCCATAATCTCGGCATCCACGGTGAGGTCGTTGTACGCTACATTGTCCCAGTCGGGCCAGTGGAGTGGTGCGTATGCCGATGTGAGAGCCTCGTTGATGGTTTCGTTGGTGGTGTAGTATTCCTCTAAGGGCTCACCGCTGGGGTTCTTCACGTCGAGGAAGTCTTCGCCGCATGAGACGAATGTCATGGCCACGGCCATGGTTCCCGCTATGATATATTGAGTCGTTTTCATATTTCGTAATTGTTTATGGTGATGATGGTTAGAGAGTGATATTGAAGCCTACGGTCCATACACGTGCCTGTGGATAGACACCGTAATCTACACCAAGAGAGTAGCTGCTGGTACCGATTTCAGGGTCAAATCCCCAGTACTTGGTCCAGGTGAAGAGGTTTTCGGCCCGTACATAGACACGGAAACGGTCGATGTTGATTTGCCGTGTGATACTGCGTGGCAGGGTGTAGCCTAACGTGAGGTTCTTCAGGCGCAGATAGGAACCGTCCTGCACGTAGATGTCGCTGACAACCCAGTTCTTGGTGTCGCCGAGTCGCAGTGCGGGAATCGTGTTGCTGGTACCCTCACCAGTCCAACGGCTGAGCATCCAGGTGGGATAGTTACCCGAGGCGATGTCTTGGCGGTAAGTGGCGTCGAAGACATCCACACCACTGACACCCTGGAAGAAGACACCAAAGTCAAATCCCTTCCATTCTGCGTTGAAACTCAAACCGAAGGTCCACTTGGGTGTGCCGTTACCGATGTTGGTGCGGTCGTCGGAGGTAATCTGTCCGTCGCCGTTGGTATCGACAAAGCGGAGGTCACCAGGACGGGCGTCGGGTTGTATCAGACTGCCCTGCGCATTGGTGTAAGCTTGAATTTCGGCTGTGTTTTGGAACACACCGTCGGTCTTGTAACCATAGAAGAAGGGGAAGGGTTGACCGTTCTCGGCACGGGTGGCACCATCGGAGAACTGACTGATGCCCCAGTTGAGGAAACCTGTGTCATTACCGAGGTTCGTGAGTTCGTTTTTCAGATACGAGGCATTGCCTTTGATGGCAAAGAATGCATCGGACACATGCCATTTGTAACCCAGTTCAAATTCCCATCCAGAGTTTTTCATCTTGCCAACGTTGGCTAATGGCTTTTGCTCACCCACATAGCTTGGAATCGGCATGTCGATAATCATACCGTTGGTCTTCTTGATAAAGTAATCCACGGTGAAAGTCAGGGCATTGTTGAAGAAACCGAGGTCGAGACCGATGTCTGTCTGCTCACTCTCTTCCCATTTCAGGTCTTCGTTGGCCAGTCGGTTGGCTTTCGAACCATAGATCATAGCGGCCGTTTGTCCGAAGAAGTAGTTGCTACTGCCACCCATGGCGGTGTTGGTAGTATAGGCGAAGTTACCGATTTCCTCATTACCGTTCTTACCCCAGCTGGCACGGAGTTTCATGTTGCTCAAGCTATTGCGCATGGATGCCATGAAGTTCTCGTTCATGAGATTCCATCCCACGGAAACAGAGGGGAAGGTTCCGAATTTGTTGTTCGAACCGAAACGGCTGCTGCCGTCACGACGTACAGTGGCCTGGAGCATGTAGCGCTCATCGTAGTTGTAGCTGACACGTCCGAAGTAAGATGCCAGGCGATGCTCCACGTAGGGACCTCCCCATACGTTTACAAGGCTGGTGGCACCGGTCACCTTACCATCGGCATCGGTATCAAGTTCCAAGTTGCCGCCGGTAGTGTAGTTGATGGAGGGTTTGTTGATGTTGACCAAGTTCCAGTGTGAGCCACCCAGTTCGTCGCCTTTGAATTTCAGGGCCGACTGTCCAAGCACGATGCCGATGGTATGCTTGCCGAAGGTCTTGTCATAAGTCAGCGTGTTCTCTATCTGCCACGAAGTGTTGTTGCCTTTATAGGCGACAGCTTCGGTGTGGTCGGCGTTGTTATTGCCCGAGAGATAGTACAATTGCAGTGTGGCGGCGTTGTATCCCCAGAACGATTGCTCGGCATTCCATGAGAAATGATATTTCAGGTTGTCCCAGAGTTGCAGGTCGAGGGTAAACCTTGGCATGAATTTATGTGCCCAGTTGCGGCTGGGATTGCCTTGCATGAGGGCAATGGGGTTGTTCTGCTCATTGTAGGAGCCGATGAATCCAGGGATGGTATAAGGATTGCCGCTTGCGTCCCTGTAAAGGTCGAAACTGGCATATTGGTCGATTTGTCGCTGTGCGATGTCACCCTTGAGAGTCACTGGCAACGTCGGAGCCAAGTAGAGTGCTGAGCCAAGGGGTGAACCCCAGGTGGAGTTGGCATCAATACCTGTATTATGTACGCGCATATAGGAGAGATTTGCTCCTAAGTCGAGTTTGTTGAGGAAGTTGCGCTCCTCGCTGACATCGAAAAGATTAAACTGGTTGTTGCTGCGGAGGGTGAGACGGTCATAGTTCGAATGTCCGTAGTTACCACCCACGATACCATCCTGCTCGAAGTAGCCTAATGAGAGGTAGTAGTTCACTTTCTCACTCGCTCCGCTGATAGAGAGGTCGTGTTGCACGATGGGCGCATTGTCGTTGAAGAGCAAGTCCTGCCAGTTGGTACCAAAACCGGTGATGGCATCGCCATTGGCATCCGTCAGGTGGTAGGGATCGGCGTAGAGGGGAGCCTGACCGCCGTTTACGTATTTCTCGTTTTGCAGGATGGCATAGTCGGTGGCACTGGTAACATCACGTTTGCGCCAGGCACTCTGCCAACCGTAGGAGAAATTGTAATTGACCTGTGCTTTACCCATTTTGCCTTTCTTCGTGGTGACGAGAATCACACCATTGGCAGCACGTGCACCATAGATGGCTCCTGAGGCAGCGTCTTTCAGCACCTCGATACTCTCAATGTCATTGGGATTGACAGACTCCAGACCATTCTGGTCGGTGGGCATGCCGTCGATGATGTAGAGCGGGTCGGTGTTGGTGATAGTACCGTTACCACGTACACGAATCATAGACTTACTACCAGGCTGGCCAGAGGAGGAAGTGACGTTGACACCGGCAGCCAAACCCTTCAGGGCATCTTCAGCACGCAGACGTGTCTTGCCGTCGAGGTCCTCAGAGCTTACCTTGGCAATAGAAGCGGTCACCACGCTCTTTTTCTGTACACCATAGCCGATAACCACCACCTCGTTGAGGGTTTGGTCATCGGGCATAAGACGAATTTGCATATTATCGGTGGCACGCACTTCCTGTGTGGTGAAACCGATATACGAAATAACAAGAGTTGTACCTGGCTCGACGTTAATGGAGAAATTCCCGTCGATGTCGGTAACCGAACCGTTTGTGGTTCCTTTCTGCACCACTGACGCACCGATAACAGGTTCGTTGTCGTTGTCGACAACTACACCTTTATATGTGTGCGTTTGTGCAGATACGGCTATTGACATCATCCATGCCAATAGCATGAGTAAATACCTGCTTTTTTTCATACTAATTGATTGTTATTATAGTTTTAGGTTTATTATTTCGCGGTAATGGTGGTTTTCGGATGCAAATATAGATAAAATAGTGACACACGTCAACAGAGATTAAAAGGAAAGTGGATAAATGTAGCCAATCTATCTTGTAAAATGTTGAAATATAGGTGTTTGCAAAAATATGACTCCGAAAAAATGTGGATTAGACATAGAAGTGTAAAAAATACATTTTTTGAAAAATTTTTACTATTTTATAGGTAAAGATCATCTTTTTCACAACTTCTCATAGAATCTTTAAGAAAAATTTGCATAATAAAATCTATCTTGCTATTTTTGCAAAAACAAATATTCCAACTTAAATTAACCTTATAAAAAGTATAAGACTATGAGTATTTACAATCGCTTTTTTATGTTGCTGGGACTTTTTCTTGCATTTAATCTGAATGCCTTTTGTCAGGATGATGATGTAGAGGAAGATGTAAACGAAAAGATTGCAGAGCAACTCCGTCAGAAATATGATGATGTGGAACACTTCAACGACGTTTTCTTTGTGAAGCAAAACGGAGTATGGGAGTTTTCCGATGATAAGGGCAATATCCTTACCAATA
The DNA here is from genome assembly GCA_017548385.1 of Prevotella sp. Classification (GTDB taxonomy): domain Bacteria; phylum Bacteroidota; class Bacteroidia; order Bacteroidales; family Bacteroidaceae; genus Prevotella. The sequence continues at coordinate 7,345 of JAFZAE010000003.1, forward strand.
TGCGTATCGAAAACATCGATAACAGCTATTATATGGCAGAATTAATGATTAAAGGTAAGAAATATACTGTTTATGATGGTTTTGCTGATGGTAAGGTGCTTGTCGATAGATATAGCCATTATGCCTATATGGATAAAAATGGAAATTTGATCACACCTTTTATCTACGATAGTGAAGGCGAAAAGACAGATGAAGATGGCAACGAGATTGCGGCTATCATAAATAATAGCGATAGAATCATTGAAATCGCTGGGGAGGTAAATCAAGGAAATTACAAATCAGTCAAACAACTTGTTAAGGATGTTTCTCCTGAGTTGGCAGGAAAAATGACTGGTGAAGTGGCTGACTCACTGCTGGTGCTTATGTGCAAGACATTTAACAATAGTCCCAAGTCTATTGACATCAAGAAAGCCGAGGAATTATTTGAAGGAGCTTTTGAACCTTGTACGTTAATTGGTTGTGATGCTGTTCTTGACTATTATGAGAATAATGGCTTGGATAAAGACCAAAGACTGATGTATATTCAGCGTTTGGCCGATGAATATAAAAATCCCCATGCTCGTGTGCTTCTTGGTAATTTTATGTCTGAGGGCAAAATCTGTCCAAAAGATATCCAACAAGCCATTGATTATTATAAGTTGGCCATTTCATCGGGAGAGTCTGACTATCTGCAGACGGCACAAGAGAAATTAGGCGGCTTGTGGAAACAATATGGTAGTCAATATGACAACAAATTGGGTAAACTATGTGCTGAAAACGAAAAGGTTGAGTTGAATGATGACATCATCATTTTGACCAATGGCGCCCAGAAACAGGTATTAGATTCACTCTATCAGGAAATGCTGCCCAAGGGCAATTATGATATCCAAGGCTACCATGATGGCTATTTTGTCATTGGTGATGAGTTGTCGGGCTGGCAGTTGGTAAAAAAAGGAGGCATCCCTGTGATGAATGGGAGATATGAATATATCACGATGATTAATGACGGAGAAGACTTTCAGGTCGTTGCCTCGAATGATGAGCGCTATGGAATATTTGACAATGAGGGTAATCCTATCACACAGATGATTTTCGATGACTATACCCCTGGTTTCTGGGGCAATCCCTCACTGGAATTGGATGGCGATACTTACACCATCTATTCCCTGTTTAAAGACGGGATCATGGTTGTGGAGAAGGATGAGAAATATGGATGTATTAACACGAAGGGAAAAGAGGTCATTCCGTTTATCTATGATGACTTAACACTTACCCCAAATGGGAAACTCATTGTACAGACTGATGAGAAATACGGCGTCATCGACAAGGATGGAAAGGAATTATTACCCTGTAAATACGACAGCATCGAGTTTGACGAAGAAGAAGGTAAATTCCGCCTGACAACGACAGAACTCATTGATTTGTAACTCCTTCAACAAATAACCTATCTTCATTTTTCAATGTTTCAAAAATTATTATCCATTGTCACAGTATCGTCATTGATGATGTTAGTGGCAGTATTACCTACATCTGGTATGAACTATAATGATCCTGGGACCAATCCTCTGCTCGTCAAGAGCAGCCTTCCTTTCGGTGCACCAGACTTCAGTAAAATCAAAACAGAGCATTACATACCGGCATTCAAGGCGGCGATAGAGCAACAGCGTCAGAATATCAATCGTATCGTTGTCAACAAGCGTAAACCCACTTTCAAAAACACCATCTTGGCTTTAGAGGAAAGCGGAACCACACTGGAATGGGTGGCGAACATCTTCTTCGGACTGACAAGTGCACACAAGACGTCAGAAATCGCTGAGATAGAAAAGAAGGTGATACCATTAATAACTGAATGGGAGAATGAAATTTCTTTCAACAAACAACTTTTCCAACGTATCAAGTATGTCTATGACCATGAATACAAAAAGTTGAAAGGCGAGGACAAAAAACTACTGGAAGAGACCTATAAGCGGTTTGTGCGGGCCGGTGCACTACTCTCCGACGAGAAAATGGCACGCATGAAGGAAATCAATCTGCGTATTTCCGACTTACAACAACAATGGGGTGACCAGCTTCCTGCTGCCACCAACAATGCTGCCGTATGGGTGGAGAGCGAAGCAGAACTGGCAGGACTCAGCGAGGCCGACATTGCCCAATGTAAGAAAGATGCTGAAAGTAGGGGTGGCAAGGCACCTTATTGCATCGTTATCATCAATACCACACAACAGCCTATCCTTGCCAGCCTTGACAACCGTGATCTGCGCCGGCGGGTTTATGAGGCTTCCATTCACCGTGCTGATGGCACTGGCGACTTCAACACCTTTCCTATTGTTGCTGAGATTGCGCGGTTGCGGGCGGAACAAGCAGAACTGATGGGCTATGCTGACTATGCCTCCTATTCGCTTGAGAAGACCATGGCCAAGAACAGTGACAATGTATATGCTTTTCTGCGTCAACTCATCGACTCCTATGCACCATACGCTGAGGCGGAGACACGTGCCATCGAGACATATGCCCGCAGAACCATGGGCGAGGACTTCATGCTCCAGCCCTATGACCGGTTCTATTATTCCGCCAAGATGAAGAAAGAGGCATATAGCCTCAATGATGATGACGTAAAACCCTATTTCAATCTCGATAGTGTGTTGGTCAATGGTGTCTTTTATGCAGCAAACCGTGTATATGGCTTATCGTTTAAGGAGCGCAAGGACATTCCCACATACCACCCTGATATGAAGGTGTTTGAGGTCATCGACAAAGACGGAAAGACAATGGCGTTATTCTATTGCGATTATTTCCGTAGGCCGGAAAAGCGGGGTGGCGCATGGATGAGTGAATTCGCCAGACAGAGTACCCTGCGAGGACAATTGCCTATTGTTTATAATGTGTGTAATTTTGCCAAGGCACCAGATGGACAGCCGTCATTACTTAATTGGGACGAAACCACCACACTGTTTCATGAGTTTGGTCATGCTTTGCATGCCATGCTCTCCCAGTGTAAATATAGTTCGCTGAGTGGTACGGAGGTGGCAAGAGATTTTGTAGAGATGCCCTCGCAGTTTAACGAATCCTTTGCATCTATTCCTGAGGTTTTCGACCATTATGCTCGCCATGCTGTCACCAATAAGCCTATGCCGTTGGCATTGAAGGAAAAAATGCTCAAATCTATCAATTTCCAGCCTTCTTATGCTTTGGGGGAGAATCTTGCCGCCACATGTCTTGATATGGCATGGCATACCCTCGACATTAAGAACGTCCCGAATGCCGACCAAGCAGCAAACTTTGAGAAGGAAGCACTGAAGAAAGTCGGACTCCTCAATTCACAGATACCTCCACGCTATTCCACTTCCTATTTCAACCATATTTGGAGCAGTGGCTATGCCGCGGGGTATTACAGTTATCTGTGGACGGAGGTGCTGGCAGTGAATGTTGCCGATTATTTTGCCGCTCATGGGGCATTGAAACCAGAGGTGGGACAGGCCTTCCGCGACATAGTCCTCAGCCGTGGCAATACCAAGGATCTTATGCAAATCTTCTCTGATTTTACGGGGATGAAATCCCCCGATGCATCCGGACTACTCCGGGCGAGAGGGTTTTAGATAGTTAGGAGTTAGGAGTTAGGAGTTAGGAGTTAGAAGTTAGGAGTTGGATATTAGCAACTAAATCTTAACTGAATTATTGTAAGTGTGTCTTTATTCAATCGGCTTGAAGGCCGATGAACTCATAGCCCAGGGCCGCCCTGGGCTTTTGTCTAACTTTTCTCTGCGAGGTATTGTGTCGGTGTGACCCCGAAGTATTTTTTGAAAGCGCGTGTAAAGTTGGGTGTGTCTTTATAGGCGCAGAGCATGGCAACCTCGGTGATGTTTAACTCAGGGTGGTTATCTAAAAGATGTTGAGCGCGTTTCATCCGCATGTTGGCGATAAAATCCTGTGGTTTTTCACCCGTGACGGTAGTGAGCCGTTGGCGGAATTGGTAAAGGCTCATACCCATTTGGTTTGCTACGCCCTCGGCATCCACCTGCCCCTGAAGCATCAAACTGTTGATGGTGTTGACAGTCTTGTTGAGGAACTCACGGTCAGACTCGTTAAGTTCCTGAGACTGGTCGTTGCTTTTCTGGTTAGCCATCAACTGGTCATAGTCGAAGGAGAGTTGTTTGTATTTCTCTCGCAGTTCGTCAATATTGGTAGAAAGTTCTTCGTTGATTTTTCTCTGCCTTTTATGACGTTTTGACATAATCCACCAAATGGCGATGGCCAATAGGATAAGTGCGAGTGCCACGCAGATACCTAAGATGCCGGTTTTACGTTTAGCAGCACGCTCGGCCTCATTTTCTTTTTGCAGCCAGTCGTTGCCAAATTCAGCGTTGTATCGTGCCAGACTCTCGGCGGAAGCATCGGTGTAGAGCGAGTCTTTTAAGTCGTTGAAACGGTCAAGTTCTATTTTCGCACTGTCGGGATGTGTCGTCCAAAGGCTCTCATAAAGGCCGCGTCGAGAATGCATCTCATTGGCTTTGTCGCCCATCTTTTGGAACACTTGTGCGGCCTCTCTATAATATGGAACGGCCTCTGCCTCACGTTTCTGGCAGAGTAGTGCCATTCCCATTTTATTGTCGGCGATGGCGAGTGAGTGTACGTCGCCCAATTCACGTAAAGCGGGGATGATATCTCGGAGAACTTTCTCTGCTTGTGTGTAGTCGTGCAAACCTATCAATACAGATGCCTTCTGCGAAAGTCTTAGAATGGCCTTGTCCTCATGTCCAAGTTTTTTCTCCAGTTCGTACGATTGTTCGGCATAGGGTAATGCCTTCTTGTCATCACCCAAGGCGTGATACACCTCAGATGCCATGCCGAGGAGCACCGCTTGCCGTGAGGGATTGTTTGCCTTTTGGGCAGCCTCTAGTCCACGAAGTACATATTTCTCGGCTTCTTTGGGCTGGTTGGCACTCATATAGATAGCCGCAAGGGTGTTGAGGCTCGATGACATCATATCGGGGTTGCCACTCTTCTCGTCAAGGGCATAGCATAGTTTGGCGTATTTTGCTGCGGAAGTATAGTCGGCAAGGCGGATAAAGATGACGGCCAATAGATTGAGGCAATCTGACTCTCCAGGACAGTTCTTCAATAATGGCAGCGCTTTTTCTCCGTATTCGACAGCCCGTTGGTATTGCTGCTGGTCATAGAGATATTCCGCTGTCCAGTACCACACCTGCTGCCGCAAAGAGTCCTTAGGTGTTCCATCCTTAAACTGTATGAGTGACTCTGTGAACTCCTCGTCGTTGAGCAATTGAAATAGTTTGTTAGCATCTTGAACCTTCTCCGTTTTCTCAAACTGCTGTAATAACTGCTCAAAATCCCCTGCTGCCACTACATTCAGCGACAGTAGTAATAATATCAAAAAAGTAGTAAATCGTTTTGTCATTTCCATTTCGGATGCAAAATTAGTGAATTAAAAGGAAAATACGAATAAATATGATTGGGAATTTAGTCGTATGAGCATAGCCCGTGTCTGTCTGAAAAGCAGCATAGTGTCAGACGGTGAGAATCCTAAGTTGTATAAACCAAGTTTTGCCAGTACAAACATCAAGGGCTCGGAGTCAAAAATCAAATCTCTGGGATGAAGATTAGTAACTAAAAGTCATTAAATGATAATCATAAAAACAGAGTGCCTTACAAGGTGCTCTGTTTTTTTATCATATAATGCATCATCTCTATCTTATGATTTGTTTCTTTCCAAATCATTTCGCCATTTCAACGGTATTTTGTATTTTTGCAAAGAAATCCGTCTGAAAAGCATCTATTATGAATACCATCGACCTTATTATATTTTTGGCTTTCACTGCTGGGGTGGTGATATTCGGTTGTTCGTTTTATCGGAAAGACAACCGCTCGGAGGACTTTACACATGCTGGGCGGTCGTTGCCCGGCTGGGTGGTGGGCATGTCGATTTTTGCCACCTATGTATCGAGCATTAGTTATATTGGTTATCCTGGCAAGGCATTCGCGTCGGACTGGAACGCCTTTGTGTTCTCTCTGTCGATACCTGTGGCCAGTTTTTTTGCGGCACGCCACTTTGTGCCCTTTTACCGTAAAAACGGCAGTGTGTCGGCCTATACATTTTTGGAGGAGAAATTCGGTCGATGGGCACGTGTCTATGCCTCGGCCTGCTATCTGCTGACACAAGTGGCGAGGATGGGCTCTATCCTTTATCTATTGGCTGTGCCCATGTATATTTTGATGGGATGGAATATGTATGTTGTGATTGTCGCCACCAGTATCGGTATTATTATCTATTCGATGTTAGGCGGGCTGAAGGCGGTCATCTGGGCCGATGCTATCCAGGGTATGATATTAATCGGTGGGGCTGTGCTGTGCCTGTGCATCTTGCTGTTTTCCATGCCCGACGGTCCGTCGCAGGCTATCGACCTTGCCATCCATTCACCACAGGGAAACAAGTTCTCGTTGGGTGAACTGTCGTCAGACCTCACTACTTCAACTTTCTGGGTGTGCCTGATTTATGGCGTTTTCATCAACTTGCAAAATTACGGTATCGACCAAAACTATGTGCAGCGTTATCATGCCGCGAAAAGCGACCGCGACGCGCGCTTTTCGGCTTTGTTTGGTGGATACCTCTATATCCCTGTCTCAGCCATCTTTTTCCTGATAGGTTCAGCCCTGTATAGTTACTATACGGCGAATCCTGATTTATTACCTGCGGAAATTGCCGCCAAACCCGACTATGTGTTTCCTTATTTCATCGTTCATGGATTGCCAGTGGGTTTACGGGGATTGTTGATTGCCAGTATTTTCGCGGCAGGAATGAGTACGGTATCGACGAGTGTGAGTTCGGCAGCCACCATCATCCTCACCGACTATTATAAGCCATTGGCCAAACATTCTGGCGACCGCCAACATGTACGGGTCTATCAGTTTTCGAGTGTCGTGGTGGGATTGTTGGGATGTGTGGTGGCGATAGGCATGCTGAGTGTCGAGAGCATCATCGACGCTTGGTGGAAACTGTCGTCCATATTCTCAGGAGGTATGCTCGGACTGTTTCTGTTAGGTTATATCGGGCGGCATGTGCGCCGACCTCATGCCATGGTGGGAGTCATTATTGGTGTGCTGGTCATTGGCTGGATTTCCCTTGCCGGTCCACTTAACCTGCCAGGTCCTCACCTACATGAATACCTTGCCATTGTCCTCGGCACTGTTGCCATTTTCCTTACTGGATTCTTGTTGGCAATGGTCTTCTCGAATAAAAAAAAGATGCTATAGCCACTATTGGCACTATAGCATCTATATATCTATGGTATCATTTCCAAGAACTTCTCTGCACACCATAACTGCCATTTCTGGTTGCCTGTTAATTGCTCCATGGGGATGTCGCGACGGAATTCCGGTCGTGAAGGCCCTGTCCACTCTTTGAACACCTGGTCCACGGGGCGGGGCATGGGAATCTTGAAGGGTATCTCCAGTTCGGGGTATTTCATGGCATACAATCCACGAACCAAGTATTTCGGCTCACCGTTGCGCACCCGTTCCATATCAAGTGGCTCCGACATCACCAGTTTGGCATATGGGTCGTAATAGGGTAACCATGCTGCGCCAAAAGCATTGAGATACGAACCACTGCTCTCAACCGCAAACACCTCATCCATGAATTTCATGTAGTCGATGGAGTCTGCGCCTGTGCGATATCTCTCATATAATTCCATTTGGCTGATGGGATTTGTGAGTACAAGTTCGGGTGACAGGAAGGTGTATCGTTTGACAAATCCGTCAAAGGTCCATTGCGGGGAAATGAGTTTGTCCATGCCACCAAAGATGAGGTCAGCACTTTCGCCCACAATCATCAGTTCCACACCATTCTGCTTGGCCTGAAGGGCAGCCTTGTATATCTGTGGCTCGATGGAGTGGACTGGAGCGAACTTATGTTTCATGACTATAGGCGTATAGGTCTCGTAGTCTTCCATCGTAATGTCTATCAGATGATGATGGAGTCCCCATTTCTCGCAGTATTTCTTTGCTCGGTTGATGTCTGCGTCGAAGACGCCCGAGACCGAGTTGAAGGTGTAGGCGTGGCTGCCTGGATGCAAATACGAGGCAAGGTTGGCACTGTCCATACCACCAGAGAGTAGGATGCCGATGTTGGCATATTTGCTATATAGCAGGTCGAACTGTTTTTGAATCTCCCTGTCTATATCTTCCGATGTAGCAACGGGGATTTGCTCATCTTTGCCAACTGGCAGAAAATTCTTATGCTGGAACCCTTCGCAGAAGTCCATACCATCTTTCCAGATATAGCGGAATGCTATATAGGAACTCAAACAAAAGTCTTTGTTGATCATAGTTTTTTAAGTTGACAAGTTAACGAGTTGACAAGTTAACGAGTTAATTGTTTTTTTAAGTTGATAAGTATACGAGTTGACGAGTAAACGAGTTAATTGTTTTTTTAAGTTGACAAGTAAACGAGTTGACGAGTAAACGAGTTAATTGTCTTTTAAGTTGATAAGTTGTTTTGTTGGCGACATAACATATAACTTGTCAACTCGTCAACTAATTATTTACTTCACATCCTCCAAATTGTGACCTCTGACAGCGTTGAGTGCTTTGGTGATTTGGGTGGATGAAACGCCCTTGGTGTAGGGGAAATAGATGATTTTAATGCCTTCAGCCTCAAACTCTTTTTCGTAGGCCTTCCATTTTTCTGTGCCATACCAGTCGTCGCCGACAAAGAGATAGGTTGCCCCGAGTTTCTTACAAGCTTCCAGTTTGTTCATGTCGTACTGTGGCACGGCGGCATCCACATATTTGATGCTGCGTACAATTTCGATGCGGTCCTCGAATGGTATCATGGCTTTTTTGCCCTTGTAGGCCACCAATTCATCCACGGTGACCCCGACAATTAATTTGTCACACATTCCTTTGGCATTTTTCATCAGGTTGAGATGCCCGATATGAAAAAGGTCGAAAACGCCTGTGGTATATCCTATGGTCATTTATTATGAGTTTTTAAGTTTATGAGTTTATGAGTTTATAAGTTTATGAGTTAATCATTGAAGTTTCGCATTCACTCAACTCTCTGTAGTTAAAGAGTAGTTAAAGAGAATAGAAGGGTAGTTAAAAGGACAATAGTCTGGCTATTGCAATGATTTCATCACAAAAATCGAAACAAATCGGGGGTGATGTCCCTTTAACTCCCTTTTAACTCCTTTTCTATCCCTTTCCATTCCTTACTTGAGAAAGTTGAGTTA
>JAFZAE010000247.1 GCA_017548385.1 Prevotella sp.
AATGAATTATCAGACCTCATACTACAAGTAATCTCGCCCACAATCTCGCCATCGTGGATTTCATACAATTCTATATTGTTACGAGAATAGGCATATCCTTGAAAACTCATCTTGTTTTTTGAACCTTGAGTGACATAATAGATCCATCCGCTTAGATTGTCATCGTCATTTTGCAGAAACGCCTTGATTTCATACTTTCCCCCGATAACACCCTCAAAGTAGACACTTTCATCATTGTCGAGGATAGATTTATGGACGACAGGTTCTTCTGGCAGAGTGATTTCCTCCACCTCCGGGGTATCTTCTATTTCCTCCGGAACATCTTCAGCAGGACTAACGACCTCCGTGGAGTCTATAGGTTGTTCATCTGACTTTTTCTGATCCAAAAGACCTGCCAGGAACCATCCCAGAACCATCAAGACCGCTGCAGCAGCCACAACAGCAGCAATAATCAGTCCCTTATTTACACCTTTCTTGGGGGGGACAGGGGGCTTGGGGGGCTTAGGTTGCCCTACCCATTGTCCACAATGCCAACACTTTTGGGCATCCATCAGTATTTCTCCCCCGCAATGAGGACAAAATTTTGTCCTCACGGTTCCTTCAGATGCCAATGAGGTACTTTCATCATTGGCTTGAAATGCTTGGAAGTTGCCAGTCAAAGCATAAATCATCTCGGCTATGCTTTGATATCTTGCTCCTTTCATGGGAGCCATGGCCTTGACTATCACATCAATGGTCCGTTGTGATATGCCTCGGTTAACGAGAGAGTTGAGTGGCAGTCCATCATTCATAACGCTGCTTGCCACAGGAGGTGTCGTGCCTGTAAGTATCTTATACATTGTTGCCCCTAAGGCATAGATATCCAATGTGACAGGGAACCCGTTTCCTCCATGATAATCATTCTGTTCGATGGGTGCATACCCGGGCGTACCAGCGCCAATAGTTGTCGAAGACTCAGGTACGCCATTCTGCTGATAATGTTTAGACAATCCGAAATCGATGATAACCGGTGTCATGTCATTGCGCAGCATGATATTGTTGGGTTTCAGATCGAGGTGTAGCATTTTCTGTCCGTGCATATAATCGAGAGCCTGACCGATGGTTTGTATCAAAGGCAGCATCTGCTGCTCGGACAAAGGTCCATACTTAGCGATATACTGTTGCAGTGACATCCCCTCAATATACTCCATGGAATAATAGAGTGTATTGTTGGCATTGAACATCTCGATGACCGAAACAATATTTGGGTGATGGAGGCGTGAAAGATTCTGTGCCTCGACTTGAAATTTCTCCTTGTATTTTTGGAAATAGCCCTGTTGCTGACTGCATGTCACCTGTGTGCCATCTCTTCCATTCACTTCTTTTAGAAAGAACTCTTTCAAGGCCACTTTCACTGTAGCATCATGTGTATGCTTCACCTCCCCCAATTCTCCTTTGACGATTGAGGTTACTTTCATTGTGGTCTCAGCCAAATATGTAATACCATATCCCCCCTGTCCCAAAGTACATAGGAGACGGTATGTATTTTGTGGACTCTGTATGATGGAGTTGTCCTGAAGATTTAGAAAATGCGACATATCAAAATGTAATTATCTTATTGCCTTGCAAAATTTCAGTTACCTTTTAATTTGCAAAAATAATAATTTTAATCGAAAACACCGATTTATTGATGCATTTTTGTATTTTTGCAATCAAATTGCATAAAGGCTACTCATCACCCATCATTATGTCAGAGAAAGCTATTGGCCGTTTTTCTTTTGTTGGAATCTGTTCGACACTTCATTTTCTTGTCGACGGATTGTGTGTGTGTAGTCTCTACTTACTATCATCTCACGTTGAAATTTCTTACCTGTTAGGCATATTCCTGACCTATAACATATTGGCTTTCCTCACCCAGCCACTCACAGGAACCCTGGTAGACAAGTCGCACAAAATGCATTGGATATTGCTCGCTTCGGTGGTATCCCTTTCCCTTGCCGTATTGTTACTGTCGCTCGTTATCTCCACCACTTTATTCCGCAACGTATGGGGTATATTTGCCATCGCTTCTTTCCTTGGAATTGGCAACTCGCTATTTCATGTCTGGGGCGGTAAACAAACGGTGCTGAAGACCGACAACGATATCCGTGCCTTGGGCACCTTTGTATCAACTGGTGCCTTCGGTTTGTCTGTAGGCATGGTATTTTTTTCCTGGACATTGCTGTATATCATACTTTTGGCTATCTGCCTATTGTCATTGGCATACCTCAAGCTCGATTTTTCCACGTCAGGACAGCCTGCAGTAACTACACCACCAACAGATGAACGTCTTTCATTCACTCAGGCTTTCGTGTGTTTCTCCATTGTCTCGTTGATGCTCATTGTGATGCTCAGGTCACTGATTGGCGAACTGTTTTCGTCGGGTATTGTGAAGAATCCCACGATTATTCTTGCACTCGGTGCCGTGGCAATGTGTGGGAAGATGGCCGGTGGATGGCTGTGTAAATACATAGGCCTCGTGCCCGCCTCGATTTTGATGGTAGTAGGCGTTGTGGTCTGTCTATTGTTCAAGGGCAGCTCTGAGACGGTGCTCTTCATGGGGTTGTTTCTCATCAACTGCACGATGCCCGTGACGCTCTATTTGGCCAACGTGCTACTTCGTGGAAAGGAAGGCTATGCCTTTGGTCTTCTTGCCGCCTCACTGATTCCTGGATACCTGTTATCAACCCTCTAAACGAATATCATGCCGCTGCCCTTCCAACTTGCCCTCACCTGCATCGCCACCATCGTCATAGAACTGGGTGTGTTGTTGCTCCTCGGTGAAAAGAGGAAACGAGTACTCTGGTCGTCCATCGCTATCAATATCCTCACGAACATCCCGCTGAATTTGATACTAATACTTATTACTGGAGGTGTGACGGCCATTTTCGTGGGTGAATTGGTGGTATTCATCATCGAAACCTTGTGGTACTATTATTTCGTAAAAGATATCAAACAGGCAGCCATTTACAGTGCCCTTTGCAACGCCATCAGTTTTCTGCTCGGCCTGCTCGTGCAGTTGGTATATGCGTATTTCACACTTGTATAAGAAAGATAATCACTATAAATAAATAGAAATATACGCTTGTATAATTATGATAAGAAGGATAAGACTATTAGTGAGTGTTGCCATAATGCTCGTAAGTGCCTTGAATATCAAGGCACAAGATGGTTTTTCACGCTCAGCCATGGAAATTGTCAACGATATGTCGCCTGGTTGGAATTTAGGCAACACCCTTGAGGCTGTGACAACCTGGACGGGTGCAGGTTTATGGAACAACCTGGGTGGGCTGGCAGCAGAGACAGGGTGGCAGAGCACAAAAACCACTCCTGAGATCATTGCCTACGTGAAAAGCCTTGGTTTCAAGAGTGTGCGTATTCCCTGCGCCTGGGCCGCCGGACATATCTCTGATGCCTCGACTTACGAAATCGACGCCGCTTGGATGGCCCGAGTGAAAGAAGTGGTAGATTACTGTATCGATGAAGGACTTTACGTGGTGCTCAACGACCATTGGGACGGCGGTTGGCTGGAAGAGCATATCAAAGATAGCAATCCCACCACGATAGGCACCAACAAATACATTCTCAAAACCCTATGGAAACAAATTGCAGAGGCCTTCAAAGACTATGACGAGCATCTGCTGTTTGCCGGGCTGAATGAGCCAAATGCCGACCTTCAATCATCGACCAACAACCTCATCCAGTATAATCAAGCCTTTGTGGATGCAGTGCGTGAGACTGGAGGAAACAATGCCCAACGTGTGCTTGTGGTTCAAGGTCCGTCCACAAATATCGAGCACACGTGCAATTTCATGGCGGGCAAGATGCCCACCGATGTTGTTGAGGGAAAACTCGCCATCGAAGTACATTATTACAACCCCTGGCAATTTTGGGGTATGGAGAAGGACGAATCGTGGGGAAAGGTGTTCTACTATTGGGGTGCCGGCAATCACTATAGCGGTTCACAGCATAATGCCACATGGGGTGAGGAATCGGATATGCAAAACCAATTGCAGATGATGAAGACGAATTTTGTGGATAAAGGCTATCCCGTGGTCATCGGTGAGTTTGGTGCCAACTGGCGCGACCTGTCCAGTCTGAGTGGTGAGAGTCAAGAGAAGCACAACCAGTCTATCAAATCGCATTACCGCGAACTGTTTCGACTGACGAAGGAGATGGGCGGTATGGTGCCTATGGTCTGGGACACGAACTATACGAGTCAAAACGGCACGAAGGGTTCGATGACAATTATCGACCGAAGCCATCTCACAGTCTTTGGTATCTATGCCATGGAAGGCATCAACGAGATTTACCCACGCCCATCAGATAGCGGCGTCAACGAGACCGCCCTACCCTCCTGTTCAGCCTCCCCCCTTTACAATCTTCAAGGCATCCGTATCCCAGAGGGTCAGCAGCCACCTAAAGGGATATACATCAAAAAAGGGAAAAAGTATTTAGATTTTAATCGTTAGTTGTATGTTCGGTATAACGGTATTACGGTATTTCGGTATAACGACGCTATTTCCTAAACTCCCAAACTCCTAAACTCCCAAAATAATGAGCAATCACAACGAGATCATCATCCTTGGCACTGGAAATGCGATGGCCATGCGATGTTATAACACCTGTTTTGTGCTACGCAGCCAAAGCGGCAGTCATCTGCTCGTGGATGCCGGCGGCGGAAACGGAATTTTCCGCCAGCTCGACAAAGCTGGTGTTCGCATTGAAGATATTGGCGACATGTTTGTTACCCATGCCCATACCGACCACATTCTCGGTGTAGTGTGGATGATGCGGATGGCACTGCAATACAAGAAGCAAGTCCCTTTCCGCATATTTAGTCACAAGAAAGTGCATGATTTAATAGAATATATCTGTCGTCAGATTCTTCCTCAGAAGCATTCGAATGGTATAGGAACAATTGTGGAGTTGCATGAGGTCAATGATGGCGACACATTTAGCGTGGGCGACATGCAACTGCAATGCTTCGACATCCATTCCACGAAGGAGAAGCAGTTCGGTTTCTCTGCCCTACTCCCCGATGGTCAACGCCTGGTCTGCCTTGGCGATGAGCCATACTGCGAATTAAATGAGAAATACGCCCTTCATGCCGACTGGCTGATGAGCGAGGCTTTCTGTCTGTATGCCGACCGTGAACGTTTTCAACCCTACAAGAAACACCATAGTACAGCCTTGGATGCCGCTCGCTTAGCCGCACAATTGAATGTGAAAAATCTCATTCTCTATCATACAGAGGACAAGACACTTGACACCCGACGGGAGCGATATACCGAAGAGGCACAATCAGCTTTCGGTGGTCGGATTTTTGTGCCAGATGACTTGGAACGGATAGAGATGACATAGGACATCTCCACCTTAACAACCCCCAAAACAACAGACATCTGGAAATCTAAAGACTGGACCTTTAGTCTCTTTACACCAAGTTGCTCTTGACAGCTCAACTCTACTAATCACAAAACCATAAACTCACAAGCTTCACCCATGAAAGAACTACTCTTTACCATCGTTTTAACACTCACTTCGCTCACAACCAATGCACAGTCATGCCCTGATGAAAATCACCCCCACGCCATCGACCTCGGACTACCCTCTGGTACACTTTGGGCATGCTGCAACGTGGGTGCAAACAAGCCATTAGAATCTGGAGTTTATTATGCCTGGGGCGAGACAGAAGAAAAGTTTTGTTATAACATGGACACCTACATCTATTGGGACAGCTATTATTATTATCTCGGCAGCGATATTGCCGGCACTCAATACGACGTGGCGCATGTGAAATGGGGAGATTCATGGGTGATGCCGTCTCTCACCCAGATACAAGAATTAATGCATAACAGTACTTATGAATTCACAACAATAAACGAAGTCAACGGCGAGCGCTTCACTGGTCCAAGTGGTGGTTCGATTTTTATACCTGCAGCTGGTATGCGCACAGATGGCGAATTCGGATACTTTGGCATAGGCGGGAACTATTGGACTTCTACACCGAATCTAACATATTTGAAAAATGCTTATCGCCTACACTTCACAGTTGGTGGTGTTTACTGGTTCTACGACTATTTCCGAGAAACCGGTTTATCGGTTCGCCCCGTGATGGTATCAACTGCTAACATCAATCCATCTGAATCATTTTCAGAGAGAATCAATCCTGCCATTTACAATCTCCTTGGTATAAAGGTTGCTGACAATACAGACAAAATAAACGATTTGCATTCTGGAATCTATATCGTCAACGGCAGGAAATTCGCCGTCAAATAGTCTTTATCAAAGCTCTCACTCTATATTTTGGCGCATCCCAAAAAGAAACATAAATACACAAAGATTACAAAAGTACAATATGAGTTCGCATTGGCACGGATTGAGGAACTGTTGCCAATGGCAGATGACAACACGCCTGCCAATGACCGCAATGCCGTGGAGTTGACAATGATATCTGATGTGGTCAAAGACTACGAGAAAGAGCACTATCCCTTAGGCAAACCTACCGTAGCCCAGTTAATACAGCTTTCTCTTGATGAGAAGAAGATGAGCCAGAAACAATTGGCCACAGAGATTGGGGTCAGTCCTTCACGCATTAGCGACTACGTTTCCGGCAGGGCTGAGCATACACTGAAAATTGCCCGTTTACTTTGTGTCTCTTTAGGAATAACGCCAGCTGCTATGCTGGGATTTTAATCGGAATTCTATTCTACAAGAAAAATTGGAGTTATCGCAAGATGTTGAGGAATGAAGCTATTATATGTTTCAAGATTTAATCAGTCTGAGTCAAAGGTCTTGACACATCGCCTTCGCCAACATATCTAGACGATTTTTTGTGATTTGAGTGTAACGAAATCGTGATTTGTGTGTCTGTATGATTGTAAGCGCTTCAAAAAACATTGTAT
>JAFZAE010000026.1 GCA_017548385.1 Prevotella sp.
CTCAGACTAAAGGTACATTGTATTTGGACAAATATGAATTGTCCTCCCCAGAGTTATGTCATATTCTCAAGAAATATGTCATAGAGCAACTGGATGATGAAATTTATGGTCATATCGGGGCAAATGAAACAGAAAAAGGAAAGGAGATATGGGTTACAGTAGCTGTTAAAGAGCAATTATATAAATCAAACATAAACAGAGTAAAAGGATATTTGATGTTTGAGGGCTATCGGTTTCTTATATTTGATGACCCACAGTATCTACCTGTTATAAAGGTGAAGGATGCTAAACTAAAACTCGTATGTAGACTAGATAATTATATGTTTGATGGTGGTAAAGAATGGACATTCTTGGTTTCAGACAATCAATGGTATCTGACACAGACTACTGTGAGAAGTCTGTGGGAAAGTATTGTTATCATGAATAACAAGATTATTCCCATGAATGACAAGCCATCCAATATTTGGTTAAAAGTCATAAATGAGATTTTTCAAAAGTATCCTGAATTAAGTGACTATTTGAAGAAAGATGAGTCACAGAAAGCTGAGCGTCACTAACGATAAATGGACTAAAAGTAGGGGAATAATGAAAAAAGAGATAAAGATACTATTACTAACAATAGTCGTGGTCGTACATGTTCATTTGAGCATGTTCACAGTGGAAAATCCCGTGAATCCTTCCTTCTGGTTCTATTTTATATTTCAATGCCCTCCGTTTTTTGATAAAAACTGGTTATTTATGGCTGATATTTTGATTGTTGGTGTTCAGTGTCTGGTGACATCCCTATTTGCCATATATTTATTAAAGTGGAACAAAACAAGAGTGTGGCTGATATCGTATGTCATGTGTGTTTTTTTGTATATAGCAATAAGACAATTGGTGGATGTTCCTGTTTATAATGCTGTATATCAAGTGTATGATCGTGTTTATGGATATGGAGGTGCCTTAAATAAATGCATTACTTTTTCAATCATTCAGATTGTGTACATAATCATCTACATGCTCATTGCAAATGGAACCTCTCGTTGTACCCGAATAGAAGTGGAGAAAGAAGTAAAATGAATTTAGAGCATCATCAGATATTGTGAGATTTATGATATGGAATGAAAAACAATAAAATCGTTATGAAAAAGTTTCTATGTTTATTCTTTGTGTTTTCGAGTTCTTTAAATATCTGCTTTTCTCAGTCAGACAATCAAATTCATGAGCTGATAATAGAAAGCATGAAGAGCCGTATTGATATCATCAAAGATTATCAAGAACGTGGTATTCTTAACTTTTCGGAAAAAATCATTTTTTTAAAAGATAATTTTCCTGATGATTTTCCTTTTGAAGAAACTGAAAAGGAATTGGGTATAGTGTTCTTCGAAAAATCATTGTTTAGTAAATCTGAATTAAGAAAGGGAATAGGCGTTAATAAATTGGCACCTATAAACCTAAATAATGATACGATATCCATCGGGTTTATAGATTATTCATTACAAATAAGGGATAATCAAATTAATCTGGCTAACGGCGGCGCCACAACTTGTAAATTTGTTCTTAATAGTAAAACAAAACAGTGGGAGAAAAAGGAATGTAAAGATTGGGGGATCTAGTTGATTGACTGAACTTTCGCAAGTGAATAATCATTCATAACATCTTGTATATATAGATGTTGTGGAGATTGAAATCAAATGATTGTGCAACGACGGCCTGCAAGGCCAGTAGCTATCAGCCCAGGGTAACACTCTGGGTAATAGTAACCGGCCGTGCAATGCGCCCTGCAAGGGCAGAAGCACAAACTGTTGATCAAGCTTTTGCCCTTGCAGGGCGCGTTTTTCCCTCACCAAACAAGACCCAGGGCGATGCCCTGGGCTATGAGTTCGTAGGCCCTACAGGCCGTTTAAATATAAATACACTTGCGCAACTTATATTCCATTATAAATCAAGCGAAGCGCATTTTAAATTCAGCGTCGCGCATTTCGAGCATAGCGACCCACAAATCCACGGACATACACGGAGTATGCCCCTACGACTATTCACTTTTTAAAGTGGACTCATATATGAAGTTAAAAAAGCGGGGCAATCTTTCGATTTGGTGAGAACCATTTTATCCTATCACCAATCCGATAAGGATAATTCACCTATTTCATCTCCTTTAGAAAAAGATTTTATTTTACCTGTATAGGTGTCAATATTTTCAATTAATATATTGAACACAATCCTGTTATTCTTAGAATCAGATTCTGCAGTTATAAAAACAGGACATGACACTTTTCCTTCTGTCATCTTTTTCCATAGCCCATCCTCTTGTTTATAAATATCGATGCGCCAAATGGACTGACCAGACCCAATATCCATGAAATAACAGAAAAATCTTTTCCCTTGTATTGTAAATTCCTTGGACTCACATCGAGGATGCCAGATAAAGGATTCTTTATAATGATCTTTAATTTGGCAAGTATCAGTAAAGCAGATGTTATCGATGTTGTCCAGATATAACCATTTTATCTTATCCCAATATGAATTTCTGGCTTTTATCCGCTCCAGATCTCCATTATAAACCGTATCCATCAAGTCATTGGCAAACTTGACAAAAACATTTTGTAGTTCATGTGATTTAGCCCGTTGGTTTCCAATGAAGAAATCCCATGTCGCCCCATCTAATGCGAAGTCCTCTTTTCCCTCTGCATTTTGGATTGCATCAGTCCATACCTTTTTAAGCGTTTGTGCCTGTTCGTCGGTGATGGCGAGCGTATAGGTTCCCACATAAGGTGCCCAGTAATCCTTTTTCTTATTTCCTCTTTTCCCCTTGGTGGTGGCCTTATATGTGGCATTGTAAATACTTTCCATTGCTTTGGAATAAACAAGAGTATGGTTGACGGAATCGTATGTCAGCGATGACTCGGGGCGGGAAGATGATACTCGAACAACGCCAAACTGGGTGTTTTGTGGAATGAGCAAGCGTGCTATTTCACTGTCATAGAAGGATAATGTGGTGTCTTGTTTTCGCCATGCAACCGATGCACTGTCAAAACGTATAAGTCTCTCCTGTGCAAATCCCGATAATGAGAAGAGTATGATTATCAGGGTTGT
Organism: Prevotella sp.; assembly: GCA_017548385.1. Classification (GTDB taxonomy): domain Bacteria; phylum Bacteroidota; class Bacteroidia; order Bacteroidales; family Bacteroidaceae; genus Prevotella. Next base: position 3,079 of record JAFZAE010000026.1, read on the forward strand.
TGAAATCTTTTTCATCATTGAATTTTTTTCTTGATAACGATTGTCATGCCAATTTTATTGCACATTCATGGCTCATAAATACTTGGACCTATATTTTTACTGCAGGCAAGGACGTCTGCACTTCCTCCTTTTCCTCCTTTCCTCCGTAATCCCATGAAAAGATAATAGAATCCTACGGAGTCAGAAAGTAGTTCCCCTATAATTCTATGGTTCTACGGACTATCGGGACTAAAAGGACGAAGACACTTTCGTGTCTATTAATCACGTTGTCGTCTAAGTACATCAGTCCTATAAGTCCTATTTGTCCGTAGTGTTATTTACATGCAGCCGAGTAGGCTGCCATTCGTGTCATTTCGAGAGATTCGTGTTCGTTAAAGTCCATCAAAAAAATCAGCAAAATCCGCAGTTTTCTTCTCTGTGATTGGACATTACGTTATCCGTCACTACTTTTTGACCTTTATTGACAATAAACCCGCCCATTTCTACGTTAGTATAATGTCTGGAACCCTAATTCGTGGGGTTTTTCCAGACACTTTTTGACGATCAATGAGGAGATTTCTCATAGCAATGGCATTGATTCTGGCAGGCATCATGACGACGACTGCCCAGAATTTCTTTAATCTCACCGCCGACGAGGTGAGAATAGACACGCTGTTGCCCCGGTTCAGCTACTCCTTCCCACTTCCCGACAATTATGCCGACTCACTCTATACAGCCGAGATTGTTTATCCCGACTTCATCGACATGTCGCCAAGGGACATTACCCACTACCATGCTATTACTGCCGACTCCCTGCCCGCTTTGCCCGAGATAGAGCAACGCGTGGTGGTGGAACGCAAACATGGCCATTTGGAGGTGTCGTTTGTCCCATTGGTCTATAGAGAAGGGAAATATCAGATTCTGGTGAGTTTTATGCTGCGCCTCACTGCTAATCCCGTGCCGACCATGCATAGGGTGCAAGGCATCACCGCCACAGAACCCGCTCAGCGTTATGCCCAGAACTCTGTGCTTGCCGAGGGAAAATGGGCAAAGATACGGGTGAGTTCATCCGGAGTCTATCAACTCACCGAACAACTCGTCAAACAGGCGGGATTCTCCAATCTCAGCCGGGTGCGCATCTATGGATATGGTGGTGCCTTGCAAAACGAACAACTGGTGCCCGAGGAACTCATCGCCACCGACGACCTAAAGGAAGTCGCCACATGCTCCGTGGGTGGACGACGACTCTTCTATGCTCAGGGACCAGTCACTTGGAGTAAGCCCGAGGAGATGAAACGCACACGGAATCCCTATTCCGACTATGGTTATTATTTCCTGACCGAGAGCGAGGGTGAACCACTGAGCGTTGACAGCGCCTCGTTCATCAGGTCTTTCTATCCCTCGCCAGCCGACTACCACACACTGCATGAGGTGGATGGCTATTCATGGTTCCATGGTGGACGGAACCTCTTTGAGAACAATGCCATCGAATTAGGAAACAGTAAGCAGTATATCCTGGGCAACCCCAGCACCGACACCACAGGACGACTGGCTGTGGCGGTGACCACGGGCAATAGCAGCACCGTCAGGGTGTCGCTCAATGGCAAGGAGGTTGGTACAATCGCTGCCAGACTCTCCGACCCCAGTTATGACAAGGGAGCAGAAACAACGAAGATTTTCGATGTGAACAATCTCTCCGCCAACGATACCATCATCATCGAGAATATCAGCGGCTCAACAGCCCGACTCGACTATATCGATATCTATACATCAACGCCGAGAAAGACTCCCGATTTGAACAGCACGACGATTCCTGCGCCGGAGTTCGTCTATGGCATCACCAACCAGAACCTGCATGCCCATACGGCGGCCGATATGATTATTATCATCCCCACCTCGCAGAAATTGAGGGCACAGGCACAGCGTATTGCCGATATGCATGAGCAGCGCGACTCCTTGCGGGTGCGCATCGTGCCCGCAGACGAGATTTTCAATGAGTTCTCAAGTGGTACACCAGATGCCAATGCCTACAGACGATACCTCAAAATGCTGTACGACAGGGCACAGACAGAGGAAGACATGCCACGATACCTCTTGCTCTTCGGCGACGGCGTGTGGGACAACCGTATGTTGACCTCCGACTGTCGTAATTTCTCGCCCGACGACTTCCTGCTCTGTTTCGAGAGCGAGAACTCCTTCAACGAGATACACTGCTATGTGGACGATGGCTTCTATGGCCTGCTCGACGATGGCGAGGGGCTTGATCCCAAAAGCTCCGACAAACTTGACCTGGCCGTGGGGCGCTTCCCCGTACATACCGAGGAGGATGCCAAGACCATGGTCGACAAAACCATTAACTATGCCAATAATATCGATGCCGGTTCGTGGCAGAATATTATCATGGTGATGGGTGACGACGGAAACGGCAACTCGCACATGGAGGATGCCAACAAAGCAGCCGAGGTCATCACGTCACGTCATCCGGGCTATATCGTCAAGAAGGTGATGTGGGATGCCTACACACGCGAGACGTCCGCCACGGGCAATAGTTATCCGGAGGCGACAAAGGCCATCAAGGCACAGCAGGCAAGTGGAGCACTGATTATGGACTACAGTGGCCATGGTTCGCAAATCAGCATCTCGCACGAGCGGGTGCTCTCACTGCAAGACTTCCAGGAGTTCAACAACACCCATATGCCGCTGTGGATTACCGCCTCGTGCGACGTGGCGCCTTTCGACGATGCTGCCACTTGCATCGGCATGGAGGCCGTGCTCAACAAGAAGGGTGGGGCGCTCGCGTTCTTCGGCACCACACGCACCGTCTATCAGCATTACAATGCCCGTATCAACCAGGCGTATCTCAAGCATGTGCTGTCTATCACTGATGGACGACGGACAACGATGGGTGAAGCACAGCGACTGGCCAAGAACGAGATGATTACCTCGGGACAGGACCTCACCGACAATAAACTGCAATATTCGTTGCTTGGTGACCCGGCACTACCGCTCAATGTGCCTATTCTCTCGGTGGTCATCGACAGCATCGACGGAAAGGAAATATCACAGGACATTACCATGCGGGCGGGTTCCACGGTGCGTGTGAAGGGCCACATCGAGCGCAACGCCATGAAGGATACGTCGTTCAACGGACTGATGACTGCCACGGTGCGCGACTCTGAGGAGAAGGTGGTCTGTAAGGGACAGGCCAACGACACCGAGTCCATCTATTCGTTCTACGACCGCCAGAATGTGCTCTTCAATGGCTCCGACAGCGTCAGCAACGGTGAGTTCACTTTCCTTTTTGCCGTGCCGATGGACATCAACTACACCAGTGGCAAGGGACTGATGAACATCTATGCTGTCAATAATGACCATACGCTTGAGGCGCATGGCGCATGCGACAAATTCATTGTGGGAGGAACAGATGAGTTGGACAACGACTCCATCGGACCGTCTATTTACTGCTATCTCAACACTCCTTCGTTCACCAATGGCGGCGATGTGAACACCACGCCTTATTTCGTGGCGCAGATTACCGACAAGGATGGCATCAATGCCGCGGGAACGGGAATCGGACATGACTTGGAACTGATTATCGACGATGAGATGGCCCGGACGTATGTGCTCAACGACAACTTCACCTTCGATTTTGGAAGTTATACCAGTGGCAACACGTTTTATAGCATCCCTGCACTCACACCTGGAAGGCATACACTGAAATTCCGGGCATGGGATATCCTGAACAATTCGTCCACTGCCACACTCTCGTTCAATGTTGTCGATGCGCTCAAGCCCACACTCTACAGCGTCAGTTGCACCAACAACCCAGCCACCACTTCTACCACCTTTATCATCAACCATGACCGCACAGGGAGCAACATGGATGTGGTAATCGATGTGTTCGATGTCAGTGGAAGACAGTTGTGGATGCACAGCGAGACAGGAGTCTCTACCGACGGGGCTTATACCGTGGACTGGGACCTCACTATCGATGGGGGCAGAAGACTGCAGACCGGCGTCTATCTCTATCGTGTCAGGGTGGCATGTGACGGCAGCGCACAGGTGTCGAAGGCCAAGAAACTCATCGTGATAAACAATAATTAGGGCTATATAACGTTTTATTAGATACAAGTAGAAAAGTTGACGAGTTGACAAGTTGTTTGACTTTTTGTTGGCGAGTCTTTGCTATTGCAAATAATGTTAGAATAATTACTAAGGGGCAGCAATGAAGGATTGTTAAGGAATAGGAGATTGATGAGGCTGACTATTGGCCCTTTAACTCCCTTTTAACTCCTTTTTTAACTCCCTTTTAACTCCATCAGAAAAAATAGAATGAAATTATTCCATCAGATGATAAGGACAAGCGTGCTTGTCGTATTTGCCACAATAGCCTTTGTGGGCTATGCTCAGAACAAGGAAGATATGTTCAACCCGGTCAACACCTCCGTGACCTCTCAGACCATTGCGCCCGACGCAAGGGCTGCCGGTATGGGTGACGTGGGTGCTGCTACCGACCCTGACGTGGTGTCGCAATACTGGAACCCCGCAAAGTACCCCTTCACCATCTCGCGTGCCGGTGTGGCACTCAACTACACACCGTGGCTCCGCCAGTTGGTCAACGATATGGACTTGGCCTATTTGGTGGGATACTATCGTATTGGTGACTATAGTGCCGTGTCGGGTTCTTTGCGCTATTTCTCGCTCGGTGAAGTGTATACCAGCAGTTCGCTGGACGACACCAACGACATGACCATCAATCCCTATGAGATGTCACTCGACCTTGCCTATTCGCTGATGCTGAGTGAGAACTTCTCTTTGTCGGCAGGTGTGAGATGGATCTATTCCGACCTGACCTACGACTTCACTGAGGATACCAGTCCTGGTTCGGCTTTTGCCGCCGATATTTCCTGCTATTATCAGAACTATCTCAACCTGGGTGACCGTGAGTGTCAGGTGGGACTGGGTTTCAACGTGAGCAATATCGGTAGTAAAATCACCTTCGGAGGTGATGAGCACAGTGAGTTCATCCCCACCAATATGCGACTGGGTGCCTCGCTGATGATTCCTGTCGATGAGTACAACCGTTTCACCCTCGCAGCCGATGCCAACAAACTGTTGGTGCCAACCTATCCCAAGCAGATGGAGGAAGAGACCTCGCAGGAATACCAGGATCGTCTGGAGAAAGAGTATTTCGACGTGTCGAGTATCAGCGGTATCTTCAAGAGTTTCAATGATGCTCCTAATGGTTTCAAGGAAGAATTGCAGGAAATCCAGTGGAGTGTGGGTGCTGAATACATCTATCACGACCAGTTTGCCATCCGTGCGGGTTATCACCATGAGAGTGAGAACAAGGGTAACCGTAAGTACTTCACCGTGGGTGCTGGCTTCCGCATGAATGTCTTCTCGCTCGATGCAGGTTATGTCATTGCCACCGCCAAGAGCAATCCTCTGGACCAGACCCTGCGCTTCACCCTCTCCTTCGACATGGACGGCATCAAGGATCTGTTTAAGAGGAGGTAGACTTTAGACTCTAGACCTTAGACTTTAGTTTTTAGGGGTGAGAGAAATTAGAAATTAGGAATTAGAAATTAGGAATTATTTTGTGGTGAGAGAATAGACTCTAGGCTTTAGACTCTAGACCTTAGATAAAAAACGATATAACGTTATAACGAAATTACGAAATTACGAAATCTCAAATCTACAGGGCATTTGGCCCTTTAACTCCCTATCATAACTCCCATATATAACTCCTCCTCATAACTCCCCTAGATTTTCAATAGCATTGCCCAAACTCCTAAAATAGTATTGGCCCTTTAACTCCCTATCATAACTCCTCCTCATAACTCCCCTTTATAACTCCCCTTTAGTTTGTGCGGTTTTAAAACTCACGAACTTAAAAACTCAAAAACTCAAAAACTCAACAAACCATGACCATTCGTGTTGGATTCGGATATGATGTCCACCAATTGGTGGAAGGACGTGACCTGTGGCTTGGTGGAATACGTTTGGAACATTCCTGCGGGCTTTTAGGGCATAGCGATGCCGACGTGTTGATTCATGCCATTTGCGATGCCTTGTTGGGTGCGGCAAATATGCGTGATATCGGCTATCATTTCCCCGACACTTCCGACGAGACACTCAACATGGATAGCAAGATTATCCTCAAACGTGTGGTGGAGTTGATTGCCACAAAGGGATATCAGGTGGGTAATATCGATGCCACCGTCTGTGCGGAACGTCCAAAACTCAATCCCCATATCCCTGCCATGCAGCAGTGTCTGGCAGAGGTCATCGGCACCGACCCCGATAATATCTCTATTAAGGCCACCACCACCGAGCGCCTGGGCTTCACTGGCCGACAGGAGGGCATGGCCGCCTATGCCACCGTACTGATTCAGAAAGATTAATATTTTCTGTTTTTTCCCCTTTGAAGATTTTTTTACCTCGACTGAGAAAAAGTCTATCACTATACCGATGGTTCAAAGAAAGTGAAGAAGACTTTTTAAGTGGGTTCAATCAATAAGCTTTGTCAGATTTCTGAGTTTATTGCGGTAATTTGTAGAACCCTCACCTCTAACTTAACTCACAAACTTAAAAACTCACAAACTTAAAAACTCACACAAATCATACGCCGCAACCCTCAACGGACTGCGGCGTACTAACCTATGTTTAACTAAAAATCCTTTTCAAAAATCAAAGGGAACCTCACGGCTGCCTTTGTTGTCCGATTAAACAATCTTTGAATAATACCTTAAACCTAATAACTAAAAACCTAAATCTATTACTACTAACCTAAACAATCTATTAACCATTAGTCGTTGATTGAACCATGTCAATCATTGACAATGCAAAGGTACGACGAAAACACCCCACATTCCAAATTTTGAAATGCATTTTTATGAAAAAATAACCTTTTCTTGATATAAATCAAGTGTTGTGTGCGATAACAACGAATATTTTCTGCTTTTTCCTTGTTTTTTCGTCTTTTTCATATAATTTTGTACTCACAAGATTGATTGGAGTTCTTTTGGAGATACTTGGCTAAAAAAACAGATGGGGACATTTGGGCTCCTCTGCATGTTTTTGCATGACTATTGGCCTTTTAACTCCTCATCATAACTCCCCTTCATAACTCCTCATTATAACTCCTCATCAAAAAAATAACATGAGAGTACTAATCGTAAATACTAGTGAGCGGACGGGTGGGGCAGCCATGGCTGCCAATCGGCTGATGGATGCACTCAATAACAGTGGTGTGAAAGCAAAGATGCTCGTCAGAGACAAAGACACCGACACCCTGACTGTTGTGGGGGTGAATGCGCCCTTGCGTGCCCGGTGGCATTTCATTTGGGAGAGAATGTCGATTCTTACAAAACTGCATTTCAACAAAAAGAATCTGTTTAAAATCGATATTGCCAATGCTGGCTTCGACATCACACGACTACGTGAGTTTCAGGAGGCCGACATTATCCACCTGAGTTGGGTCAATCAAGGATTCCTCTCCTTGTCGGACCTCAAAAAAATAGTGGCAAGTGGCAAGCCCATCGTCTGGACGATGCACGACGCGTGGCCCGCAACAGGAATATGTCATTATACCAAAGGATGCAAGGCGTTTATGACAACATGCCGGAATTGCAGACTGTTGCCAGGTCATGGCTCCGTGAACGACTTGGCCAATAAAGTATGGAAAAAGAAAAAGCAAGTTTATGACTCTACGGTTATCTCTTTTGTCACATGTAGCAGATGGCTGGAGAAACAGGTCGTCCAAAGTGCCTTGATCGGCAGACATCCTGTCACGAATATCCCTAATCCTATTGATACACATATTTTCAAGCCGGGAGACATGAAACAGGCACGTATCAATGTGGGACTGCCACAGGACCGTCGGCTCATACTTTTTGTTTCACAAAGGGTAACAGATGAGCGGAAGGGCATGGCATACCTCATAGAGGCCATCGAAAAACTCACAGAGGCTCATCCTGAGATGAAGGAAAATACAGGGGTGGCCATTCTGGGTGGTCATGCGGAGGAATTGGAAGACAAACTGCCGTTGCCGGTATTCCCATTGGGATATGTCAGTGATGAACGAAAAATCGTGGATGTCTATAGGTCGGCGGATGTCTTTGTGTTGCCTTCACTGGAAGACAACCTTCCCAATACCATCATGGAAGCCATGGCTTGTGGGGTGCCCTGTGTGGGGTTCCGTACAGGGGGAATACCTGAGGAAATTGACCATCTCAAGACGGGCTATGTGGCAGAATATCGTGATGCTGACGACTTGATGAAGGGGATTCATTGGGTGCTTTCTGAGGCTGATGCGGAAATGCTGGCACAGCAGGCAGTGAAAAAGGTGGCGACAAACTATTCTCAAGCGGGGGTGGCTTTGAGATATATCGAAGTGTATAATCAGGCGATGGCCTATAAAAATTATGCGCTATGATTATTTTCTCTATTGTCACAGTTACCTATAACGCTGCAGATGTTATCAGGGCGACACTCGAAAGTGTAGAGCAGCAGGACTATCCCGATTTGGAGCATATCATCATCGATGGCGCCTCAAAAGACAATACTTTGGCTATTGTCAATGAGTATGTAAAAAAGACACAGCAAGATTTTCCCGAGAATAGGGTAGTCAAAGTCATATCTGAGCCAGACAAAGGCATCTATGATGCGATGAATAAGGCACTGAAAATGGTTACGGGCGACTATGTCTGTTTTCTCAATGCGGGAGACAGATTCCCCGTGGCAGATACACTGACGAGGGTGGCAGCAACTGCCGAGGGTGCTGCCGACGGACAGACACCGGCAGTACTCTATGGTGATACGGATATCGTGGACAGCGAGGGGAATTTCCTGTCACACCGACATCTGTCGCCTCCAGACAACCTTACATGGCGGTCGTTCCGACATGGCATGTTGGTATGTCATCAGGCTTTCTACGCACGTACTGACATCGCACAAAAAGTAAAATATGATACCTCATTGAAACTTTCTGCAGATGTAGACTGGTGTATCAAAGTCATGAGGGAAGCCGACAGCCAGGGGTTGCGCACACGGCGGGTGCCCACGGTCATTGCACACTACCTGCAGGAGGGGCAGACTACACAGCATCACCATAAGTCGTTGATGGAGCGTTTTACCGTCATGCGTCGGCATTATGGCCTTCCCACCACCATCGCCATGCACCTCTCCTTCGTCCCACGAGCCATCACCAGGAAGTTGAAGAGAGGCAAGTAACTAAAAAATCCCACCTCAAGGGTGGGATTTTTTTAGTATTTAATTGCTTGTCCTGGTCGTATCCTTAGATCATTGGGATTGATGAAAGTATTCAGTCGTAGGATGCGTTCCACTGATACGTTGTGCTCACGGGCAATGGAATGAACCGTCTCACCCTCAATCACCTTATGATATCTGTTGTTGCCGCTTTGGGCATTGTTGTCGTTTCTGGAGGGAGTTGTGGAAGAAGAATTCGATGAAGATGTGGTAGCCTGTGGTTTCTGACTTCCATAGACCTCTTCTTTTGTATAAGAATTCTGCTTCAGTCCTCTTGCTGCTGTGGCTTTGGCCGACTCATGGTCCATCGTGCTGCGACGGAAGACATAGTAGTCGCCTGTGACATCCTGATTGCGGAAATCAAAGAATAGGGCGGGGTTGAGGGCTACGCCGCAAAGGCGGGTCTCAAAATGCAAGTGTGAACCAGTGCTTCGTCCAGTGTTACCACCGAGACCGATGGGCTCGCCGGCTCTCACTGTCTGGTTTTCTCTTACAAGATGCTTTGAAAGGTGGCCGTAGATGGTCTCAAGGCCGTTGTTGTGACGAATCACCACATAGTTGCCATAGCCTTTAGCCTCATATCTCACAACACGTACTTTACCGGAAAATGCTGCGCGAATCGTGTCGCCAATATATACCTTGATGTCAAGGCCTCTGTGCTGACGACCCCAGCGTGGACCAAACTGTGAGGTGATAACGCGGCTTGGGGTGGGCATGCAGTAGTTGCGCAGGTTGATCTTGTATGTCTCGGGAAGTTCGGTGGCCTTGTGGGCATAGCGGTTGTCCCAGTCTTTGTAAAGATCTGCTGATGGTGACTCTAAATTTTCTCTCTCTGTTACTTCGTGCAAGGCAAGTGTATCAAGGGATTTCAATTTCTTGTCCACGGGAACTGTGCGGGCTAAAAGGTCCTGACCAACTGCGGGCAGAGAAAATGCTGATAATACAAATGCGAATGCGATTGCTTTTATTGTTTTTGTCAAATACATACTTCTTAATTAGATAATTATTCAAGCTTGTTTAATCGCTGTCCAGCGATTCAGTGTCGTCACCGAAATAAGCTGTGTAAAAAACAAACACAAACCGCTTATTTCAATTAAGACGATGCAAAGGTAAGCATAAAAATCGGGAAAAAAAAAGCCCTTAACAGTTTTATTGTCAATTTAACAATTAATAATTATTTTATTTAGTTGACAAGTTGACGAGTTGACAAGTTGACAAGTTAATACTTTTCTAAGTTGATGAGTTAACGAGTAGACAAGTTTTTTTATTTGCTGAATTAATTGCATCGAAGGCTATCGAGATTCGCAATAGTAATCTCCAACCTCTTACCTCTCACCGCTCACCTCTCACCCCTGAACTGTATCACGAAATCGCCGCCCAGTTTATGTTCGTTTTGCGGATGGCAGCTAGGCGGTCCCACAGCATGGCATTGGCAGGGTCTTGACAGGTGGGGTCGGCCTCAATGATTTTCTGTGCTTCGTCGCGCGCCATTTGCACTATCTGACCATCGCGGGCGATATCGGCGATTTTCAGATCGAAGGCGATGCCGCTTTGTTGGGTGCCTTCAAGGTCGCCCGGCCCACGTAGTTTCAGGTCAGCCTCGGCTATTTGGAAACCGTCGTTCGTGGAACACATGATGTTGATGCGCATCTGTGTCTCCTTGGAGAGCTTCCGGTTGGTGACGAGGATGCAGAACGACTGTTCGGCACCACGCCCCACACGCCCACGCAATTGATGCAGCTGAGATAACCCAAAACGTTGGGCGTCGAGGATGACCATCACCGACGCATTGGGAACGTTTACACCCACTTCAATCACCGTGGTGGCAACGAGAATCTGTGTCTCGCCACTTACAAAGCGCTGCATCTCAGCCTCTTTCTCTGCGGATTTCATCTTGCCATGTACCTTGCTCAGACGAAATTCTGCAAATACTTCTTTCATCAATTCATATCCCTCTTCCAAATTACGCAGGTCGCTCTTTTCGCTCTCCTTAATTAGGGGATAGACGATATACACTTGGCGGCCGGCGTTTATCTGTTGGCGGATACCTTGATAGAGACTGGTCAACTGGTCATCATATTTGTGTTGGGTGTAGATGGGCTTGCGGCCAGGAGGCAGTTCGTCGATGACACTCACATCGAGGTCGCCATAGATGGTCATGGCAAGTGTACGGGGGATAGGGGTGGCGGTCATCACCAGCACATGGGGGGGATTGGTGCTCTTGCTCCACAAACGTGCACGCTGGGCAACACCGAAGCGGTGCTGTTCGTCGATGACGGCAAGGCCAAGGCGGTGAAATTGAACTGGCTCTTCGATGATGGCATGGGTGCCCACCAATATGTGGATGCTGCCGTCGGCAAGAGCGGCAAGAGTTTCCTTGCGACGTTTGCCCTTGACCATGCCTGTGAGCAGTTCCACCCGGATGTCCATATCGTGAAGAAATTCCCGAACCGTGACAAGGTGCTGCTCGGCCAGAATTTCCGTAGGGGCCATAATACAGGCCTGGTAACCATTGTCGAGAGCTATCAATGCCGACATCAGGGCCACAAGGGTTTTTCCCGACCCTACATCGCCCTGAAGCAGGCGGTTCATCTGGCGGCCACTTTTCATGTCACTAAATATCTCACGGATGACACGCTTCTGTGCCTCTGTCAGGTGGAAGGGAAGGTGCTTACGGTAAAAATCATTAAAGAAGGCACCTACGCGCTTCATCTCATGGCCACGATAGCGGCGACGGTGGTCGCTGGCATACCTGACAATGTTGAGTTGGACATAGAATAACTCTTCGAATTTCAGACGTAGTTTGGCACGGTCGAGGTCGGTGGCACTTTGAGGATGATGAATCTTGCGAAAAGCCTCGTCACGGGAGATCAAATGCAGTGGACCCGTAATAAACGGTGGTAGCGTCTCGGGAAGTGGGGTGGTGAGTCTGTCGAGGAGACTTTTGCAGATTTTTTCCACACTTCGTGAGGTAAAACCGCTTTTTTTCATCCGCTCCGTGGTGATGTAATAGGGCTGCATGCCCATGGGGGAGGCTTGGAAAGTCTCAGCTTTTTCTATCTCGGGATGGGCCAGTTGGAAACGGCCGTTGAATACGGTGGGATGGCCGAACACCACATATTTCACGCCCACCTTGTAGTTTTTGGCGATGTAACTTGTGCCGGAAAACCACACCAAGTCCATGATTCTTTCGCCATCGGTGAAGTGGGCTACCAGGCGCTTGTTGCGTGGTCCATTGTCAAAAGACTCAAAACTGAGGATTTTCCCTTTTACCTGAATGAACGACATACTTTCCATCAACTCAGATATCTTGTAGAAATGCCGCCTGTCGATATATTTGTAGGGGTAATACTCCAGCATGTCACCAAACGTATGGATATCCAACTCTTTGTTTAGTATCTCCTTACGCTTGGGACCTACCCCAGGGGCATACATAATATCTTGACCTAAAATGTCAATCATTTTATATTAGTTGACAAGTTGACGAGTTGACAAGTAAACAAGTTATTTGATTTGATAATAGCGGGAGAAATCTCTCACCACTCACCTCTCACTTCTCACCTCTGAAAAAGTTGACAATCAACTTTTTTCCATCAGATGCGCATACTGCATCTTCTTTTGCAATTGCCGGGAGACTTCCTCGCCGCTGAGAATGGAGAGTATCTCATAGGCATAGGGCAGCGTGGCTGCTGGACCTTCGCCCGTGATGATATTGCCATCTACAGTAAATAATTCCGCAGTATATTCTGCACCATCAAGATAGGTCTCAAAACCGGGGGAGCAGGTGGCGCGACGGCCTTGGAGCAAACCTAAGGAGCCTAGCACCATGGGGGCGGCACAGATGGCACCTATACGCTTGCCGCGTTCATCCTGTGCTAAAACTGCCAGACGAACACCCTCGTGGGCGTTAAGGTTGACCGAACCAGGCATGCCGCCGGGGAGCAACAGCAGGTCGGCGTCGTCGAGGTTGGTTTCCTCGAAAAGCATGTCTGCCTTGATGGTAATGCCGTGAGACGATATTACCCACAATGCGCCGGTGACGCTTACTGTATGCACATCATGGCCACCACGACGCAGGATATCTACAGGGGCAAGGGCTTCGATTTCTTCGAAACCTTCTGCCAAAAATTCATATATCTTTGCCATAATTATATTGGGTTTATTGTTGCTTTTTGGTGCAAATTTATGAAAAAATTATGAATTCCATACTTTTTTAGTTATCTTACACTTTCGCATTTGATTATTTACACATTTTTTCATCCTTTTTGAGAGTGCCTTGGCACTTTTTCTTGCTTTTTCCTCTATTTTATCAAGCAAAGCGTTTTTTTATATGGTGAGTTTGTGAGTTTTTAAGTATAAAAAATGAATCAATTCATTTTGTTCTGCTCTCGATTTTAGATAAATTTCTCACGCTCAGAAAAGAAATCGAGTTTCTTTTCATTCGCTTAATCGAAATTTTACGTAACTTTGCACCCGATTTAGTAGATTCAGGCGTAAAAAGAGGCTTGGGGAACAAGATTAGAAGTTATCTGGAGTAGGATTATATTTCCTCAAAATGGTGATGAAGATTACATTCGGCTCTTTAACTCCCCTTCATAACTCCCTAACATAACTCCTCATCATAACTCCCTAATTTGTCGAGCGATAGCGAAACATGAACAAGATGACAAC
>JAFZAE010000248.1 GCA_017548385.1 Prevotella sp.
ACAAAGCCTTTCACACAGCATGGACCGCAGTTGACAAGCATCGACCTGAATACGTTGTTCCCACAAGGTTCGACCGATGGTAAACTTACTGTGGAATATACCAACAATCCCGCTTGGCTGATGGTACAGGCGCTGCCATCGATGGGTATCACAGATTCTGATAATGCCATCTCGCAGGCAGCATCGTTGTATGCCAACTCCATTGCAAGTCATCTGCTCCATCTCTCACCAAATATCAAGACGACCATTGAGGCATGGAACAAGGAGACCATCGCAGAGAGCAGTCTTATGAGTAGCCTCGCCAAGAATGAGGAACTGAAAGACCTGTTGCTCAATGAGACACCGTGGGTGGGTGATGCCGACAAAGAGGAACAACAGAAGCGTGATCTCATCAACCTCTTTGACCAGAACAATCTCAACAACCGCCTCGACAAAGCCATCCACAAACTGAATAACCTGCAGCATAGCGATGGTTCATGGGCTTGGTGTCCAGGTATGAAGGGGAGTGTGTATATCACAGCTTCTGTTACGGAGATGTTTGTACGGCTCAACCGAATGATTGGTGAACAGCCCAATACAAAGGACATGCTCAACAAGTCGGTCAAATACTTAGGCAAATACCTTGTCGAGGAGGCTGCTGAGATGAAGAAGGCCGAGAAGAAGGGCTTCAAGGTGCGCCCGAGTGAGACAGCAGTGGATATCTTATACACTTTTGCCCTTGACGGTCGTCAGCAACCTGCCAAAGTGCAGGATGCCCAAAAATACATGGTGAATATTTTGGCAAAGAAAACCACAGAGTTCACCATCTATGGCAAAGCCGTTGCTGCCATCATCTTGGCACACAATGGCAAGAAGGCTAAGGCTGAGGAGTATATGCAAAGTATCAACGAATATTCTGTCGCTACCGAGGAGATGGGCAGATACTTCGACACGCGTAAGGCATATTACTCTTGGTTTGACTATGCCATCCCCACAGAGGTGGCTGCCATTGAGGCTATCAAGATGCTACAGCCATCCGACAGCATCACCGTGGAGGAAATGCGTCGCTGGCTTTTGCAAGCCAAGCGCACACAATCGTGGGATACACCCATCAACAGTGTCAATGCCGTCTATGCTTTCTTGGAGGGAAATATAGGAACACTCGACCAACAGGTAGAGACAACGTTGGCAGTGGATGGCCGTGCTATTGATACATCGGATGCCACAGCCGGACTGGGATATGTCAAGGCCGCCATGAGTAACGACGGTCTGCGTGAGTTCACTGCCAAGAAGGAAAGTCAGGGCACATCGTGGGGAGCCATCTATGCACAGTTTATGCAACCTGTGGAGGAGGTGGAGAACTTCTCTGCTGGTATCACCGTGAGAAGAGAAGTGTTGGCACCTGCGACTACACTCCATGTGGGCGACCGTGTGACCGTGCGTATCACCATCAAGGCAGACAGAGACTACGACTTCGTCGAAGTTATTGACCGCAGGGCTGCATGTATGGAGCCTGTCAAACAGTTGAGTACCTATCAACGTGGCTACTACATATCGACAAAAGACTATACTACAAACTACTATTTCGACATGCTCGGAAAGGGTACTCATGTGGTGGAAACAGAATATTACATCGACAGGGAAGGAACCTACGAGACTGGAACATGCAAGGTACAGTGTGCATATGCTCCAGAATTTAGTGCAACGGGCAAAGCCCTTAAGGTGGAAGTGAAGTAACATAATGATTAAAATAATAAATAGGAAATTCCTATATCGCTTCATAGCAGTCATGGTCGTGTCCATGATGTTGCCTTTATACACATTGGCACAGACTATCACCACTAAATCGCCGGTGATAGACTGTGGACAGGTGGTATATCGAAATCCTGTCACGGCACAGTTTGAACTGGTGAATGAGGGGAGCGGCAGTCTTATGATAAAAAACGTGGAGACCAGCTGCGGATGCACAAAGGTGAATTATCCCAAGGGACCTATCTCAGAAAACAAGCCCTTCATTGTCTCCGTCTCATATGATGCGAGGATGATGGGACATTTCGAGAAATATATCGATGTATATACCTCTGGTGCCTCGCTTCCTTACACACTTACTCTCAAAGGAGTAGTGGTTGAGGAAATCAAAGGCTACCAAGGGGACTACAAATATATGCTGGGCAAGTTGAAAGCCGACAAGACAGAAATCCTGTTCGACGACGTGATTATGGGTGAAAATCCTACTGATGAGATCCATGTAGTCAACAGTACTGGTGACATGGCGACACCGGTCCTGGCGCAATTGCCCGACTACCTGCAAGTGGAGGTGTCGCCGTCGTCGATAGCACCTGGAGGTACAGGTGTGATAAAATTCACGCTTGAGTCCCAGAAATTACTGGATTATGGGTTGATGCAATCATCGGTTTTCCTTCTTCAGCGACCTGGCGACAGGATAAGCCGTGAGAAGGAAATCAGGGTGGAAGCCATCCTGCTACCCTCGTTCCAGAAGATGTCGGAACAGCAATTGGTGTATGCACCCAAACTCAAGGTCTCGGATACAGTGCTTGACTTAGGGGCTTTCGAAGGGAAGAAAAAGAAGAAGGGAACCATCCTGCTTGAAAACGTGGGAAGAAGAGAGTTGGAAATCTCTACCATCCAAATGTTCACCCCTGGTATATTGGTCGAACTACCCAATACAAAAATACCACCGGGTGAATCGGTGAAACTCAAAATCACTGCCGACAGAAAGGAATTAAAGGGTGTGAGACAGCAGCCTAAGATATTGATGATCACCAACGACCCAAGAAATCCTAAAGTGATTGTTTCGGTGGATATAAGGGAGTAATTCCAACAAAAACTAAAAACTGACATGGAGCATCCAGAAAATAGCGAAGAGTATAAAGGATTAACCGTCAATTCGGGCGTTAAGCAACCGGCTATCATCAACCCGTATCTGCGGCGTGACAGATTCCGCCGTAAAGTCTATACGGCAGATGAAATGGTCGAGGGTATCATCAAAGGCGATGTCACCATCCTCAGTCAGGCTGTCACGCTCGTTGAAAGTGTCAACCCTGAGCATCAGGCCAAGGCACAGGAGGTTATAGAAAAATGCCTGCCATATAGCGGAAAATCCATCCGCGTGGGTATCAGTGGCGTGCCAGGGGCTGGCAAGAGTACGTCGATAGACATGTTTGGATGCCATGTGCTCGACACAAAGGGTGGTAAACTCGCCGTGCTGGCTATCGACCCCAGTAGTGAACGCTCAAAAGGAAGTATCCTTGGGGATAAGACTCGTATGGAGAAACTCTCCCTCAGACCAGAGGCCTTCATCCGTCCTAGCCCGACGGCTGGCTCGTTAGGTGGTGTGGCAAGAAAGACGCGTGAGACAATCATACTCTGTGAAGCTGCCGGTTATGACAAAATCTTTGTCGAGACCGTGGGGGTGGGACAAAGTGAGACCGCTTGTCATTCCATGGTGGATTTCTTCCTGCTTATCCAACTGGCAGGCACCGGCGATGAACTACAAGGCATCAAACGAGGCATCATGGAAATCTCGGATGGTATCGTCATCAACAAATGCGATGGCAACAATGTGGATAAATGCCATATGGCAGCTACCAATTTCCGCAATGCCTTGCATTTCTTCCCTAAACCAGAGAGTGGATGGCTGCCCAAGGTGTTGTGCTACAGCGGATTCTATGGCATAGGCATCAAGGAAATTTGGGATATGATTTATGAATACCTGGATTTCGTGAAGCAGAACGGCTATTTTGAATACCGCAGAAATGAGCAGAGCAAATATTGGATGTATGAGACCATCAACGAGCAGCTGCGCAACAGTTTCTATAACAGAAAGGATATTCAGGAGAAGCTTGTCGATGCCGAGCGGAGAGTGCTCAATGGGGTACAGACATCCTTCGCAGCAGCGGGTGACTTGTTGAATCTCTATTATGAGAAGTTGAGAAAAAATGATACAGATAGAAATTGACAAGGGTAGCGGATTCTGTTTTGGAGTGACCACAGCCATCAACAAGGCTGAGGAAGAACTTGCCAAAGACAGGGCACTCTATTGCTTGGGGGATATTGTACATAATGGTATTGAGTGCGAGCGACTCCGGCAGATGGGACTTGTCACCATCAACCATCAGGATCTTAACGACCTCAAAAATGTAAAAGTCTTGCTCCGTGCTCATGGTGAACCCCCAAAAACGTATGAGATAGCAAAGAATAACAATATAGAAATCATTGACACCACATGCCCCGTGGTGCTACAACTGCAAAAAAGAATAAAGAAGCAGTACGACAACTGTCCAGAGGCACAAATCGTGATATTTGGTAAAAATGGACACGCAGAAGTGCTGGGACTTGTGGGGCAGACAAATAACCATGCCATCGTGGTGGAGAATATCGATGATGTATGCCGCCTGGACTTCTCACGCGATATATATCTATACTCGCAGACCACCAAGTCGCTCGACGAGTTGCATCGCATCATTGAATATATCCAGGAACATATTACAGCTGGAGCCACATTCAAAAGTTTCGACACCATTTGTAGACAGGTGTCAAATAGGATGGCAAACATTGCCTCATTTGCTGCAAGACACGACTTGATATTGTTTGTGTCTGGAGGAAAGAGCAGTAATGGGAAGGTTCTCTATAACGAGTGCCTAAGGGTGAATCCCAATAGTAAGCAAATTGAAAGCTCTGAACAGATCAATATGGAATGGCTTCAAAACATTTCAACCGTGGGTATCTGTGGAGCCACAAGCACACCGAAATGGCTTATGGAGGAGTGTCGTGATGTAATTATGAAGAGAATAAGTGAGAAAAATAAAAAATAAATATAAAGACAAGAAATCTTATGAAGAAAAAAGTATTGTTTGTATTGGCCGTTTTCAGCGCTTTGATTGCTGAAATGTCGGCAGCACCTGTTACGAGGGCTGAGGCTCAGGCTAAAGCCCAGATGTTCATGCAGTCGAAAGGGATTGCAATGAAAGGTGAAATGTCGGCAGTGAACGGACCCAAAAGGGCTGGAAATGCACAAAATGAGGAAACATCATGTTATTATGTTTTCAACAATGGACAAAATGGAGGTTTTGTCATTGTTTCCGGCGACACACGAACAAGGGAGGTGCTAGCTTATTCAGACAAAGGGACGTTCGACCTTGACAATATGCAGCCTGCCGTGGCAGAATTGTTGGAAAGCTATGCACATGACATCGATATGTTGGGTGAAGACCATTCGGATGGGCCGAGCCACAGCCCTATGTTTTCACCAGGTGCCCAGACCACAACACCAATCTTGCCATTGTTGACTTGTGAGTGGAATCAGAGCTCTCCTTTCAACCAGAGTTGTCCGATTTACACCAGTAGCAATGGAACAAAAACCAGGACTTACGCAGGATGTGTGGCGGTGGCAATGGGTCAGATTATCTATTTCTATAGGAATAGGATGCCTTCAAAAACACAGGTGGCTATCCCAGGATACTCTGGTGCAGGCAAGGTTTCTATATCCACTGTCAAGGCTGGAACTGCTTTCAATTGGTCCAAGATGTTTGACAAATATACGTATGAAACTACTTCTGATCAGTTAACGGCAGTGGGTAATCTGTTGCTTTATGCAGGTCAGGCTGTTACAAGCAACTATGGAATTGAAGCGACAAGTGCATCGTGTAATAATGTCATAAGTGCTATGTCTAAGTATTTTGGATTCAGTTCTAATGCAAGATTTGTCAACAGAGCTTCTTATTCCTACGCTCAATGGGAGGATATGCTGATTAATGAACTGATGAACGCAAGACCGATATTCTATAATGGCGTAAGTTATTATCTCAATCATGCTTTTGTGATAGATGGATATGATGGTATGGGATTTTTCCATGTCAACTATGGATGGGGAGGCCGCTCAGATGGATACTATTCTCTCAATATCTTTAATACTGAGTCGGATAAAGGCGGCGATGGTGCCGTAGATGGCTACGCATTCCTCGCCAAGCAGCAGGCTATCTTTGGCTTACAGCCTGTTAATGGTTATTATGATATCCCTGATAATCCTGAACTAACATCCACTATCAATAGTGCTAAGAACACTACTGTCACTGTCACCTATAAAAACAGCACCAACAACACAGCTTCATTTAAATGTGGCTTGGGATATGCCGATTCCGATGGTATTCCTCAACTGATAAAAGAGTGGAATGATGGTTTTGTGGAAGTTCCGTCAAAAACCTCCTTGGGTGCCGTGACATTCACACTTGCAACAAAGGACTTCTCATCGAGGAAACTGAAAGCGGGTACATATGAACTGTTCCCAGTATATCTGGTAGAGGGAAGTGAGGATTGGGAGAGATGTCCTAATTCTACGTCAAATTATATTTCAGTCACCTATTCTTCATCTTCCGTAGTTGCTACTATGGGCACATATACTTATTCTTTGAAGGCCAGTGACTTTTATTTCTCAGGTTCCAAGGTGAAATCCTACACCCAACCGGTGTATTTCAAATTGACCAATGAAGGGAAATATGACTATAATGGTACTGTATATCTTTTTGCCAGTTCATCATCAACTCCCGGGTCATACATTTCCAAGACTCCCGTGATGCTTGGCCCTGGTCAAAGTGTCGATGTGATGCTGACATTCAAACCATCGTATGCTAAAAAATACACTGTCTGGATAGCACGAGATTCAGGGTGTAAATATGTCTTGGGGTCATCCACAGTTACCATTTCTACGGGCACATATAAAAGAGCTTTGAAAACGACCAAAGTTACGGTTGAGAATGCCAATCCTAATAAGACAAAGCAAATCTTCTCTAATAAATTAAAAGGTACAGCAAAGATAACAAATTTGGGCCCAAGTACCTATTCGGATAAGATTGTCGTGTTCTTGTTCAGAAAGAAACCTGGTACTTCCAGTTATTCTGTGCTGTATGAGGATGTGAAAAATGTTACTGTACCTGCAGGTGACACTATATCGGTAGATTTTGATTTTGGTGAATTGCCCAACAATTATTATTACAGTTTATCGTTTTACTATCAAGTTGACTGGGCTCAGATGACTAATGCTGTATGGAAAGACTATTATCTCACACCATGTGTCCGTACATATGATAGCAAGGGAACACTCACAGGCATAGAAGCCACGGCCACGGTTACTGTACCATCCAGTGCGGCTGCCGTCGACTTGAGCGACGTGATGTCTACTGTCACCAAGGTGGTTCCTAATTCGAACCCCAATACACTGTACTATATAGGTGCTAATGACACCGCGCCAAGTGGACTCTCCGGAAAGAATGTCATCAAAGGGGATTATTCCACCAGTATCAGCCTCACCGATGGCAACCCATTCTATGCACCCAAAGCATTTACTGCTAAGAAGGCCACCTATTCACGTACATCAAAAATCGGAACCGATGGTACAGGAGGTTGGGAGATACTCGTCATGCCTTTCGCTGCCAAGAAAATCACATGCAATTCAACAGAATTGAAGTGGTTTAAATCTGATGAAGATACTGGAAAAAATCTGTGGATCAAGGAGTTCTCTTCTGTTCAGGGATATAGTACAGTATGTTTCGATTATGCACAGGAGATTGTTGCCAACAAGCCCTACATTATGGCAGTTCCAGGAACAAGATGGGGCGAGAGCTATAATCTGGTGGGCAAAAAATTGGTCTTCTCAGCCGACAATACGACAATTGCCCAAACCATATTCGTGGTGACAGGGTCGGATGCGTATAATTTCCATGGCTCGTATGAGGCTAAGCACAAAGTGGCATCGTATGTGCTGGATAATGCAGGCAAGAACTTTGTGTACAAAAATGCGGAAATCACCCCATTCCGTGGATATTTCATCTCTACTGCCAATGACGACAGCCATTATTCAAACTTGGTAATTGCTTCAGAGACAGGCATAGAGGATGTAACGATGATGCCGTTCGCTGCTGAGGGTGAAACCGTGGCTGTCTATAACCTTAATGGTGTGAAAGTGGCCACCGTAAAGGTCAACAATGGAAGCATCAACCTTGAGGGACTCCCCAAAGGCATATATATCATCAACGGACATAAGTTGATTAAATGAGGTTATAAGTTCGTGAGTATTTAAACTTTTACGAAGCATAAAAAACAATTAAGGTGGAGCAAATGAGTGCTCCACCTTAATTGTTATTATGAAACAAATAACTTGTCAATTTGTCTACTTGTCAATTTGTCTACTCGTCAACTTGTTCACTCGTCAACTTGTTCACTTGTTGACTCTATCCTTTCCATAGCCACTCGCAGCAGCCATTCGTTCTGTTCAGGGATGGTCATGTGGCTGTTGTCGAGTTCGATGGCGTCGTCGGCCTTACGCAGAGGACCCACTTCGCGATGGCTGTCCAGATAGTCGCGCTCCTTGACATTGGCGAGCACTTCATCGTAGTCGGCAGTTTCACCTTTGCTGATTAATTCGTCATAACGTCGCTGGGCACGTATTTCGGCTGTGGCGGTGACAAACACTTTCAGTTCGGCATCTGGAAAGACCACTGTGCCGATGTCGCGACCGTCCATCACAACGCCTTTGTCCTGCCCCATGCGCTGCTGTTGAGCCACCAATGCCTCACGTACAAAAGGAATAGCTGAAATACGGCTCACATTGTTGGAAACCTCCATTCCACGAATCTCACCCTCCACACATTCACCATTGAGATAGGTGTCGGGACGGCCTGTCTCCTCATTCAATGTGAATGTGATATGGATGTCATCCATATTGGATTCCAATGTTTCGAGGTCGATTGTTTCTTCTGTGATGATTCTATTGCGAAGTGCATAGAGTGTCACGGCGCGGTACATTGCCCCGGTATCAACATAGATATAACCTAAGGCTTTGGCTAAAGCTTTGGCCATCGTGCTCTTTCCGCAGGAAGAATGGCCATCTATTGCTATTGTTATCTTTTTCATATTTTGAGTTTATGAGTTTATGAGTTTTTGAGTTTTTGAGTTTTTGAGTTTATGAGTTTATAAGTTTATGAGTTTATGAGTTTATAAGTTTATGTGTTTTTGAGTTTATAAGTTTATGTGTTTTTGAGTTTATAAGTTTATGTGTTTTTGAGTTTATTTAGTGGTAAGAGGTGAGAGATTACCTTTGCAAATCTCGGTTTTTTTCGATACAAATAACTTGTCAACTTGTCAACTTGTTTACTTGTCAACTAAAGAATAACTCATCAACAATTATATACTCACCGCTACGTTGGCTAGGATTGAGGATGAAGACACATGGTATTTCCCCCAGGAAAGATTCAGTTTGAACCGCTCCAACTGCACACCGGCACCAAGTGTGAAACCTGCACCATGGCTGCTCTCGTTGTCGCCACTTCCAATCTTCATGTCGTTAGCCAATCGGAAATGATAACCTGCACCCACCCAGATCTGTTGAGAAAGCGTCACATCGGCTCCCACAGAGAGGTGGTTGATGAACTTGTAATCCCAGTGCGTGAGGTCGGAGAGGGTAGCGGACAGACGGAGAGGGGCTCCACGGAGTTTTTTACTTACTCCAGCGCAAAGGTCAAAGGGTAGATGCTCGTAGGTGTCATCATAGGCACTGAGCTGACCACCGAGATTACGAGCCACTGCAGAGACCGAAAGACCGTTGTCGCTGTCGTAGTAGTTGAGGCCCAGGTCCACACACATAGCTGTGCTATTATAATTTCCAATATATGAAGCGATGAATTTAGCGGTGATACCACCGACCAGTTTGTTGCTCAAATTGTAACTCAGGTAGGCACCGATGGATATGTCACGGCATGAAAAGTCACCTGTCTCAATGTTGTTGGCATCCGTCTCACGCATCTTGCCATAGTCCATCAACTGACCACTTGCTGCCACAGTGGCACGTTCGCTGAGAAGCCAGTTGTAAGAAGCACTGGCTGTGTTCACACCAGACATATAGTTCATATAGTTGAGCCCTAACGTGTGGTCGCTGACAGATGACAGAAGGGCTGGATTGGAGAAAATCAGCGAGGGGTCGTCCTCGATGATACTGATGTTGTCGCCTCCCAAAGCACCGGCATGGGCACTCACGGGAAGACGTAGGAAATTATATACAGTTTGGCTCTCTTGTCCCTTCACAGACATGAAGAGAAATGTGAACAAAAGAGCAAAAACAACTTTTTTCATTAATTTTATATATTTATCCGCAAAGATACACTTTTTTTCCAAATTTCTGAGTTATTTTTGTAGTCTCAAACTGCATCATGCGTACATTTATATAAGAATAACGCATTTTCGCAGCGATTATTGGATGGGATGCCAAATTATGTTGAAACAAAAAGCAGCATTTAAGTAGGTGCTAACGATGGAACAAAAAAAAACATTGACTGCCGATTTGGAACACAACCGTCAAACCAGATGGATGTTGGGCTTGGTGTTGGCATTAGCCATCGTGGTAGCTGCCCTTGAATATACAAGTTCTGACAGAGATGGGTCACTTGATGATATGCTGCTCGAGGAAATCCCTGCAGATATGGAGTTTGTACCCAATGTGGAAAAAGACGAACAACTCGAAGCATTAAAGTCACAAACACCTGTTTTGGCAGAGGAACTCATCGAGGTAACTGATGCACAAAACGAGGTAAATGATCAAGAGACCGCTCCGCCACCGCCATTGGAAATAGCGGTGGAGATAGACCCTTCTATCGATGATATCGTACTGACAGAACCACCCGTGGAGGTCGATCAGCAGAACAGTCAGGAACCATTGCCTATGAGGGTGGTGGAACAGTTGCCGCAATTCCCAGGCGGAACCTCTTTGTTCATCAAATGGCTCACCAAAAATTTGAAATATCCTGAATCTGCCAGAAGGCAGAACATCCAGGGAAAGGTGATGGTGTCATTTGTCGTCAATGCCGACGGCACCACATCGGATGAGAAAATCATCACTTCTGTTGATCCCGTGCTTGACCGTGAGACTTTGAGGGTTATCAGGATGATGCCACGGTGGGAGCCTGGTATCTACAATGGTCAACCGTGTAGGACACTCGTCTATATACCTATAGTGTTTAAGATTTGAACTCATTTTATCATAAAGTTATGCTAAACTCAAACGAATTGTTGAAGATTATCAACGACCAACTTGCTACCGTGGCGGTGGAACGTCAACCCAACGGATTGTATGAACCCATAAGATATGTACTGTCATTAGGTGGGAAGAGGATAAGGCCGATGTTGATGATGTTGGCATATAACATGTTTCAGGATGATCCGAAAAGCATCTTGAATCCCGCTTGCGGAATAGAAATATATCATAATTACACGCTTTTGCACGACGACTTGATGGACAATGCTGACATCAGGCGTGGACATATGACCGTACACAAACGCTGGAATCCAAATACTGCCATTCTCTCAGGCGACTCCATGCTCGTACTGGCTTACGAATATATGGCGAAATGCAAAGAGAATAAACTAGCGGAAGTGATGCAACTGTTCACGAAGACTGCACTTGAAATAGGGGAGGGGCAACAATTGGATATGGATTTCGAGAGTCGGAATGATGTTTCTGAGGAAGAGTACATCGAGATGATCAGACTCAAAACCAGCGTGTTGCTGGCTTGTGCCATGAAATTGGGCGCCATACTGGCAGATGCACCAAAGGAAGATGCCGACAACTTATATAGGTTTGGTGAGAAAGTGGGACTGGCATTCCAACTTCAAGATGATTTCCTTGATGTATATGGAGATACCAAGGTGTTTGGGAAGGCTATAGGAGGCGATATCATCTCAAATAAAAAAACCTATATGCTTATCAATGCTTTGGCACTCGCCGACCACAGGCAAAAGGAAAACCTCCTAGACTGGATTAACCAACTAAATCCTGACCCTCAGGAGAAAGTGGCTGCCATCACTGAGATATATAATGAAATCGGCATCAATCGACTTGCCCAGGAAAAAATCAATTTCTTCTTTCAGGAAAGTCGGAAATACATCGACGCTGTCAAATTGCCGGAAGAAAGGAAACAAGAGGTGCTGGCTTACACCGAGGAAATGATGAAGAGAGAATATTAGTAGATATAAGGTTATGGGTTGCACCGCTTGCAGGTTTTTAGGTGAATATGTCCACTTACTCAGCAAACTTGTAAAGGACTTGTGGAAATACAGCATATTTCACCTTACAACCTCATAACCTTAGAACCTTAAAACCTACAAAATGCCCTATAGACGATTGCCAAAGACTGATGCTGCAAGGTTGAAGGCATTACGTGCTGTCACAGAGAGTAATGTGGCATATACTGTGGAAGGAAGATTCCTCAACGCAGAAGACCTCGCCAATGCACGACAATTGTGCCAGGAACTGGAAACAGCATCAGACCAATACAGTATTTGCATGCGCACTCAGGTGAGATATTCAAAGAGGATTGCCACATTACAACACAATGTGATGATGTATCTCAGCCATTTCCTGCAAGTGCTGTTTCTAGCGATGGAGAGGGGTGAGGGTTTTGCCGCGATTATTTGTGACATTTTACAAAAATTCTCCTTCTCAGCACAGCCTTTATTTTCAATATTTTAGCAC
>JAFZAE010000249.1 GCA_017548385.1 Prevotella sp.
ATCCTCTCCCCTCTTTTGGAGTTCCTCCTGAATGACCTTTTGCACCTTTGCTGCAGTCCCAACAGGTACAGTCGATTTCGTGACCAAAACCGTGTATTTCTTGATGTTTTGTCCAAATGTCCGTGCCACATCAAGTACATACTTTAAGTCGGCCGAGCCATCCTCGTCGGGAGGTGTACCGACAGCGCTAAACACCATCGACACATCATCGATGACATCGGCAAGCGATGTGGAGAAGTTCAGTCTTTCAGCCACTACATTCCTACGGACCATCTCGTCGAGACCAGGTTCATAGATGGGAATTTTTCCTTCTTTGAGACATTGTATCTTTTTTTCATCGATATCCACACACGTCACATGGACACCCATCTCTGCGAAACACGCTCCACTCACCAGGCCAACATAACCTGTACCTACTACTGCAACATTCATTTTATTTCAAGTTTCACATTCATACAAAATCAGTAGTTAAAGAGAAGTTAAAGGGGAATTAAAGAGTAGTTAAAGGGACAAATGTCCAATATAACCATCATCTGGTAAATACACCATCCCATTGTCTTGTCTTTAAATCCTCACTACGTTCTTTATCTCTTTACTAATGATAGTTAATAATAAAAGAAAGCAGAGCCCCTATAAGCCGGGTTCTGTACCTGACACGAAGTCAGGTGTCTGTCATTTATCTAGGACGCAATGCGCCTCAAGCGTTCTACCCTCCATCGGAGTTAGTCGGACGGGCCGCCCTCAGACGATGGTATACGCGAACTTGCAGCCTCCAGCCGGCACAGCACGACGATCACCCGTCGTCTGGTGGTCTCTTACACCACCTTCTCACCCTTGCCCGTCATGAAGACAGGCGGTTGTTTTCTTCTGCCTACACCCACCGTCGCCGATGGCTTCTATTTTCGGAAGTGGAGTGCCCTTTGCTGCCCGGACTTTCCTCTTTCACTCGAAGTGACAGCGACAGACCGAGATTCTGCTTTCGGGTGCAAAGTTACTCCAAGTTGCAAGAATCACAAAATGATTTCTCACTTTTTTGCTGAATGTGGTGGAAAATGCGCCCTAATCAATCAGTTGACGAGTTGACAAGTAAACAAGTTGACAAGTTGTTTGCTTTAACTTCAAACTCCTAATTTCAAATTCCTAATTCCCAATTCCCAAACTCCTAAACTCCTAATTTCTAATTCCTAATTAAATTATACATTCCCGAGGTAGACGTGGTGGATGCCTTCTTCTTGGGCGATTTGCTGTGCTTTCTTGAGTGTTACAATGGGTGTTGGTGGTAGGTGTTTCATACGGTATTGTGGGAAGAACCGTGAGAAATGCAGCGGAGCGTTTTCGAGTTTGTTGTTGACAATCCATTGGCACATACTTCGTATCATCTCCATGTCGTCGTTCACCCCTGGAATGAGCAAATTGGTCAATTCTATCCACACCCCAGCATCGCGCATGGCAAGGATTGTGTTAAGCACTGTCTGCAAGTCACCCCCGCTCACCTTCCGATAGATATCATCACTAAACGATTTCAGGTCGATGTTGGCAGCGTCAAGCCATGGCAGCAAGTCGTTTAAAGGTTCTGTGCAGACATACCCTGCCGTGACAAGGATGTTCCACAGTCCATGTTCATGAGCCAATTTTGCCGTATCCGTCACATACTCTATATAGGTGAGAGGTTCGGTATAGGTGTAAGCGATGCCCGGACAACGCTGTTCGATGCAGATTTGCACCATTTCCTCCGGTGTAATATCATACGCCCTTACATCCTTGGGAGCCACCTGCGAGATGTCGTGGTTCTGACAATTCAGGCATCTGAAATTGCAGCCAGTGCAAGCAATGGACAGGCATTTTGTGCCAGGATGAAAATGGTAGAGCGGTTTTTTCTCCACTGGGTCAATGGCCAGAGCACAAGGATGTTCATAGGCCTCGCTCACGAGCACGCCCCCGACATTCTTCCGGCTACGGCACAGTCCGGCCTTACCTTCAGGGATACTACAATGATGTGGGCAGAGCAGACACTCCACCCTATCATTGTCTTTGCTACGAAAATATTTACAGGTATATTGCATCAGAAAACAATTGCCTCATAGATATACAGTTCTGCGTCACGCCAACCGTCCCATCCCAGTCCGGCTTTGTCTCGTGAGCAATGCCCAACGAATTCCTCTTTTGTCCAGTTCACCTCATCGGCCACCTGCGGTAGGAAAGTGCCACTGCGATACCCCTTTTTGATATAGATGCCGTGTTTATGCAACTGGAATTCATCGAGGCTATAGATTCTTCGCATCGGTGTGAGCACAGAAATCTCGATGTCAAGGCTTTTCAGTTCATCACGCCTCACAGGTTGGAATCGTGGGTCTTCAAATGCCGCGGCCTGTGCCATCTCGCCTACAATCTCATACAATGGAGTGTCCTCGCCAAAATGTCCGATACACCCTCTGAGTTGTCCATGCTTATGCAGAGAAACGAACGCCCCACATTTGCGACAGAGTGTCGGAGTGAGTCCTGTCGGCGTATAGGTCGTACTATCGAGTGCCGCCATGATATTTTGTCGTGCTATCTCCTTGAGGAGTTTCTTTTCTTCTTTGGTCAATGAAAAACGAGTCTCATCATTCTTATTTTCAGACGCCAACTGTTTGTTTCTGCAAATAGCAAAGGCGTGATACCCCACTACCCGATCTTTCCCCATGGGGTCGATATCACCCGAGTTTTGATAGAGCAGATGTTGGATTTCACACTGTCGGTCGAGCATGAGCATCAATGTTATGATAGCAAATTCGCCACACGCGCTGGTGTCCAGATTTCTCATACCGCTTTTGGCATTGCTCTCTATCGCCGCGATGAATTGCTCCACATCACCGCTCTCGATTGCCTTTCCCGTGATGCCATCTGCACGGCAGGCATCCTTATAGGAAGGATAGTGGGAGAAGTCGCTGCTGATGACGAAGAGGTTGTCGTCGTTGAAATAATCCTTCAGCACCTCTGCGATTCTTACGAGTTTCGCATAGTCATTGGTACTGATAATTATGGGCACGATGGGCGGTATTTCTTTCATACGTCTTTGCAGGAAAGGCAGTTGCACCTCCAGACAATGTTCCCTGTCATGTGCCCTTGCCTTGTACTTGAACACGCTGTCAGTCTTCAGCAATTTTTCTGCTGTCTCACAGTCCACTTTGACGTTCCCGAGAGGCGTGGCATAGTAATCCACCCCCGCATTGACAGATGCCCCATCCACCCATTCATAATGACTGGGACCGAGCAGGAAGATGCGCTTGTATTTTTTGTTGGGGTCTATGGTCTTGAATGCCGCAGCAGCGACATTTCCTGAGTAATAATATCCAGCATGGGGTACAATCACCGCCGCTAAATTTTGTCGTGGCACGATGTCACCATGATTGTCAAAGAGAGAGTCCACTTCGTGGGCGAGGATGAGCGAATCGCCTTCATAGAATCTTCCCGCCTGTGTGGCTGGTCTCACAATAGGTGTCTGGGCGGCAGTAGTCTTGTCGCTGGTACAATTGGGTATCATAATAATCAGTATGGTTAGTAAAAATATATAAACAAATCTCATAGGCACACCATTTTCTACCATGTTGTGTTCTGTCGCCCATTCAGGGCTACTATATGAATCGGATTCTTCATTCCGATGGTTACACCACCGGCTGTAATCCGTCGCCCCTTCAGGGCTATTGTGTGAATCGGACTCTCACTTACGGTTTAACAGCACAGAATAGGTTCCGCCGACCAATCGGGATTATTATGGAGTTGTTTGGATGATGGTTTTCGCCATCGGCAGTTTCGACTTAACCTCCACGGTGGCACGTCCTTTTTTCTTTGAACTTCTCACGACAACCATTCCCCGTCCGCACCATGTAGTAAAACGTGGCGAGACGGTAGGTTCCAAATCCTTGAGGTCGGCACTGGCAGCAGCCATTAGTGTCCCAGTCCCTTTGACGGTGATTTCAAGTGGTATGGCAGCATCGGGAACTACATTTCCCTCCTTATCGACTATTTCCACGATGATGAAGGCAAGATCCTGTCCATCAGCTTTGATGACGCTGCGATCGGTTGTCATCCTGATGGCAGCAGGCTCTCCGGCAGTCTTCAACTGTGTCGTTTCCATCACGTTGCCATTCTCCACGGCCTCAGCCCGAAGCACGCCAGGCTGATAGGGTACGTAGAACGTCTCCTTATATTCTGTGTGACGACCAACACTTTTTATTATCAACAATTCATCGTTCAGGTAGAGTCTCACTTCCGGTCGTTTTGTATATACCTCCACCTCAAGGACTTTACCTTCCCATCCTTTCCAATTCCACGACTCCCATGTCGGCCATACCGACCATGCAGTTTCCTTTACAACACCCTTGTAGCCTGTAGGTTCTTTTACCGCCATATACAACGGAGTGTTATCATTCCACAGCATCTCTCGATAGTGACTGATGGGCTTTCGCCAACCGGTGATATCCACATCGCCACAATATGCGCCATGCCATGGGTGGTGTGTACCCTGATAGTGCTCACCAGGCGTCTCCCCCTCATAGTAATACCGTCCGATTCCAGACTCCCCCAAATAGTCGAGTCCCGTCCACACGATGTCGCCGATGATGTACGGATGTTCAGACACGACGGCCCAGTTGCTGAAGGCATCACGTGGATAACTCTCCGTCTGCCATATCACCCGTTTGGGGTCACGAAGATGGTCTTCGGCATGGCGGTGAATCATATAGTTGTAACCCACGATATCGAGCACCTCGGCATGCGGGTCGAACAATGGCCACTCACGTCCAGAGCCGTCCCATGAGCACAAAGCCTCGGTCACCGGGCGTGTATTGTCATATTTGAGTATGGCGTTCTTCAGTTTTCTTGCCGTTGAGATGACATCAATGGTTCGCCGCTCCATCACCTCGTTGCCGATGCTCCAGGCAATGATTGACGGATGATTTCGGTCGCGCATCACCATCGCCCTGACATCTTCGGCGAAACATGAATCGATGAGTGTGGAATAGTCGTATTTTGTTTTCTGCTCATACCATCCGTCAAACGCCTCGCCAATGACCATCATGCCGATGCTGTCGCAAGCATCGAGGAAAGCCCTTGTCGTGGGATTATGACTTGTTCGGATAAGGTTGAAGCCAGCATCTTTCATCTGTCTCACTTTTCGTATCTCGGCACGGTCGTAAGCCATCGCCCCTAGCACGCCGTCATCATGATGCACGCATGCCCCATTGATAAGGATGGGTTTGCCGTTGAGCATCGCCCCCTTTTCTGCATCGTAAGTGAACTCACGCACGCCGAAGGTGACGGATTGTTGTCCGATGGTCTTTTCCGACTCCTTCAACTGTACCTTCATTTGATAGCATGTGGGAGAATCTGGAGACCACAGTTTGGGATGGTCAATAACATATTCAGAAGTAACCGTTTTCTGCTCTCCCGCCTCGAGGGAAATAGATTGAACAGCCTGAGTGACCTGTATGGTCGGAATAATCTGACTGGTTGAAGAGGCAGGAGTGGTCAGAATGGTCATTGGGATTGGCAATCCCGACGAATGGCCGTTCTGAGAGATTTGCAACCCCATTGTCACAACTGCTTCTCTACGTTGGTTTGAATTATTGGCCACATCTACATTCACCTGCACCACAGCCTCATTTTCGGAGACATTCGGTGTAGTGACATAAATGCCATTCTCTGCCAGATGCAGTTGTCCCGAAGTCTGCAGCCACACATGTCTGTAGATTCC
Source organism: Prevotella sp. (assembly GCA_017548385.1). Classification (GTDB taxonomy): domain Bacteria; phylum Bacteroidota; class Bacteroidia; order Bacteroidales; family Bacteroidaceae; genus Prevotella. The sequence continues at coordinate 5,735 of JAFZAE010000249.1, forward strand.
CGACCCACTGTACCAGCGGCAATTGGGTTGCAGGCTGTTATCCACTCGCACAGCGACAGTGTTTTTCCCTTTCGGATAGAGGAAAGGCGTGATGTCGATGGTGAAAGGCGTATAGCCATATGCATGCTTACCAGCAAATTGACCATTGACATACACCTCGCAGCGTTGATACACCCCTTCGAAATGAAGCCTCACCA
>JAFZAE010000250.1 GCA_017548385.1 Prevotella sp.
ATGTACGATTGCGGTAAAATAGCGATTATTGGCGGCGGAAGCTGGGCTACAGCCATTGCCAAGATTGTGGTGGGTCACACCCATCACATTGGATGGTATATGCGCCGCGACGATCGTATCGAAGATTTCATCCGCTTAGGGCACAATCCGGCCTATCTTGCCAGCGTACATTTCAATACCGAAGAGATTTTCTTCTCCAGCGACATCAATAAAATTGCTGAGAACTACGACACATTAGTGTTTGTCACGCCTTCACCCTATCTGAAGAACCACCTCCGAAAACTCAAGACTCGCATCCGCGAAAAATTTATCGTCACAGCTATCAAGGGCATTGTTCCCGATGAGAATCTAGTATGTTCAGAATATTTTCACCATATTTATGATGTGCCCTACGACAATCTTGCATGTATAGGTGGCCCGTCACATGCCGAGGAGGTGGCACTTGAACGTCTTTCCTATCTGACCGTGGGTTGCAGTGACATCGACAAAGCAAAAGCATTCACACAAGTGCTGTCGAGCAACTATATCAAGACCAAAACGAGTACAGACGTCACAGGCATTGAGTATTCCTCAGTGCTCAAAAATGTTTATGCCATTGCTGCTGGTATCTGCAGCGGACTGAAATATGGTGACAATTTCCAAGCGGTGCTCATGGCCAACGCCGTGCAAGAGATGTCACGTTTTCTCAAGGTCATCAGTCCAGTGGAGCGCAATGTATATGATTCCGTGTATCTTGGCGACCTACTTGTGACAGGCTATTCAAACTTCTCCCGCAATCGAGTCTTCGGAACAATGATAGGCAAGGGGTACAGCGTGAAAAGTGCACAGATAGAGATGGAGATGATTGCCGAAGGATATTTCGGCACAAAATGCATGAAAGAGGTAAACCGCCACACCCATGTCAACATGCCTATCCTTGACGCCGTCTACAACATTCTCTATGAGCGCATATCGCCACAAATAGAAATCAAGTTGCTCACCGACAGCTTCAGATAGAAATTGTCACCATTCAATATAGTGGTAATCTCTGGACATCCTCACCTCTATGTTTTAATTTCACCAAGAACTTATCATTAAAACAATCATAAAAATGAAAAACATCTGCTTAGACATCACCAAAGCCGCCCCATTTCTCAATGAGGGTGCAGTGAAAGCCTATGAGCCCCAAATACGGGCAGCACAACAGGCACTTGAGAATGGAACTTGCCCTGGCAACGATTTCCTAGGTTGGTTACATCTTCCATCATCCATCACTCCAGAATTCCTCGATGAAGTACAGACAACAGCAGACATACTCCGTGCCAACTGCGAAGCCATCGTAGTAGCAGGCATCGGTGGCAGCTATCTTGGTGCCCGTGCCGTGATAGAGGCTCTTGGAAACTCTTTTGCCTGGCTTCTAAAAGACGACAAGAACCCATCTATTCTCTTTGCAGGCAATAACATCGGAGAGGACTACCTCTCAGAACTAACAGAATACCTGAGTGACAAAAAATTCGGTGTTATCAATATCTCCAAGTCGGGTACAACCACGGAAACCGCACTTACCTTCCGCCTATTGAAGAAACAATGCGAGGCTCAACGCGGCAAAGAGGAAGCCCGTAAAGTGATTGTCGCCGTTACCGATGCCAAGCGTGGTGCAGCCCGCACCTGCGCTGACAAGGAAGGCTATAAGAGTTTTATCATCCCCGACAATGTGGGTGGCCGTTTCTCAGTACTCACCCCTGTGGGTCTGTTGCCTATTGCCTGTGCTGGTTTCGACATAAAAGCGCTGGTATCAGGTGCAGTCGACATGGAAAAATCCTGTGGAGTTGACACCCCATTCGAAAATAATCCTGCAGCCCAATATGCTGCTGTGCGCAACGGTCTCTATAGCCAGGCAGGTAAGAAGATTGAGATTATGGTGAACTACCAACCAAAACTTCATTTCATAAGTGAGTGGTGGAAGCAACTTTTCGGTGAGAGCGAGGGCAAAGAGAACAAAGGTATCTTCCCCGCCTCCTGCGACTTCACCACCGACCTCCACTCCATGGGACAGTGGATACAAGAGGGCGAGCGCACAATCTTCGAGACCGTTATCAGCGTAGAACAGCCTAACCGACGTTTGCTCTTCCCAGAAGATGAGGAAAATCTCGATGGTTTGAATTTCCTAGCAGGCAAGCGCGTGGATGAAGTGAACAAGATGGCCGAACTGGGTACCCGTCTTGCACATGTTGATGGTGGTGTCCCCAATATCCGCATCTCTGTGCCCGAGCTCAGCGAATACTACATAGGCCAACTGATCTATTTCTTCGAAATTGCCTGCGGTATTAGCGGAAATGTATTAGGAGTGAATCCTTTCAACCAACCTGGTGTTGAGGCTTACAAACGTAATATGTTTGCCCTGCTCGACAAGCCCGGCTATGAGGAAGACAGCAAGGCCATCAAAGCTAGACTTGCAGAATAATGCTTGAAGAAAAAATAACAAAATATTTGGAAAGACACGGCTTTGAGAGATTTGCTCCCAAAGCCGTTCTCTTCGACATGGACGGTGTTCTCTATGATTCTATGCCCCACCATGACATAGCGTGGCAACAGTCTATGAACGAGTTTGGCCTCACAATGCCCCCGATGGGCGCCTACCAGTATGAAGGTATGAGAGGTCCAGAAACTATCCAGAAACTTGCTCGTGAACAATGGGGAAAGGAGTTGACGGAAGAAGAGGCACAGCAGATGTACGACCGTAAGTCGGCCATCTTTACCGAACTTGGTGGTGCGGAACAGATGCATGGGATTTTGGATTTGATGCATGCCATGGCTGACTCTGGAATGACCATTGGCGTGGTGACCGGCAGTGGACAGCGCACCCTTATCGGCAAGCTGGAGAAAGAATTTGACGGTCTCATCGAAGCGTCGCATATCGTGACGGCTTACGATGTCAGGCGTGGCAAACCCCGTCCCGACCCCTATCTGATGGGATTGCAGAAATGCGGTGCTCAACCATGGGAGGCCATTGTTGTGGAGAATGCGCCCCTCGGAGTACGTGCGGGGGTGGCTGCCCAGATTTTTACAGTGGCTGTAAACACGGGGCCTCTGCCCGACCAAGTGCTTAGCGACGAAGGTGCCAATCTAGTATTAAAAGATATGGTGCAATTCCTACACATATGGCAGACGAAGTTTGTCATGTATTGTCAGGGTTAATTCCTTTCCATGCAATTTTTGTCGGTTTTCTGCGTTTATAGAGTAAATCAATCACAACGACTATGATTAGAAGAAAGGCTTTCATTCTTTTTGTTTTTTTCATATCTCTCGGTCTGTTACTGACATCATGTAACGATGATGACGGTGTGATGGAGCGCCCAGACTATACGAGCATCAAATATGACATAGAGGTAAGCAGTGATTTCCTCGCTTTGTATAACATAGAAGTGGAATACAAAAAAATCAATGGTGACATGGTCAAAGAGCAAGTAAAGGATATCGTCTGGGGATATAAGGAAAAAGTCGACGGCGAACGTCCCATCGACTTTCAGATGAATGTGGTGGCAACAGCTAGGGAGCTTCCTGAAGGCAATATTGGTAAGGCCCACCTACTGGCCGATGTCAGCATGGAATACTACACAAAAAAGACCAGCGCAAAACGCATGCATCAAAAGACCATTGATAGAGAGATTACTAATGACAAAGAATATGTCAAGGAGCATCCCACCATTGTCATAGCGAATTTTTCTACTCAAAATATGGCAGAATAGAATCACCAAGCAATTTCTGCTGAGCCTATACAGCGATAATGGTCACTGTCATAGACCACGCAGAATTGTCCTGGTGCCACGCCATGAACAGCGACTTCAGATTGGATGACATACTCCCCCTCCCCTATCTGCTCGATGACGGCTCGATGATATTCCGGTGTGTGACGTATCTTGTAAGTAATATTTCGCATTTCCACTTTCTCGGTGAGGAAGTGGAAATCTTGTATATGGAAAGTATCTTTGTAGGCGGCTGTGGGTTCGTAACCTTTGCTGACATAGAGGATATTGGCAGGAATGTCCTTTTTCACGACAAACCACGGTCCACCTCCAAACCCCAGTCCGTGTCGCTGGCCAATGGTATGGAACCACAGTCCGCGGTGTTGTCCTATTTTCTTACCTGTTTCCAATTCCAACACATCGCCAGGATTTTCACCAAGGAATCGACGGATATAGTCGTTATAGTTGATTTTACCAAGAAAGCAGATTCCCTGTGAGTCTTTACGTTTAGCATTGATCAGGTGTTCCCTTTCAGCAATCAGCCTTACCTCATCCTTCATGTAATGACCGATGGGGAAAAGAGCCTTTCGCAACTGCCAATCATATATTTGTGCCAGGAAGTCGGTCTGATCCTTTACTGGGTCAGGGCTCGTAATGAGCCATTTCTTGCCATCAATGATTTCCGTCTGTGCATAGTGTCCTGTAGCAATTAAATCATAGTCATGCCCCACCTTCGTATCAAAAGCTCCGAATTTGATTAGTCTGTTACACATCACATCTGGATTGGGCGTAAAACCAGCACGCACTTTTTCTATAGTATAACGAGCCACCTCGTCCCAGTACTCACGATGACAATCCACGACATCTAACCGACAACCATATTTTTTTGCCACAACGGTAGCCATCTCCATATCTTCCTCCGAGGAACAATCCCATTCCTCATCTTCCTCCGGACCAATTTTGATATAGAAACAATCCGGATGCAAGCCCTGACTTACCAATTCATACACTACGACCGAACTGTCAACACCTCCTGACAGGAGCACGGCTATCCGTTTATCATTAAGTACTTCCTTCATGTCTTTTTTGTTTGATGCCGCTAAGATAGCAATATTTTTAGAAACGACAAAGAAACGGTGAAAACATTTCTTTATTTACATAACAGCTCAACTCAAATTCTTTTTGTAACTTTGTACGCAAATAATTATATGTTGTTATGAACGTTAAATTTAAAATGCCCAAATTCACTCGGCATCTGACAAACAAGACATTCTGGAAAGAACTTTTACTAACCATACTGGCGACCACCATCTCCATCATCCTGACTTTCGGAACGGCTCATGTGATTGAGAAAAGACAAAAAGCAAAAGCCGGTAGACAGTCGGCAATGATGGTAATTCATGACATCGACCAAAACGTGGAGGATATGAAAACCCGAGCCGAGTTGGAAGAAAAATATTTCAATATGGCACAATATGTCACCAACCATCTCGACCAGATAGATTCCATATCCGAAGATACGCTGAATAGCGTTTACTCATTTCTGCTCGACTATGATATTTCACAGACAAACGACTCTAAAGAGAAGATTTTCCACAGCAGTCAGGACTCTTGGAAAAACATAGACAATGCCAAATTTATCGACCTTGTACAGGATTTTTACTATTATCGGCGTTTGTACGATGAATTTATGAAAAATGATTTGCGCTTCAAAGGCCCCATCACACCTGAAGACCAATATCAGATGATGCTCCATAGACCTAATTATGATCTCACATCTGATATTAAAAATATTCTCAAACAAATATTACTCGATGACAAAGTGCAGTTATACCTAATCCATTCACCTTATCGGGTGAGATTATATCAGGCACTTGCCGACGAATGGCAAAGAATGAGCGACAAAGGGAAATTTATCCTGGGTATCTCAGACGAAGAACTCAATGAGTACATTGAAAAGAACAGACATGCTGGAAGACAAATTAAAGAGAAAGAACTATTGGGCAAATGGACAAGTAAATCTGAAGGAAGTACAGAGGAGATTGAGTTTTTGAAAGACCACACTTTTGAATATCGTTTGTCACAACATATCATCAATCCTTTCTATACAGGGAGTATCATCGCCAAAACCATCATTCGGGGAACATGGAAGTTTGAAGGCGATTCGCTCATCAGAATAAACAATCCAGATTTCGAATATGATTTTGACAGCAGCCAAATCACCTATATCCCAGCAATGAAAGACTCAGTAGAGAGTTATATCGCAAATAATAAGAAAATGACTAAAGAGATAATAATGGAAGAAGCCAAGAAAAGCCCCGCCATGAGACGACGAGCCTATGCTATTTATATTGACGACACCAAGCAAAAGATTGAGATGAATTTCAACAGTGAGATACAGAACGGGAAGGTTTCTACTGCATATATGGTTAGGGTGAATAAATAGGGAAATTCCCCAGAGGAATAGGGGGAAATCTTTTGACAGAAGAAAATCCCTTGCTATTTTTGCAACGTGAATAATGTCAACAGATATACCTATAAATAAAGTCTAACCCCTAAAAAGTAAAGATATGAAAAAGCAACTATTCTTCCTTGTGACAATACTCAGTATATTGTCTGTGATGCCTGCATCAGCACAATATGGTCGTGGTGGACATAGAAACCACAGTGGTTTCGGTGGTCACTCACGCTACAGTTATACGCAGAACACGTATGGCGGCCTACGGTTTGGTCTTTCAGCCTCCCACGTCAATTCCGATGCGCCCTATCTTGATGGCGGCAACACCCAGAGCGGTCTTAACATTGGTGCGGTAGGTGGCATTCAAATAACTCCTGGTACCCCTTTGTTTTTTGAAACAGGTCTCCTCTATAGCGAAAAAGGCGGTAAGGGCAGTAACAACGGCAACAAGTTCACCTTCGACCTTAACTATCTTGAAGTTCCCCTTGTATTAAAATATTCCGCATACGTAGCACCTGCCACTGCTGTGGAGCCTTATATTGGCGGTTATATGGCTTGTGGTGTAGGTGGTAAAATCAAGAACTTCGGAGATCGTGTTGCCTATAGCAGTTTTAGCGATGGTGGTTTCAAACGTTTCGATGGTGGCATCCGTGTGGGTTGCGGACTAGCCTACGAAATGCTATATGCTGAAATTGGTTATGACTTCGGACTGGCAAACATCGGTGATGATGCTTTCAACGACACACACAATGGTGCATTCTTCGCCAACGTAGGCATCAATTTCTAAAGCACATCAAACAATAATATCAACGCAGAGACACAGAGGTTTTTATTCTGTGTCTCTGTTTCTTTTGAGTGATAATTTCTTATTATTTAGTAGTCGGCTGGCGAAGACCAAGAGCGAAACAATGAGAATGTAGATGAAGAGCAGTTGAAGGCGGTTGATGTGAATCCCTTCGATGCTAGAGCCGGGAAGCGATGACACCCATGAAACCAACGTGTTTTGCATTTTTACGACAAAGCGCAACACAGCCGACACCACTGCCATCGCAGGAGTCCACAACGAAGCTATAATGAGCACTACCGTTGCATAAACGATAAAGGTGGTAAGTGGTATTACGATGAAATTGGTGAGAAGGAAATAGACAGAGAAACGTCCAAAATAATAGGCTGTGAGTGGTGCCACACCCAGTTGTGCACACAACGAAACCACCACCATCGCCCAAAGCCATTTCAAGATCGGATGCGAAAAGAGAAATTCTCTGCTGACAAGACCATAGATGGGTTTGTAGAGCAATAGAATGGCCAAGACCGCCATAAACGACATCTGGAATCCCACATCATAGAGACATAGTGGATTTAGCATCAGCATGACAATAGCTGTGAATGCCAATGCATTGAGCGACATGCGGTCACGCCGTAGGACTGAGACCAATGCATAAATGGTAATCATCGTCGATGCCCTAACCACCGATGACGAAAGTCCTGTCAGCACTGCATATGACCATATTCCGGCAATTATCAAAAATTCCCTGAAAGCCCCCATTTTTTTGGCTCCCACCAAGAGCGACAATAGCATATAGATAATGCCGAGGTGCAATCCTGACAAAGCCAACACATGCGATGCCCCTGAAATGGAATACACATCACGCAACTCTCGGGTAAGTCTCGATTTATCGCCCATCGTCATAGCCATAGCCACCGCCACCTCTTCGTCATCACCCAATCCCTCCAAATAGCGGTCCATCGTCTGTTGCCTAAAACGCATAGCTTTCAACACTGTGCGGTCAATATAACTAAGCGAACTGATATCCACCACCTCCCTACGCCATGAGTCAGAAAACACCAATGTGGTTGCCGTAAAGCCATGACAACGGAGATATAGTGGATAGTCGAAATTTGAATGATAGAAATTGGTTGGCTTTTCAAATGTCGAGGAGAGGACCAACCCATCGCCGACAACTAAATTGGTTAATTCTGGCTGCAGACTATCTCGCAAGACTGCCGCCTTCACACGCCGAGGCAACGACTCATCGCCGACCACCCACAGGTCTATTCTCACCACCTTACCTCGTTGCTGGGGCTGACTTGCCACAACAGCATTATAACTAACCTCGCCTTTTGGCAGTTCCATTTGAAGCGTATCCATCCTCCTTGTCATCAGGAATCCTCCTGCCAACAATGCCGCAAGCATAATTGCAATGCCCTGCACTATCTCCTGACAAAAGATAATTGCCATTACCACACATACGGCCATAGCAGCCAACCACCCCCACTGTGGCACTCCTCCCCACGACTCATATCCCACAAAAATACCCAAAGCAAGACAGGCGGCTATGCGTAGGAGAGGATGTAGCTGGAGAATTTTCATAGAAAGGTAATATTGGCTATGCTTAAAAATGCTATAAGTACGACAAAAATACAAAAAAATAGCAGGATGTCCAAGCAATGGGTTGACAAATCACCAAGAATCTTGTATAGCTGAATAAAAAACAGTATATTTGCACCAAAACGATGAAACTAATCAAACAATCAAATATGGAACAACTAAAAAATGATTTTCTCACCATCGAGGTTTCTTCCCTCGGTGCCGAATTGCAGAGTATCAAAGACCTCAGTGGTCATGAATATCTCTGGCAGGCCGATGCCCGTTTCTGGCCCCGTCACTCTCCCATCCTCTTCCCTATCGTCTGCGGTCTTTGGGAGGGGAAATACCGACTCGGCGACAAGGAGTTTGCCATGGAGCGTCATGGCTTTGCACGTGACACCGAGTTCAAGCTCATCAAAAAGAGCGATACCCGCGTGACCTACGCCCTTGAGAGTTCTGAAACGACGTTGAAACTCTATCCATATCATTTCATCCTTTCCGTGACCTATAAGCTCGAGAAAAACCGCATCCACATCATCTGGCATGTCCACAACATCGACAAGCAGGAGATTCACTTCCAGATTGGCGGCCACCCAGCATTCAACGTTCCCAACTTAGCAGAAGGGGCACCACTCACTGGAATTCTTCGTTTCGACAACAAAGGCCAAGTTGAACGCATCTATGGCAACGTGGGTGGCTGCATTCGTCCTGAGCGTTTCCCCGTGGACAGCAACGACGGTTTATGGCATTTCACTGAGGAGAGTTTCAAGGAAGATGCCGTGATTATCGACCGCTGCCAATTACACCAAGTCAGTTTGTTGGATAATAAGCTACATAATGTGGTGACTGTCAATTTCAATGCCCCTGCCGTAGGTATATGGAGCCCATATGGAAAGAATGCTCCATTCGTGTGCATCGAACCTTGGTATGGCATCCACGATGCCGTGGAATACCATGGTGACTTCCGCAACAAATACCTAATGAACCATCTTCAGCCTGGTGCATCATTTATGAGCGAATATAGCATCATCATCGGTAAATAAACAAGATGATCTATATACAAAGAAGATTATTAGGAGAAGTAAAAAAAAGGAGAATTATGCCGACTGACGCTTTCTTAAAAAACGGAAAGCGCAAAAAGCCAAAATGGCGGCAGCGGCAGCACCGCCCACATAATAAAGAGTAGCATTGCCAGAACTACCTGTTGCTGTTCCTGGCAATGCTGCTTGTATCGTAGAGTCTACGGAGCCTCCCTGATTTAAGACAGCGGCTCCATCAGTATTTTTCAACACAGGCTCTGGCTCATCATAGTTCACTTCATAGATGTTGACTGCATTTCCGCCACCATTACTACGCCCTTGCGAGGTAACGATGACATAACGTCCGTCGTTAGAGATATCCAGTCCAACAGGATAGGAATCAACATCGATGGAGCATACTACCTTCATTGTCCGTGTGTCCATCACATATAGTTTGGAAGCTAAATTGCAGGCAGCAAAGACAAAATGCCCACTTGGAGATATCTCGATGGTGCGAGCTCCAGCTCCCACTTGACAACTCTCCCATCCTTGCAATGTAGTTGTTTTTCCCGATATATTATGAGCAGCCTCCATGAATTTATCCAATTTGATACGCTGCACATATCCCGCCTTATTGATACTAAGGTACAAATATCCATCGCGTATAACAAGGTGACGCACATTGGCCATCATCCCCAATACGCGGCCTAGATATTCCTGCGTCTGCATGTCAATAACGGCTATACCACCATTTCCACCCATACATCCCACGAGCAAGTAACGATCATCCGGTGTGAAAACCGTTCCACGAAGTGCGTATCCACTGTTGTTGTCACGGTCTACAGACTGTGTGAGACTAAAATTCAGCGGCAGCACATAGTCCACCACAAGTAATTTCTCATGATACCATTCGTCTGGATTAAGACTTTCAACATTGACGAGTCCCACGGTATTATTCCCCCAATGGGTGATGGCCACGTGGCGCCCATCATGCGAACAAGCCACCATCTTTGGCAGAGGGCCCGTCTCCATAAGTTTTACGATTTCATCCTTCCTCGTGTCTATGATCGCAATCGCCGAGGGGTCTTGGGCATTGAGGTCAAAGGTGCGACGGTAGAATGGAATCCAAAGATACCTTCCACCGTGTGAGAAAGTCGCCTCGACAGGCTTTCCCTGAAAAGTATTCACATTGTTGTGGTAATGTGTGAAAGGATAAAAGTCGCTGGGTTTACTCCACAAGGCATCGTCCTTTCCATCCTTGAAATCATAGCGAATGACTTTGAGACGCTTGTGTGTATCCATGTCATATACCACAGTGCAACATCCCTCCAAGGAATTGACATAATATTTTGTACCATCAGGATGGATGTTGGCCGACTTGGGCGAATTGATATAGACATCACTATATTGCTGAGGGCAATGTGGATAGTTGACATGCTTGGTTGCAAGTGTAAGTGAAACAGCCCCCCCCTCGGGTGCACTCTTTGTGCCTACCGCAGGATGAATAATCGACTGTGCTGAAACATTGACAGCCACAGCCGACAATAAAATTATAAATAGTTTTTTCATTGTTGTTATATTTAGTGGTGAGGGGTGAGGGTGAGAGAATGCATTTGTCTCTTTAACTCCCTTTTAACTCCCCTTTAACTACTCTTTAACTCCTTTTCAATTTTCAATCTTCAATTTTTAATCTTCAATGAACCATCAATATGCTTGCCGATATTTTGCTTCGTCCTTGTCGTCAAGCATACTTACGTAGGAGTTGTAGCGGCTTTGGGCAATATAATGGTCTTCAACGGCTTTAAGTACGGCACATCCCGGCTCATGGGTGTGAGTGCAGTTATGGAATCGGCATTGGTGTGAGAATTGGAAGATTTCCTTGAAATAGCCACATATTTCCTCCGGCTCCATATCGTATGCCCCAAAACCTTTCACTCCTGGTGTATCGATGACCCAACCTCCTTCTGGTATGCGAATCATTTCGCTGAAAGTGGTAGTATGCATACCTGTATTATGTGCCTCAGATATTTCCGCTGTACGCAGATTAAGACCAGGAATGAGCAGATTGAGTAACGTCGATTTACCCACTCCGCTATTTCCACTGAATAGAGATATTTTATCATGTAAGACCTCACGAAGTGCATCCATTCCATCTCCCGTTTTGGCAGAAACTTGCAAACAGGTGTATCCAATGGTCTCATAGAGTGTCACCATCATATCTTGGATATGACGTTCCTGTTCATCAAGCAAATCGGTTTTGTTGAACACGAGGATAACGGGAATCCTATATGCCTCTGCCGAAGCCAGAAACCTATCGATAAATGTGGTAGAAGTCTCGGGATAGTTGATGGTGACAATAAGCATTGCCTGATCGACATTTGCCGCAATAATATGGCTCTGTTTAGAAAGGTTTGGCGATTTTCGCACAATATAGTTACGACGGTCATCAATTTCGTTAATAAACGCCGTCCCTTCTTGGTTTCGGATAATATTTACCCTGTCACCAACCGCTACGGGGTTGGTGCTCCGTATGTCTTTAAGTCGGAAATTACCTTTTATCTTGCTTTCCACCGTTTCTCCCTCATCGGTGAGTACGGTGTACCAACTTCCAGTATTCCTGATGACGAGTCCTCTCACAGGCTATACAGTCATGATTTCCTTGTTCTTTGCAGTGATAATCTCATCAATTTTCTTGATGTACTTGTCGTGATGTTTCTGCAATTCAAGTTCAGCATCTTTCTCATTGTCTTCAGAGAGTCCGTCTTTAATGGCTTTCTTAAGTTTGTCTTTGATGTCAGAACGCACATTTCTCACCTCAACCTTTGCTTTCTCAGCAATTTTGTTGCATTGCTTGGTGAGTTCGCGACGACGCTCCTCTGTAGGCTGAGGTATTCCCAAACGGATAACTTCACCATTGTTTTCAGGTGTAATACCGACATCGGAATTCATAATAGCCTTTTCGATGACACGTATCATTTTTTTGTCCCAGGGACGAATAGCGATGGTACGTGCATCGGGGGTTGAGACATTGGCTACTTGGTTAAGTGGCACCATGCTGCCGTATGAGTCAACCTTGACACCACTGACAATAGCGATGTTGGCACGTCCTGCGCGTATTTTGGCCAATGCTTCCTCAAGGAACATGGCGGCCATCTCCATTCTTTCCTCGGCTTCACTTAAAGTGGCTTTTACGTCTATCATAATATATCTAATTAGATTTATAGGGCACAAATGTAATTAAAAAAAAATTCTTTAGCAAAAAATCAACGATTTTTTTATCTAGAAGGCTCTGAGTTGTTATTTTTATTTTATCCCTATTAAGTTTCACCTTGCCAGATTAATAACACCTAAGAGATTTTCTTAGGTCTTTTGTTCATAATACAGTCCTTTATATTTTTGCAATTAGATAAATAAAAGAACTGAAATATGTCATATAATGCAATAGGTGGATTTCCATCCCAGCAGTTATCTTTTAGCAGGAAGAACAAGGCATGGAGGAAGAAGTGTGTAGACTTTGGTGATGACCACAGTCTGCTGCACTATCATCTTACCAGAAAGTCTGTCTATGCCATGAAGATAAACTATGACTTGCTGAATGGGAAGATACACATGAATGACTTAAAGGCACTGATAAATCCATATAACCTTGATGCTTCTTTTATACCTGACAGCATTCAACATTACCCGATGCTTAACTCTAAACTTAATGTGCTTAGGGGAGAGGAAAGTAAGAGACTGTTTGACTTCAGGGTAGTGGTCACTAATCCTACTGGCATATCAGAGATAGAGGAAGAGAAGAATAATCAAGTTAATATGATGCTTCAGAAACTGATAGCTGATCAATCTCAATCAGAGGAAGAGTTTAATCAATCTTTGGAGTTCCATTCAACCTTCCCTCAACGAGGTTTGTGAGTCGTACGAATTGTGGGATGGAGAGTTGCTCTGGGCGG
>JAFZAE010000251.1 GCA_017548385.1 Prevotella sp.
CTATTACCTTGTTGACAAGCTTATGTATAGGCAGAGCATGCTAAGGAGTATGAGGTCACGCTATTCCACAAAAAGGTCATCCATTGTCACCTCGTTTTGTATAATGTTGTAGTTGTCGTTGTGGGTGACACCGTACGTTGTTACCATGACAAGGTGAAGGGTATAATAATCATGACAACATATTTGTTTGGTCGAAATTTTTGTTTGGTCGAAATCCGCTGCAAATACAGTAAAAAAGTGTCTATAATCAGCGGAAAACATGGTTTTTCTTTATGGTTCCGCTGTAAATAGCATATTTTTTTGCAGAAACGGACATACACGGGGCATTGCCCCTACGCTATTCAACAAACAGGTCATCCATCGTGACTGTCGCATAGAATAGACCTCTTGTCACCACCCATACTTATTCATTACAAACAAGTATCCACTCCCTGAAAAAAGGATCTTCCAATTCATAATGATTAGAATAGATTACATAACCATCTTTTTGTAGTCTCTTCAACGCACTATAAATTGTGCTTGTTCGATACTCTCCATTTTGTAATGGTTTGTTGAAGGCTAAACGTTGAAGAATCCACTTATTAGTACGTTTAAGGTTCATCCATAACCGCTCATAGTCCAGACCGTGAGTTGTCACAATATAATCTATAGCTTTCCGCACTGGGTCGGAAGTCTCAGGCTGGAGCATTCCTATCTGCCACACATTTGCAGCTAATTGTTGAGTATAATAGGGATGGCAACCAGTATAATCAAGTATTTTGTTGGACAATTCATTCTGTTTTTCAGCAAAACAACCTGCTAAACGCTCCGATAGGTATTGGTGAAAATCATCTCGGGGTATTTTTGCCAATCGCATCATTTCACCAAAATGATAAAATGGAGACTTCTTATCTTCAAAAATATCAGTCATCATGCTTTCCTGGCTGCCAAGCAAGATGTAATTGATATGCTTTTGATTCTGCATGATAGAGCGTAACTGCTTATCGAGCTTTGGTGACAACTCGCAAATCTCCTGAAACTCATCAAGTACAACAATCATACGGTCTTGTTCAGAATGAGCTTTCTCTATTAAAGTCAGCACATCTTCAATCAGCATCACTCCGTCTATACCTGGCTGAAACGATACATCAATAGACCCTGTCACAGGATTTGTCGATATCATCGGTATCACACGAAAATGCGTGATCAGATGACGGACCCGCTCCATGGGATGTACCCTAAAGAATTCTTTCAACAGTTTGGCTGACAGGTCGGATACAGATGTAGCTTGTTGTAGGTTTACCATGATATATTTTCGACCACTTTGTTTCACAGCCTTTGCCACCACGCTACTCTTACCAAAACGACGAGGACTGATTATTACCAAATGGTTGGCACTTCTTACAAATTGTTCTATATAGGCAACCTCCTCCACTCTGTCTGTGAAGAACTCATTTTCTACTATTGTGCCAAATTTAAAAGGATTCTCCATATTACGACTTTTTTCGTTACGACTTTTTTCGTAGTCGATGCAAAGGTAATAAAAATTTTGATTAAGTGAAAGAAAAGCAAAAATCTTTTGCTTTTCCGAACGAGAGTATTTTTATATTCAGGATATTATAGAAGAAAATTCACTAATAATTGAGTTTACTTGAAAAAGTCGGCACTGACATTCAATGTAGGAGCAACATACCCCGTGTATGTCCGCTTTTAAAGGATTGTTTTCAAGTACATATTATTATTTCGGACATACACGGAGTATGTCCCTACGAATTCCTAATTAAATAGTTGACAAGAAACAAGATACGAGTTGACAAGTTATTTGCAACTCCTAACTATATTACCTTGCTGAAGAGCCGATGTAGAGGCAGATCATGCCGAGGAGGACGAGGGCGAGGTCGATGGCTTTGCTCTTCAGGTTGCGCTCATGGAAAAATAGTGCTCCAAAGAGGAACGAAACGATGACGCTGCCTCTGCGCACCATCGACACGATGCTAATCATGGCTCCTGGCAGACTGAGGGCATAGAAATAGAGGAAATCGGCAGCGGAGAGGAAGACACTGATGAAAATGATGCTCCAGTGCCAGTGGAAGGGCGTGGTATGTTTGCGCCGTGGCCACCACATTAGGAAAAGCACTATCAGCATCATACCACACTGATAAATGTTGTACCAACTCTGTACAAGCATTCTGTCGAGACCAACTCCACCATCCTGTGGCGAAGCCATGAGGTATTTGTCGTAAAGTCCACTAACAGCTCCGAGAACAGCAGCGAGAACCACAAAATATATCCATTTGTCGTGCTTGAAATCGATGCCTTCCTTCCGACCGCTTCTGCTAAGCATGAAAAATGAGATGATAGCAAGTAGCACTCCGAGCCATTGCCAGCCATTCAGTTTCTCACCGAAGACGAGCAGTGCACCCACTAGCACCATCACAGGTCTGGTGGCATTGATGGGGCCCACAATGGTGAGTGGAAGATGCTTGATGCCGAAATAGCCGAAAATCCACGACGATAAAACAATGACGCTTTTCAGGAGGATATAGAAATGGGCGCTCCAGGTGCCATGTGCCACCTCAAAAGGACTGCCCGTGAGCATGGTGCTATGATGACTGAGCAGGATAAATGGCAGAAAGATAAGTGAGCAGAAGAGCGTATTCAGAAAAAGTACCGGGATAACGGCATTCCCTGCGAGTGCCTCTTTCTTGAAAGAGTCGTAACATCCTAATAGCGCTGCAGAGAAGAAAGCGAGTATAAGCCACATGATGAATGGGATTTATATGAAAGAGACCGTTGGCCTTTTTTACGTTTTGCTGATTTGGGGCACAAAATTACTCATTATGCTTTAGAATTCGGTAAAAAATGATTAATTTTGTTGCGAAAGATTATTCTGTCACCCCTTTGGGGTTATTGTCATACACCTTATGTTAACAGGGGTTTCACCCCTGCCTGTGATCTTTCAGGCCTTCAGCCTTTAGTGAGGAAAATGGAATTATTATACTTAACTTTTGAAAGTTATGATGAGGAGTTATAAACGGGAGTTATTCAGAGGAGTTAAGATGAGCCAAATGCCAAAGCGTCTTACTTTCGTGACTATGTTGCTGATGGCGCTTTTCATGGGGATAGTGCTGCCAATTCATGCGCAAGACGGGTGGGGCGACCAAGGTAATGGCACTTACGTCAACCCTATCCTCTGCGCCGACTATTCCGACCCCGATGTGATCAGGGTGGGGGAGAAATACTATATGGTGGCATCCGATTTCCATTTTGTTGGGATGCAGATATTGGAATCGGAAGATCTGGTGAACTGGCGCATCGTGACACAAGTGTATGACCGTTTCGACCTGCCGGGATGGGATACCAACGACCACTATGCCGGCGGTTCGTGGGCACCGGCTCTGCGCTACCATGACGGGAAATTCTGGATTTTCTTCTGCACTCCCGACGAGGGACTCTTCATGACCCAGGCAGAGAAGCCCGAAGGACCTTGGAGCAAACTGCACTGTGTGAAGGCCGTGGCGAAATGGGAAGACCCATGTCCGTTCTGGGATGATGACGGACAGGCATATCTTGGACGTAGCCGCCATGGTGCGGGTCCTATCATCATCCATAAGATGAGTGCCGATGGTAGACAACTGCTCGACGATGGTGTCACGGTCTATACAGGTCCGGTGGCGGAGGGGACGAAATTCCTCAAGCGAAACGGATGGTATTACCTCTCCATTCCCGAAGGGGGTGTGGAGGGTGGCTGGCAAACGGTGCTGCGCTCAAAAAACATCTATGGACCTTACGAGAAGAAAGTGGTGCTTGAACGAGGAAGTACCGATGTCAACGGTCCACATCAGGGAGCCATCGTCGATTCACCGTTGGATGATTGGTGGTTTATCCACTTCCAAAGCCTCGGGGCTTTGGGGCGCGTGGTGCATTTGCAACCGATGCACTGGGATGACGACTGGCCCGTCATCGGTGTGGATATCGACCGCAATGGCATCGGCGAGCCTGTCAGGGTGTGGAAAATGCCAATGAAGGCGGGAGAGCCGTCGCTACCCCAGACCAACGACGACTTTGAAGGTCCTTCTTTGTCGCCACAATGGCAGTGGAATCACAATCCTGTGAATGAGGCGTGGTCGCTGACAGAGAACCGTGGACAGTTGACTCTCCATGCGTTGCAAGCCGAGAGTTTCAAAAAAGCACGCAATACACTTACTCAGAAAGTGATGGGATATGAGAGTACGTACACGATTGCTCTCGATTGCTCAGGACTTGCAGAGGGGGGAAGAGCCGGAATAGTGTGTATGGGACGGACCAACCAACTATTTGGCGTGATGCGACAAGAGGGGAAGACGTTTTTCTACCGGGGGGATGATCAGCAAGTGCTGGAAACATTAACTGAAAAACCGAAACGGGTCGTCTATCTGAGAATCTTCTTCGATATGGATGCAAGACAATACTATTTTGCCTATAGCTTTGACAACAAGCGATTCACAACCATCGACGGACCGTTCTTTGTTGATGCCGGCTATTGGAAGGGTGTGCGCTTCGGTATCTATCATTATAATACCCTGCGTGATGGAGGGACGGTTAGGGTTCCATGCGCAGAGTATGAACTATTTCGATGAATAAAATAAAAAATCCCACTTCCTGTTGTTGGAAGTGGGATTTTTTGCGAGGTCATTGATGGGTTATTTCTTCTCTTCGGCCTTCTCTTCAGCCTTTGCTTCGGTATTCTCCTCAGCCTTGGTAGCCTCTTCAGCCTTCTCGCCTTCTTGCTCAGCGGTAGTCTCAGCGTTCTCTTCTACCTTCTGCTCATCGGCGTTCTGCTCTACCTGCTCAGTCTGAGCCTTCTGCTCATCGGTGGTGTTAGTCTTGTCGCAAGCGGTGAAAGCAATTGCTGCTACAGCTACCAAAATCATCATCATCTTTTTCATAATCTTTTCTCCTTTTTTTAGTTAGTAAAACAATTTAATTCTCTTTGTGTCTGTTTGACGATGCAAATATACGATGGATTTTTAGCTCGCACCAAATACTTTTGTTCATAGTGTATGAAATGCCCAATTTAATGTATGAATTGGTGGTTTAGTTGACTTAATCCTAGTGGTTAGAGGTGAGAGGTTAGAGGTGAGACTAATTAGGAATTAGAAATTAGGAGTTGCAAATAACTCGTCAACTTGTCAACTCGTTTACTCGTCAACTATCAAATAAATGGTATTTGCCCTTTAACTCCCCTTCATAACTCCCATCTATAACTCCTCATCATAACTCCTCTTAATTTTCAATCTTCAATAGTCTTGTCCAGACTCCCAGACTCCTAAACTCCCAAACTCCTCCGTTCATAACTCCCAATCATCTTCAATAAATGAACAATCATTATTTTTTTGTTGTTTGAAAATAGTTTTCTATCTTTGTCGCGGAAATCTATCACATCTATAGCTTCTATAATCACTATAGCATTAATTAGTCAAAAAATATCCTACTATGAAAAGAATACTATTAACTATTGTATGTGCCGTGGCACTCTCGTTGGGTGCGTGGGCTCAAGTCGATGAGGTCGTGGCTAAAATCAATAAAGATGGCGTTTGGCAACCTCGGGCATATTATCTGAAGAATATGGAAAAGGCTGACGATTTTATTGCCCAAGTCTATGACTCCAATGAAGGTAGACTGAAATATGTACTATATGAAATAGAGGAAGACCATGTCTGGGCGCAGAAAATACTTCAGACAAAGAAAGATATTTTAGGCAAGACGAAGAAAAAGAAAAAGCAGAATAAAAAACTCGCCAAGTTTTTTAATGATGTAGAACAGGCAAGGCAGTCTTTTGCCCAGGCCGAGGAGACGGAGAAATGCTATGCTCATCTTACCAAAGTCTTGAATGGTTTTATTGACAATGGCGTGTCACACTCAATGCCATCAGGGGCGCTCAAATCTTTCTACTTCAGTAGCGGCAATGGTTTTGCAGGTTTTTATGAAGAGTTTTCTCTGATGAAGAAAGACGGAAAGAATATCCTCGGAATCAAGTCTGTCAAGAGGATGCATATTCCCGAGGATAAAGGTGAGGTCGAGCGACAGATAGAAGTTGATGACAGTGTGCTCCAGCGTGTCCGTGACATGGTGGAAGAGGGTATGCTCTATGATGTCTCGCGTGAATATTCTCCAGAGATGATGATTACGGATGCTACCAGTTGGTCGATGAGCATATATTTTGAGGGTGGCTCAATTAATTCCAGTGGCTATGCCGCCGGCCCTGACCATTCTGATACACTAAATAGTATTCTGAAATATCTGTCGGAACTGGCAGGAATAGAAGAATAGTTTATGAGTTTATAAGTTTATAAGTTTATGAGTTTATGAGTTTATAAGTTTATGAGTTTATGAGTTTATGAGTTTATAAGTTTATGAGTTTATAAGTTTATAAGTTTATGAGGTTATGAGGTGAGGTATGCTTGAATTGCACCATCATATTTCACCTCATAAACTGAAAACAAAGTGACCTCACAACCTGCAAGCGAAGCGACCTTACAACTTCACAACCTTAAAAGCTATTTGTACGCCGAGGGCTTTGTTTCTTGGTGAGGGAGCAGCACTGGCGGCGGTGAAAGTGTATTCACCGCGTGTCAGACGGCTGCTGCCATCTTCGCCCACAGTCATCATTTGTTCGGGCGCAACGTCGAAGGTCACTTCCACACTACTTCCCGCCTTTACTTCCACACGACGGAATGCTGCCAATTGTTGAAGGGGTGCACTCACACCAGCACCAGGAGCCGAGACGTATAGTTGTACGGTCTCTGTGACATCCCATTGTGAGGGATTGGTCAGGGTGATGGTAGCTTTTACTTCTTTCTTTTTGTTGGCGGTTAGTTTGAGCTCGCCGTATTCCACACGTCCATAGTTCAGTCCATAACCGAAGGGATAGAAGATGTTGTCGGACATATATTTATAGGTACGGCCACACATGGAGTAGTCGTCGAATGCTGGCAAGAGGTCGCCATCGGCAGGGAAAGTGACCGGCAGGCGTCCTGAGAAGTTGGCATCGCCGAAGAGCAAGTCGCCGAGGGCATAGCCACCCTCTTGTCCTGGGTACCATGCCATCACCACGGCATCAGCCAGTTGGGTGATTTCACGCATATCCACCGGACTGCCTCCAGTGAGAACCACGATGATGCCACTCTTCTTTTTTGCGCGGATGTCGCGGAGGAATTTCATCTGACTTTCGGGTACGCGGATATTGGTGCGGTCGCCCCATTCAGAGTCGATAGCCTCGCCTTCCTCACCCTCAAGGTTGCCATTGTTGCCCATCACCACCACGGTGTAGTCGGCTCCGGCTGCTTCATCGACAGCCCAGTTGATGCTGTTGAGGGTAGGACTGTTCTCCATTACGCCCGGACGATAATTCACTGCCGTGCCATTGCTCACCTTCGAAACAATGCCTTGCAAGTAGGTGATATAGCGGTTGGCAATGCCGAAATAGTTGCCCATGAGCCAGAA
>JAFZAE010000252.1 GCA_017548385.1 Prevotella sp.
GAGCTTAATTTTTCCTCCCTACGTGTAGGTGTCAGTTCACATTCCCATACGGTGATGCAATGCCATCCCATCTCAGCCAATTTGACTTGAACCTCGCGGTCACGCTGTTGATTCCTGCGAATCTTGTTCACCCAGAACTCACGGTTGGTATGGGGGATTTTGCAACAATCAGAATTACGAATCGTCCACAATGAATCTGCGACAGACAAGGATGAATCCATATCCACGCCATGACCATGCCAGAAACATCCATTGACGAAGATACATGTGCGATATTTCCGTAACACCAGGTCGGGATGGCCTGGCAGCCGTGGGGAGTTAAGTCTATAGCGGAATCCCCTACTCCATAACCCACGACGAACAATCCATTCTGGTTTTGTGTCCTTGGAATGGATGGCCGCCATATTATCGTGTCGTTGTTGGGATACTTGGGACATAGAATTTTCTATTAGAGGTTAGAGGTAAGGGGTTAGAGATGAGACGCCAGACTTTAGTCGATGCTAACAAACGATCATTTTACGGACGCGATACATCGCATCACTACAGACAAACAACTTGTCAACTCGTCAACTCGTTAACTTGTCTACTTTATTTCAACTGATTTGATGATGGAATCAAAATACTTATCATAATCGGCGGCTTTTGACTCACGAAAGTAGTACTTACCAACAACAGCAGTTTTATTGTCTTTCTTCTTTACGAAATACTTACACACCTCGCCAAAGTTGACCGATTTCATGGTCATCACATTGCCTTCGATTTTGGGTTCATCGAATTTTTCGTCCGCGCTAGCATCCTGTTTAAATGTTTCAGCGTATTTTTTGAGGTCAGCAAAATCACCATCCTGTTCCAACACAACGCTCATCCGACAATCTTTTTCAGCTGTTTCACCAGTGAAAGTAGTCTCGTCGGTATAGGTTTCTTTCAGTTCATCGGGATATCCCAAAGAGAAATTCTCACCATTCCCATTGAAAGTGTTCTTGAAAACGATTTCACTACCATTTTCATTCTTGGCATCACCAGTTTTCTTTTTGCATGCGGTAAAACAAATAGCTACCACAGCGAGCATCATCAAAAAAAGAATCTTTTTCATTGTTTTATATTTTGGGTTTATTCTTTTCCTGTGCAAATTTAGCATAAAATATTGAATATTGAAAATTGAAGATTGAAGATTGAAAATTAAAAATGAAAAAATGAAAAAAGTAGAAGAGTGGTTTGTAATTAGAAAAAAGTTCGTACATTTGCATTCAATTATTGAAATAGGTCCTCGGTCTGAGGAAAATTTGTTTTGCCGCGGCAAAGCCACCGCTTTCGGATAAGTATAGGCAAGGATGTGACTCACAGAAAAGCATTGGCCAGGCCGTGGCTCACAGAAAAGTATAAATGATATACAAAAATAAATTTTATGAGAAAAATCTATGTTCTTATACTATTATTGATGCTTTCGCTTAGTGTCTGTGCCCAAGGTGGACCATGGACAAAGGGTGGTTTTGAAACCCATAAATACCGCAACGTGCTAGTGGAGATGGGCTATGCTCCCGAAGCCGTGGAGGCAAAACTCGCAGAAGTATTCAACGATGTTTTCTATGGTCCCAACAAGGCATATTTCGAGGTTGGCGATACCCTAGGCTATGTTTCCGACATCAAAAACCACGACGTTCGCACAGAAGGCATGTCGTATGGTATGATGATTGCCGTGCAATTAGACAAGAAAGATATTTTTGACCGCCTCTGGCGATGGTGCAAGAAATACATGCAACATCAAGATGGTCCACGTGAAGGTTATTTTGCCTGGAGTTGTAAGACGGATGGCACTCGTAATGCCGAAGGAGCTGCCTCGGATGGTGAATTATACTTTATCACGGCACTGATTTTCGCCTCTAATCGTTGGGGTGACAATACCGGCATCAATTATAAGGCAGAAGCCCAACATATCCTCAATTGCACTATGCCCAAGGAATACGAGCCAGAACGAAGGGGTGGCTTTGGAGGTTTTGGAGGACAACAGTCTGGCCCTCAAAAAATGTTCCTCATCGACCCCGAGACGATGCTTATCACCTTCACACCAGACGGGTTCGGACAACGCCAGACCGACCCATCCTATCATATACCCGCCTTCTATGAGGTTTGGGCGCACTGGGCTGATGATGGCCGTGCAGACTATTGGAAGCAGGCAGCTCAGAAGTCCCGCGAATTCCTCCACAAATGCACCCATCCTGAAACAGGTCTGAATCCTGATATGTGTCAGTATGATGGTACTGTGAGGCAAGGTCCATGGATGCGGGGTGGTAGCAATTTCCGCTACGACTCCTGGCGTGTACCCATGAACATCGCCCTCGACTATGAATGGAGTTGTGCAGACTGCGAATGGCAGCAGGGATATGGAAAACGGATACAGGATTTCTTCTACTCACAAGGTGTGGAGACCTTTGTGGACCAATATCGTGTGGATGGCTCACTGCCAGAGGACAACGAGATCCTGCCTGCCGGAGGTTTCCGTAAACTGCGTCACAGCATCGGACTGGTGAGCACTGTTGCAGCCGCCTCGGTGATGGTTATGAACGAAAAGAGTAAAGAATTTGTCGATGCTTTCTGGAAAGCCAAGCACGAACCATTCGAGGATGGCTATTTCGATGCCTATTACGATGGCTTGCTGCGATTGTTTGCTTTTATGCACCTTAGCGGTCATTATCAAGTGATATTTCCAAAGGGGAGTAAAAATTAAGTTGACAAGTAAACAAGTTGACGAGTAGACAAGATGTTTGCATCGACAACAACCGAGATTTGCAAGAGTAATCTCTCACCACTTACTTCTCACCACTAAACCAAATATACTTCTAACTCCTAACTAGAAAACCATTACCTCTAACTATTATTCAAATATGAAAAAAATTAGTTTATTATTGATAGCCATTTGGGCTGTTTTCGTGGCATCCGCCACCGATATTAATCATTTACGCCAACTGGGGCTGCCAACCAAGGCTGTTCCCGCATCATTGTATTTCGAAAATTATTATGAGGCTACACCACGAGCCATGACCGAAAATGACATAAACAAGAGTTCTGTTTTTGGTCTTGGCGAGGAGTATTCACTATTTGTAGAAGCACTTCCCTCTAATGAAGACGATTTATATACCAAGGTCAATATTTGGATGTATGATACTGAAAAAGACAAAGTGACAAAAATCTTCAGTCAAGAAGGAGAAGAATATGAGGAATTGCTTATCAAAGGCTTCGACTGGATTTTTGACAAACAAGCGTCCTTCAAGGATGTTGTTATATCAGACTCAAAGCAGAAGATCAGCGTACAAGAGTTCAAGGGATACCCTATCGTCATCCTCCAAGCTGAGATTTTCACAGGTTTTATGCATGCTCGCCAGGTGACGCTATTGGTCAATCCCACAACAAAAAGAGTAAAGACTTTTGAGGATCAGATGTTCGTAAGTGTCGCTCATACCTTGTCAAATATGTTGATGATGGCAGAAGTGGAGAATGCCCAGGACTACTTCATCACTACCAGCACAGCCTATCACTCCGAAGAGCAGCCACTGAAAGAGACAGAGGAATACATCATGTTCCACAAACAATACCTCACCCCCACGCTCCATATCTATAATGCCCATGGAGAATTGGTAAAGGAAATCGACCTGCCAGAAGATGAGGTGGATATGATTAGGTGACCGTAGGGGAATTAGAAATTAGAAATTAATAAAAGAGACGCCACGATGTGACGTCTCTTTCCTGACTTCGTCATTGCATACCCCAAAATTCCTCGTCAAATAGTTTTTTAATCGGTTTGTGCCGTTTCATGGGCATGGTTTTGACGTAATGTGCCTTGTTCTCAGGCATATAGATGCTGATGGTAGTCACCGTCTTGGC
>JAFZAE010000027.1 GCA_017548385.1 Prevotella sp.
ATTTCCGGCAGAATCTTTTTAAGTGTTTTCATCTTGACTATTTAGATTTATGATGTGCGTTTTATTTTATCCTATTCATTAACCTCTGCCTTCGATTTCTTCCATTCCAGGTATGCTGCCAGCAAAATAACAAGCAATAGCACAATATAGGCGATATAGGCAATGGTCTCTGTGGTATCTACACTCTTCGGGAAGAATTGCAGAACAACTTTATGCTGACCTGGTTTCAGATTGATGGCACGCAGTACGTAATTCACACGTCCAACGTCCACAGGCTGGTCGTCAACTGTAGCCGTCCAACCTGGATAGTAGATTTCAGAGAACACCAACACACCACCCTTCGAAGAGTTCACGTCGTATTTCAGTTCATTGGGTTCATAGGCGGTTAGCTTTACCGAAGTGGTGCTGTTTTCTTGTTCAACAGCCTCACCCAATTGCTCCTTGAACTTCTTTTCAGCCACTGCTTCATGGCGAAGATTCATCTTACCCAATGCACTCAGTTCCTGACCAGCGTTGTCAACGTAAGATAAATGGTCTACGAACCAGGCGTTACCCAGCGCATAAAGGTTTTTCAGAGGAACAGTTTCACCATTCTGAAGGGGCATTATCAAATAACACATATTAAGCATGTTGAGCACTGGCCAAATGCTATCACCCTTTATGGCAGTCATGTCGCCCTGAGCCTCAGCAACAGCTTTCATCATGCCCTGCATCTCGTTTGAGATATAGGCATCTATGAGTTCTTGATAACGACGCAGCTTGGCAGCGTGGTATCCGCCTATACTCTTATGGTAATAACTCGTCTCGTTCTCATTAAACGTGCTCTTTGAGAGATTCAAGACACGAAAGTTCCCACAGTCACTCTTGTCTTGCAGGATAAACTCGTCGGTCTTAGTCATCTGCTGTGGAGCTTCACGCTCACTCTTGGGCACAAACATGTCATTGTTCAGATAGCGCTTGTTCACCTGCCACATGTCAACAAGACAAAGCACGATAACGGCGCCAATCATATATTCTCGCTTCAGTTTCTTGGTCATAAAGAGTAGCAGGCAAACTGAACCGATGAGTATGATGATAAACGAGCGCCAGGCATCAGCCGTGAATACGGCCTTTCGCATCTGGGTTAGGTTTTCTGTGATTGGTGCATAATATCCTGCTGGCAACTGCTGCAGGAGATGGGTTTCCTGTGAAGAAACGAAACTGCTGAAAAACACTTGAGGCATCAGTGCAAAAAGCAAGGCCACACCGCCAGTAAGCAAGAAAGACAAAAGGAAAGGTTTCGTCCATTTCTTTGATGGAATGGCTGTTTCAGAGGCCTGAGGATAAGCAATTTCCTTTAGTGCCAACATGGCGAGCAAGGGGATGGTAAATTCAGCAATGACAAGAATTGAGGCCACCGTTCGGAACTTGGCATACATTGGTACATAATCGAGGAAGAAGTCGGTGAATCCCATGAAATTCTTACCCCATGAAAGGAGGATGCTAAGAATGGTTACAGCTAGCAATGCCCACTTCATCGGTCCCTTGACGATAAAAATACCAAGAATGAACAGCATCAGCACGAAAGCACCCACATAGACGGGACCGTCCGTCTTTGGCTGTTCACCCCAATATTGGCCCAGCTGCTGATAGATTTTTACAAAATCCATGTTGGCCTTTTTCATGGCCGTCTTATTTTCTACAAGAGGTGCAGAAGAACCTCCTTTTGTATTAGGCACCAGCAATGTCCATGTCTCACCGATGCCATAACTCCACTGCGTTATATAGTTACGGTCAAGTCCGCTGCTGGTCTGGTTGTCAGAATTATTCTTCACCAATTCACTCTTGCTGCGCATCGACTCCTGTCCATATTCCCATGTATGATAAAGGTTCGAGATATTCATGGCAATACCTATCAGTGCACCAGCCGCACACACTGCCGTGGCTTTGGCGAAATGAACCAGTTTCTTCTGTTGAATGGCCTCAACTAGATAGGCGATGACCATAAACAAGATGGGGAACAGGAAATAGTAGGTCATCTGCACGTGGTTGGCATTCACTTCAAAGGCCGCAAAGATTGCCGTCACCAACAGTCCCCACAGATATTTGCCCCGATAAGCCAATACCACACCCGCTATCATCGGCGGCAGATAGGCCAAAGCCCATACTTTCCAGATATGTCCAGAAGCAATAATGACAAAAAAATATGACGAGAACGCCCACACAATGGCTCCCAACACCGCCATCCACCGACGGAAGTTGAAGGCACGCATCAGGATATAGAAACCCAACAGATAGACAAACACATACCACACATTATCAGGCAACCACAGATGATAGGTATTCTCGATCATTCCCTGCAGTTTTGTACTATTATAAAACGGAGCCATCTGGTAGGTTGGCATACCACAGAAAAGCGAGTTCGTCCAGCGGGTCATCTTTCCCGTTCGCTCCATGTATTGTATCTGTTCCTGACCAGCGCCGACACCTGCAGAAGAGTCATGTAGGTATAATACCTTCCCTTCGATGTCGGCAGGGAAGAAATAGGCGAACGAGATCAATGCGAACAATACAATGACCAGTATTTCCGGCAGAATCTTTTTAAGTGTTTTCATCTTGACTTTTAGATTTATGATGTGGGTTTTATATTATCCTATTCCTTAACCTCTACCTTCGATTTCTTACATTCCAGGTATGCTGC
>JAFZAE010000253.1 GCA_017548385.1 Prevotella sp.
CGCCTTGTCTTTTTAGATATTGATATGCCAGAACTCAATGGTTTAGAAGTTGGTGAACAAGTTAAGAATATTAATCCTCAAACAGATATTATTTATCTTTCTCAAAGAGAAGACTTAGTCTTTGACACACTACAATTACATCCGTTTGGCTTTATTCGCAAATCAAAAATCATTCAAGATTTCGGCGCGGTTTTAGAATTATTTGTTTCTACAGCGTTAACAAACGAAGCAAACAAAACAAAACTTAACATCACCACAAAAACAGAAACGAAATCAGTTGAAATTGATGCAATTATGTATATCGAAGGTAACCGCAATTATCAAACTTTCTACTTGAAAGATGATAACAATTTTGATGCTCGTATTTTGATGGGGGAACTTGAAGAAAGATTAAAAGGCCTCTCAGAAGCAAACGATTGCGCAGAAAAATACATAAAATATGTTAATAAAAGCACTGTGTGGGCGCACAACATGTAACAGCCTGAAAAAAATGTATAATTCTTTTTGACTGTTGAAAAAAATGAATTACCTTTGCAACGTTATCCTGAAAACAATCTTTTTACCTTAAAAAAAAACTAATACCTATTGAAGATTCGAAGCGGTCGCCTGAGAAGGTCATCGCTTTTTTTATACCCTTTTGTTTAAGGACACGATATCGTGACATCAACAAAACGAAAAATGAAAAAAAGAAAGCGATATTTGCATTTACGACATTTTTATGTAATTTTGCATCTGAAAGATGCATAGGTATTCTTTCTAAGAAAGATAAAAACATTTGACTCTGATATATTAACTGAATTTTCTGGAGTTTAAAAGATGTAGTTAAAATTTGGAGTTATGTGGGGGAAACTCATCTTAACTCCTCTGTATAACTCCCATACATAACTCCTCATCATAAATTCCGAAAGTGGAGATATTTAATAAGGTGGCTTAAATATGAAAATAGGAATTATCGTGGCCATGGAGAAAGAAATGGTCCAACTACGTAAAATTCTCACCAATCCCAAGGTGGATCTGTACCAAGGCAAAGAATATGTGATGGGGCAGATTGGCGATAAAGAAGCCATCATTCAGCAATGCGGCATTGGTAAGGTTAATGCCACTATAGGAACGGTGGAGATGATTGAACGCTATCATCCTGATGTTATCGTTTCGAGTGGTTGTGCCGGTGGAGCTGACACCCGTCTGCATATCACCGACGTGGTTGTGGGCACCACTTATACTTATCACGACGTCTATTGTGGTCCTGATGTGGCATACGGACAGTTCATTGGCTTGCCTGCAATCTTCGAGGCAGACAAACAACTAGTACAGACAGCCTTAAGCCTCGGCAGCGACTTCACCGTCCATGCTGGTATGATTGTTAGCGGCGACTGGTTCGTCACCACCAAGGAGAAAATGCGCGACATTCTCGGGCACTTCCCTGATGCCACCGCTGTGGATATGGAGAGTTGTGCTATCGCACAAACCTGCTATCTGCATAAGGTGCCCTTCGTGTCATTCCGTATCATTAGCGATATCCCACTGCTCGACACCGATGCCTCACAATATTTCGACTTTTGGAGTCGAATGGCAGATGGTTCCTTCCATGTCACCAAGGCGTTTGTGGAAGCATTAACATAATGGAAACTATAGCCACTATAGAAACTATAAAAAACAAAAGCTATGGAAAAAATCCCCAGTTTCACCATCAATCACGAGATATTAAAGCGTGGCATCTATGTATCACGCAAAGATATAGTGGGTAATAATGTCATCACCACCTTTGATATCCGCATGAAGGAACCCAATCGCGAGCCTGCCATCCATCCAGGTGCTCTGCACACCATCGAACATCTGGCGGCAACCTACCTGCGCAACGACCCAGAATGGCACAACCGCATCATATATTGGGGACCAATGGGGTGTCTGACAGGTAATTATTTGTTACTTTCGGGCGACTATGCTCCGAAAGATATCGTAGAGCTGATGTGCCGCACCTTTGCCTTTGTTGCAACATTCGAAGGTGACATTCCTGGTGCCGCTCCGCGCGACTGCGGCAACTATCTACTCCACGACCTTCCTATGGCACGCTGGGAAGCAAAAAAATACCTCACCGAAGTGCTTCAGCAAATCAGTGAGGAAAATATGGTTTATCCGAAGTGAAATGTAGTTAAAGGGTAATTAAAAGGTAGTTATAGAGTAGTTAAAAGGACAATACTCTTACCTCTCCAATTTTTAACAACTAACCAACAACTAAAACTAAGCCTCTTTATTCATCTTCTTGCGCTCGTGGTGGTCGAGGATTGTCTTGCGCATTCGCATACTCTTCGGTGTCACCTCCACCAACTCGTCAGCCTTGATGTATTCGAGACACTCCTCCAGACTCATTTCCACCTTGGGGATAATGCGTGCTTTTTCATCGCTGCCGCTGGCACGCACATTGGTAAGTTGTTTTGCCTTGGTCACATTGATTACCAAGTCATTGTCGTGAACATGCTCACCCACCACTTGACCGGCATACACTTCCTCTCCTGGGTCTATATAGAACTTGCCACGGTCCTGCAGTTTGTCGATGGAATAAGCAAAGGCCGTTCCCGTCTCCATAGCAATCATCGAACCATTGACACGTCGTTGGATATCGCCCTTGTATGGCTGATACTCCTTATAACGGTGAGCCATGATGGCCTCGCCCTGTGAGGCAGTAAGCACATTGGTACGCAATCCGATAATACCTCTCGAAGGGATGTCGAATTCAATATTCACACGGTCACCCTGAGACTCCATTGATGTCATCTCACCCTTGCGTCGTGTTACCATATCAATCATCTTGCTAGAGAATTCCTCAGGCACGTTGATGGTAAGTTCCTCTATCGGTTCACATTTCACACCATCGATTTCCTTATAAATCACTTGTGGCTGTCCGACCTGCAGTTCATAGCCCTCACGGCGCATCGTCTCAATGAGCACTGACAGATGGAGCACTCCACGACCACTGACAATCCATTTATCAGTAGAGGTTTCAAACTCTTCCACCTTCAAGGCCAAATTTTTCTCCAGTTCACGGCGCAGACGTTCGTAGATATGCCTGGAAGTGCACCATTTTCCTTCACGCCCGAAGAACGGGGAGTCATTAATAGTAAACAGCATACTCATCGTTGGCTCGTCGATGGTAATCGGTGGCAGCGGCTCTGGTTGTTCCAGATCGCAGATGGTGTCACCAATCTCGAAGTTTTCCAAACCGACGATGGCACAGATGTCACCACTACTCACGCTATGAGTCTTTACATGTCCCATACCCTCAAAGGTATGCAGTTCTTTAATCTTTGTCTTCTCCTGACTACCGTCACGATGAGCAATGACCACCCCCATACCCTCGGTGAGAGTTCCACGATGTACCCTACCCACAGCGATACGGCCTGTGTAGCTGGAGTAGTCAAGCGATGTAATAAGCATCTGCGGTGTACCCTCAAGCACCTGTGGTGCAGGTATTACCTCAATGATTTTATCGAGCAGATATGTGATGTCATTCGTCGGCGTATTGTAATCCTCACCCATCCATCCGTTCTTGGCACTGCCATAGACCACGGGGAAATCCAACTGGTCTTCTGTGGCATTGAGCGAAAACATCAGGTCAAACACCATCTCATAGACCTCCTCTGGGCGGCAATTAGGTTTGTCTACCTTATTGACCACCACGATGGGCTTCAGCCCAATTTCCAATGCCTTTTGCAGTACAAAGCGTGTCTGAGGCATCGGTCCCTCAAAGGCATCGACGAGCAACAAACAGCCATCTGCCATATTGAGTACACGCTCTACCTCACCACCGAAATCGGAGTGTCCCGGAGTATCGATGATATTGATTTTTACTCCTTTATAATTAATGGAAACGTTTTTTGAAAGAATGGTAATACCTCTTTCACGTTCGAGATCATTGCTGTCGAGTACTTGATTGCCAATTTCTTTGCCATCGCGGAAAAGATTGCCAGCCAACATCATTTTATCTACCAATGTGGTTTTACCATGGTCCACATGGGCGATGATGGCAATATTTCTGATGTCTTGCATTGATGTTTACCTTAAAAAACTTACCTATTAAATGATGAATAATAAAAAACGGGTGCAAAGTTACAAAAAATCGAGTGGAGAACAAAATTAACTTGTTGATTTTTTATCCCGAGATGGAGTAACTTATTCAAA
Organism: Prevotella sp.; assembly: GCA_017548385.1. Lineage (GTDB taxonomy): Bacteria > Bacteroidota > Bacteroidia > Bacteroidales > Bacteroidaceae > Prevotella. Next base: position 4,180 of record JAFZAE010000253.1, read on the forward strand.
GTTACAAAAATTTCGATTAAGTGAATGAAAAGAAAACCTTTTTCTTTTCTGAACGTAAGAAATTTATCCAAAAATCGAGTGGAGAACACGATTTAGTCCTTAAGCGGACAAAATCTTCAGAACTTGTTGATTTTTTATCCCGAGATGGAGTAACAAATCCATAATTAAAAAAAATCTTTCAAAAACATTTGCTGAATGGTGTTTTTTTTGTATCTTTGCAGCCGCAATTCGTTGCAACACTAAAATTTTTAACAATTTAACAGTATTAAGATGTATTTAGACAAGGCAAAAAAAGAAGAGATCTTTGGAAAATACGGGAAGTCCAACTCTGATACTGGGTCACCTGAGGCACAGATAGCATTGTTCTCCTACCGTATATCCCATCTGACGGAGCACCTGAAGAAGAACCATAAAGATCATACTACCGCACGGTCTCTGACTAAGTTGGTAGGAAAGCGCCGCGCCCTGCTCGATTATCTGTACGACCGCGACATCACTCGCTATCGTGCCATCATCAAGGCCCTTGGTCTGCGCAGATAATTCCAAAAGTAGGAAAAAGATTACAGAGGATGCCCTCCCACGGAGGCATCCTCTTTTTTTTGCAACAAATCTGTCTTTTAAGTCTTCATTTGAGTTTTTTTTTATAATTTTGTGCAGTTAATAAAAATGATAGACTATGACATTTCACAAACAACTCCTCCAAATCGTTTTCCCATGTACCATCTTCATGCTCCTGACATCGTGCGATGGTCAGAAATGGTCGGAACACCAAGTTGATTCCTTTATGCTCGTCGAGCAACGCGGCGGTCCCACATTGGGCTACTCGCCTGCTTCGGGACTGAAATTGCTCACCGTTGATGGATATGCCTTCAAGGATTTGAACCGCAACGACTCACTTGATGCTTATGAAGACTGGCGTCTAACGCCACAGGAGCGTTCTGCCGACTTGGCAGCGCAACTGTCAATAGAAGAAATTGCCGGTTTAATGCTCTACAGCAGTCATCAGTCTGTGCCCATGAAGGACGGTATGGGCTACGGTGCCTCCCTTTACGATGGGAAACCATTTGAAGAGGGTACTGCAAAACCCTCTGATTTGTCTGATGACCAAAAAAAGTTTCTGAAAGAAGACCATCTGCGTGCTGTGTTGATGACAAGCGTGGAAAACCCAGAAGTTGCTGCTGTCTGGAATAACAACATGCAAGCATTTGTTGAAGGTCTTGATCATGGAATCCCTGCCAATACCAGTTCCGACCCGCGTCATGAAGCGAAAGCCACAGCTGAATTCAATGCAGGTGCTGGCGGACAAATCTCACTTTGGCCGACTTCGCTTGGTCTGGCTGCCACATTCGATCCACAGTTGGTTTATCGTTTCGGTGAGATAGCCTCGGAAGAATACCGTGCATTGGGCATTGCTACTGCCTTGTCACCACAGGTGGACATTGCTACCGAACCCCGCTGGTTCCGCTTTAGCGGTACCTTTGGCGAAGACCCCCAACTTTCAACCGATATGGCACGCGCCTACTGCGATGCTTTCCAAACCACTCCAAATACAAAAGGCTGGGGTATGAAAAGTGTCAATGCCATGGTGAAACACTGGTATGGCTATGGAGCACAGGAGGGTGGACGCGACTCACATTTTGCATCGGGTAAATTTGCCGTCTATCCAGGCAACAACCGTGAGGAACACAAGCGTTCATTTGTGGAAGGTGCCTTCCATCTTGAGGGCGGCACGAAAATGGCATCCGCCGTGATGCCCATCTATAGCATCCTATGGAATCAAGACCATTCGGGTGAAAATGTGGGTGGCAGTTTCAGCAAATGGATGATAGAGCAACAACTCAGGCAAGAGGCTAAGTTTGAAGGTGTCATCTGTACCGATTGGGGCATCACAAAGGACATGAAAGTACTCGACAGTCCAATTGGCGGCAAGCCTTGGGGTGTGGAACAGTTGTCTGAGGCAGAGCGACATTACAAAATTCTACAGGCGGGTGTCGACCAATTTGGCGGTAACAACGAGATTGGGCCGGTGCTTGAAGCCTATGAGATGTGGAGCAAAGAACAAGGCGAAAAAAATGCCCGTGAGCGTTTTGAATTGTCTGCCCGTAGACTTTTACTCAACATGTTCCGTGTGGGACTGTTCGAGAACCCATATCTTGACCCCGCTGAGACTCAAAAGATAGTGGGTAACCCCGACTTCATGAAGGAAGGCTACGAAGCCCAACTGAAGTCTGTGGTGATGCTTAAAAACCACACCAAGGTATTACCCTTAAAGAACAAGAAAAAAGTATATGTACCAAAGCGACATTTCCCTGCCATACCTGGCATGTGGGGAGGCATCTCGGAAGAAAAGACAGAGGAGCCCATCGACCTGACATTGGTAAAAAAATACTTCGATGTAGTGGAACAGCCCGAGGAGGCTGATTTCGCCATCTGCCTAATACAAGAGCCAAGTATAGGGGTCGGCTACAGCCTTGATGATGCGAGGAAAGGTGGCAACGGCTACATGCCACTCAGTTTACAGTATGACGATTATACAGCCACCGATGCCCGCGCAGTGAGCATCGCTGGTGGCGACCCGTTGGAGAAGACCACCAATCGCAGTTTCAAGGGGAAAACCATCAAAGCTTATAACCGTGACGACATGCTACTGGTGACTGACACCAAGAAGGCTATGGGCGACAAGCCTGTGGTCGTGGTTGTAGAGACAGGACGCCCGGTCGTGTTGTCAGAAATAGAGCCATATGCAGATGTCATTCTCATCTCTTTCAATGTACAACATCAAGCACTTCTCGACATCATCAGTGGAAAGGCTGAGCCATCTGCCTTGCTACCCATGCAGATGCCTGCAGACATGAAGGCGGTGGAGGAGCAACAAGAAGACGTGCCTCGCGATATGCGCTGTTATCTGGATGCCGACGGTCATCTATACGATTTCGCCTTTGGCATGAACTGGAGCGGTGTCATCAACGACGAACGGGTGAAGAAATATAAATAAGCTGGGAGGGAATGGCCCTACAGTGATTGATATTATAAAGCAAATGAAAGGAAATTACACTCACACCATCATCTTCGGATTATTATTGATGGTACTGAACTGCTACGCACAGGACTATACCATCCAAATGAATAGTCCCCGGCAAACCATCCAACATTTCGGTGCTTCCGATGCATGGTCGATGCAACAAATCGGACTATGGGAGAATGAAGCAGAACAGGAAAAGATTGCCGACTGGCTGTTTTCGTTAGATACCGACGATACGGGGAAGCCACTTGGTATCGGATTATCCATCTGGCGTTTTAACCTCGGTGCTGGCAGTGCAGCTCAAGGGCGTGAATCACAAATCAACCGTGACACCCGCACGGAGTGTTTCATGAACAGCGACGGCACCTATGATTGGTCGCGTCAGCCAGGTCAGAGGAAATTTCTCCGTATGGCGAAAGAGCGAGGTGTGCCCTGTTTCCTCGCCTTTCTCAACTCTCCCCCTGTGTATTTTACCCAAAACGGCCTTGCCACAAATACGGGGCGTAATGGCACGCTCAACCTCCGTGAAGACTCATATGAAGCCTTTGCCCATTTCATCAGCACCGCGCTGCAAGGTCTTGAAACTCACGATGGCATCCATTTCGACTACCTCTGCCCTGTCAATGAGCCCGATGGGCATTGGAATTGGTTAGGCCCTAAACAAGAAGGTTCGCCTGCCACTCACCGAGAGATTGCCCGGCTCGTGCGGGAACTAAGCCAAGAATTTGAACAACAAGGAGTGAATACGGAGATACTGCTCGATGAATCGAGCGATCTCCGTTGTCTGCTTGGAATCTACAAGACCACCTGGGAGCGCGGTAACGCCATACGTACATTCTTCTCGACAGATAGCACCGCAACCTACCTAGGCGAGCTGCCCCATGTACCACGTCTTATGGTGGGACATAGTTACTGGACCAACACACCGATTCCATATATGCGGATAATTCGCGAACAGTTGCGTGACACCATCGCACACTATGGACTTCACTATTGGCAGACGGAACTGTGCATCATGAGCAATGACGAAGAAATCGGAGGGGGAGGCGGCTACGACTTTACGATGAAGACCGCCCTCTATGTAGCACGTGTCATCCATCACGACCTAGTATTTGCCGATGCCGAGAGTTGGTCATGGTGGCGAGCAGCCGGTGGCAACTACAAAGACGGGCTCATCCGCTACTTCTCACGCGACCATGGCAGAACCGGATATGCCGTGGACTCCCGCCTACTTTGGGCGATGGGTAACTACAGCCGCTTTGTGCGCCCTGGAGCCATACGCCATGAAGTCACCACACCATCGGAATTCAATCCCTATGGTGTGATGTGCTCCGCGTTCCGCAATGCAGACGGCAAATGGGTATCGGTAGTTATCAACTACAGTACTGAATCAAAAGAATTCGCCCTCAACTTCTCCGATGGTCGCCACTGCAGATGGCAGATGTTCCGGACATCGGACGAGGAGGGCGAGACGCTCAAACCTGTGGGAAGCACTGATGGAAAA
>JAFZAE010000254.1 GCA_017548385.1 Prevotella sp.
AAAGAAGATAATATGATACAACTATCGAAAAAATTTGTTATTTTTGCCACATATTCCTGAAATCTATCCAGTAAACAATATATTTACACAAAAAACCATTAACTAAATATTATTATCTATGAAACAAAATCTACGACTATTCATGCTGACTCTGCTTTGTGCGGTGTTCAGCAGTGCATGGGGGCAAACAACAATTGCCTCAGGCACATTTAATGGAAAAGGAGAACAATACACCGCTGGGTGGACTACTACTGGTACAGGTAAGGGACGAACCGATTGTATCGTCATTGGTTCTGGTGAGAACATCACTTCTCCCGCCATCAACTTAGCAGGTTATGACAAAATTTCCATTACATTCACAGGCCGCCGATATGGCTCTCTATCTGGCGGCAAGGCAACTGTGGATGTATCTATTGGAAACACCTCTGTTGGCACAATAGACATCACAAAGACCAGTGTAGCCGCTGTCGATGGTGCAATTGAATTTGAACCAACTTCCGACATGACAGAAGCCATTTTAGTTTTTACTTGCACCAATGCCACCTCTGCTGGCAGCACTCATGGTGCAGGCATTGGAAGCATCACCATCACTGGTATCAACGAATCGAGTGTTCCCACCCCCATTTTCTCTGTAGCAGAAGGTGTTTACACCGAGGCACAGACTGTGGCAATCACCTGTGAGGATGAAGATGCCGACATCTATTACACCTTAGATGGTTCTACACCCACCAGTGAAAGTACACTCTATGAAAGTGCCATCACCATCTCTGAGACAACGACACTGAAGGCCATCGCCATAAAAGACGGAGTAAGCAGCCTTTTGGCAAGTGCTACTTATACCATTGAGACACCAATAACCATCGCTGTTGCTCGCGAGAAAAGCGCAGGATCAGAGGTTCTCACAAAAGGTGTCGTGACTAGTATTTATAATAGAACCGTCTATATTCAGGATGCCACGGCAGCAATTTGCTTCTACCGCAACACTAGCGACCTTACACCTAATGTTGGGGATGAGATTCTTGTAAAAGGTAAGCTGAAGGATCAAAATGGATTGTTGGAGATTATTGATGCTACGTCCGTACAAGTATTATCTCAAAACAATACCGTGACCCCCGAATTGATGACCATCGCCGAAGTCAATGCCAGCACCAACCAAGGTTGGTTTATCAAGATTGAGGAAGCCACCGTTACTGCTAAAGATGGTCAGAACGTCACCATTGCTCAAGGTAATGATAATGTCATTGTACGTTTCAATAAAACCAGCGACATCTCATTTGAAGTGAACTACATTGTCACCCTAACGGGTAACATCGGCTGCTACAACACCTTACAAATTGCCAACCCCACAATTATCGAAGTAATAGAAAATGTAGAGCCTACCATCACGGTCGATCCCACAGGTATTAATGTATCAGCCGAGGGTGGCAATGGCATGATAGAAATCACATACGATAACTTTGATGAAACACCGGAGTTTGCAGTGGAATTCTACAACGCCGCCGGTGGGACAACCACCTACGACTGGGTAACTGCCACCATCAATAGCGACAACATGCTGTCATATTCCATCGATGCTAACGAAGGCGAAGCACGTACTGCTTACCTGAAGGTATATGCCAATGACAGCGAAAGTGGTGATGATATCTTCTCCGAACTCATTACCTTCAACCAGGAAGCATACGTGGCACCAGAAGAAGAATCCGACTGGGTGTTGACAGACCTTGCCGACCTTACAGAAGACGATGTCTTTGTCATTGTGGGTAACAACGGTGCTACTTATGCCATGTCCAACGACAAAGGAGCTAGTAGTCAACCAGTAGTTGTCGCTGTGACCATCAAAAATGACAAAATTACAAGTGAAGTAGCTAATAACATCAGATGGAATATCAGTGGCGACGCTACAGACGGCTACACCTTCTATCCCGACGGAAATGCCAATACTTGGCTATACTGCACAAACTCAAATAATGGCGTGCGTGTGGGAACAAATGCGAACAAAGTATTTACGGTCGAAGGCGGATATCTGAAGAATACTGCAACAAGCAGATATGTGGGTATTTATAATTCAGCAGACTGGAGATGCTACACCAGCTACACTGGAAGCAACATCGCAAATCAGACATTTGCCTACTACAAGAAAGTGGCTAAAGAGGACTTGGGGCCAACCATTACAGTTAATCCAGATGGAATCAACTTGAATGCAAATGCAAATGAAGGCACGATAGAAATTACATACGATGGCTTTGATGAAACACCAGTGTTCGCAGTGGAATTCTACAACGAAGATGGTGAGACAACCACCTATGACTGGGTGACTGCCACCATCAATAGCGACAACATTCTGTCCTATTCCGTCGCAGCCAACACAGGCGAGGCACGTACTGCTTACCTGAAGGTATATGCCAATGACAGTGAAAGTGGTGATGACATCTTCTCCGAACTTATCACTATCAACCAAGAAGCATACGTTGCTCCAAGCGATGAGGAATGGGTGCTTACCACTCTTGATGAACTCACCGAAAACGACGTCTTTGTGATTGTAGGTACCAATGCCAATGGCAGCTATGCCATGTCTAACGACAACGGGACTGGTAAAGCCCCAACAGCTGTAGCAGTGACCATCAGCAGTGACGGTCAGAATTTGACCAGTGTCGTTGAGGATAACATCAAATGGAATATCAGTGTCGACGCTACAAACGGCTACACCTTCTATCCCGATGGAAATGCCAATGCATGGCTATACAGCACAAATTCGAATAATGGCGTGCGTGTGGGAACTGGAGCAGCTAAACACTTCACACTTTCTACCCAGGGCTATTTGACCATAGATGAAACGGAGGAACCGAGATTCATTGGAATTTACAATTCAAGTGATTGGAGAAGCTATACCAGCATCAATGCCAACATCAAGGACCAGTCATTTGCCTTCTATAAGAAAGTGTTTGAACCCGAGGAAATCGAGGTGACCTTCGCAAAGAGAGCAGAGGGATACTCTACACTTTACTATGGCACGACCGCAATCAACATCCCCGCGGGTGTGAAAGCATACACATACAAGGTTGACGATAACGGCAAGGCTGTGGAGACCGAATACGAAAATATCATCCCGAAGGGCAGTGCTGTAGTTGTAGAATTGGTGGATAAGAGCCTGGTTGCCGACGGCAACTATACTATATCATTCACCACAGCAGCCATTGCTGGAACCGCACACGCCGACAACATGCTCAATGGCTTCGACGAGGGTGGAGAAACGGTAGGTCCAGATTCTGAGAAGGATTATTACTTCTACAAACTCTCACTGAACAAGGCTGGTGAGGAAGGTTCCATCGGTTTCTATTGGAATAACTCCGAGGGTTCGGCCTTCACTATGCCAGCACACCGTGCTTACCTTGCAGTGGAGAAGGAAATAGCCAACGGCGTCTCAGCCTTCACATTCGACGGCATAGGTACTGGTATCAACGGTATCTTCGCCAACGGTCTTCCCACAGACGGCATCTACACCCTCACTGGCGTGCGTGTCAACAGCGACCGCCTACAGAAGGGCATCTACATTGTGAATGGTAAAAAAGTGGTCATTAAATAAGGTTATAAGGATGTGAGGTTATGAGGTTTTAAGGTGAAAAATGCTTGTATCACACAATCAAATCTCACCTTTTAACCTGCAAGCGAAGCGACCTGAAACCTAAAAACCTAAAAAAACTCAAATTATGAAAAAATATATCAAACCAATAGTAGAAATCGAGCATACAGGACTTGAGGGGAGCCTCCTCGTCGGAAAACAGTCAAAGCCTGCAAATGAAGAGGGCAGCGACGACATCTTCGTCAACCAAGGAGGATATGACGACGATCTGTTTGACAGATATGAGAAACCCGGAGGTATCTGGGACGATCCCAATGACACAAATTAATAAATAAAAAAGCGGGGGGCCTTGAGCCTCCCGCTTTTTTTACCTCTATAAAGTTGACGAGTTGACAAGTAAACAAGTTGACAAGTTGTTTGCTGTTTTAACTATATACAATTCCTGTTATTCGATACGTATAGTATCACTTATAATTCATGGTCAATTCGTGGAAATTCGTGTTGAAATATATAGCTGCCAAGCAGATTATCTTTGTCCGCTCCGCTCACCTAATGACAAACAATTCCACAAAGTCCAAGACGAATAGTCCTAATAGTCCTTGAAGTCCGTAGAGAAATAATAAGCAGCCGAGCAGGCTGCTAGATTCCTTTAAAAAACGGACATACACAGGGTATGCCCCCCTACTCTGCAACCAAATTCAAATTAAAAACCACCCCCATATTTCTCATATTTCATTATTTTTTTGTTCCTTTGCAAATTGATAATGCATTCTCTTTTCCGTATGTTGCGTTTTTAACGCAACCCCTAACGGCAGAAAGAGCAATCTCTCACCTCTTATCCCTAAGAAAAAATGACAAAACAAATATTATTGATTAATGATATGGCAGGATATGGCAAGGTGGCCACTGCCGCTATGTTGCCCATCCTATCGTATATGGGACTGCCTGTTTATAACCTACCCACGGCATTGGTGTCCAACACCCTTGATTATGGGAAATTCAACATCCTTGACACCACCGACTATATCACAGGGGTTTTCCCCGTGTGGAAGGAACTGGGTTTCAGTTTCGATGCCATCGCCACAGGCTTTATCGCCTCGGAGCGACAGGCTGGCATCGTCTCGAAATATTGTCTGGAACAAGCGGCACAGGGCACAACCATCTTCGTCGACCCCATCATGGGTGACGAAGGAAAGCTATATAACGGCGTGACACCATCTGCCATCCGCAGCATGAGAGAGATGATTGCCGTGGCGCATCTTACCTATCCCAACTACACCGAGGCATGTTATCTCACCGACACGGCATATAAGCCAGAGGGAGTTAGCCGCGACGAAGCATTCGCCCTGCTCGACCAACTGCGCGACATTGGTGCACGCTCGGTATTGATTACCAGCATTCGAGTGGACCGTCAGACGACGGTAGTTGGGTATAATCACCACAAAAATGAATATTTTATCCTTCCTTACACGGAAATACCTGTCCATTTCCCCGGCACGGGCGATATCTTCTCGGCCATCCTGGTTGGAAACCTGCTGAAAGGAACACCACTACGACTCTCTACGCGTATCGCCATGGACGTCGTCGCACGCCTCATCGACCTCAATAAAGACAACGTAGACAAAAACCGTGGCATCCCCATCGAAAACTATCTGTCGGATGTGTTATGATTGAGTTGACAAGTTGACGAGTTGACAAGTTGACGAGTTAATAGATTATGAGCTATAAAGCTGTTGAAGGTTGTTGTGATACAGCAAACTACATTTCAATATAATATGCGCACTCCCCTATTAATACTCTCACTATGGTGCCTCTGCACAGTCGCCCAACCGATAGACCGCAAGGCTGTGGTGCAGCGCAACAATCCACATATCACCTCGCTCGACACCTTGGGCGCACTGACCGTGGGGAATGGCGGCTTTGCCATGACCGTCGATGCCACAGGCCTACAGTCTTTCCCAAAACTGTACGCCAACGGTATGCCCTTAGGCACCATGAGCGACTGGGGTTGGCACAGTTTTGACAATCCTCAGCAACTGCGTCCCGAAGAAGCGTTGAAAGCCTACGACTTCGGCCATGGGCACACGGAGTTCTATTCCACACAGTTCAAAGAGCCAGGCCGTCCCCACGATGCTTCGGAATGGTACAGACAAAATCCGCACCGCCTGCATTTAGGAGCCTTGGGACTGCTATTGGATGTAAACGAGGTGGGCGATATCGACCAGACGCTCGACCTGTGGACAGGCATGGTGGACAGCCGTTTCACCTACCGCGGACATCTCTATCATGTGCAGACGGTCTGCCACCCACAGCGCGATATGATTGCTACCCGCATCGTCAGCGAAGACCGCAGCAAGCGGGTGACACTCAACTTCCCCTACCCCACAGGAAAACACAGTGACGATGCCTGCGACTGGAACGAATGGGAGAAACATCTCACTTGTTTCGACGGCCAGCCATCCACCGACTGCGACACCTTGAAACGCATTCTCGACGGCACCTCACGTTTCGACCCCGCCGCCTACTATGTGGCCATCCACTGGGACAAAGGCCGCCATCAATACAAAAACCAACAGGGAGACCATCCGCTGTGGAATAGTCTCCATTTCTGCTGTCCCGACGAAGAGACCACACTGACCTGTGAGTTCTTCACCGAAAAAGACCCCTCACGAAAGCCTCTGACTTTCGACGAGGTGGCAGCAGCGGCAGCGACATACTGGGAAGCATACTGGACAAACGGTGCCATCGTCGATTTCTCGGAATGCACCGACCCACGGGCTCCAGAGTTAGAGCGACGTGTGGTACTCAGCCAGTATCTGCTCGCAGTGAACGATGCCGGCGACACACCACCACAGGAGACAGGCCTCACCTACAACTCATGGTTTGGAAAATTCCACTTGGAAATGATATGGTGGCATCAGGCACAATTTGCTCTCTGGGGGCATCCCGAACTGCTCGACCACACAATGGAATGGTATTTTCAGGCAGAGCCTATCGCCCGCGAAATTGCACGCAGACAAGGATTCAGCGGAGTCCGCTGGATGAAAATGACCGATCCCTCGGGCAACGAGGCCCCCTCAAACGTGGGCAGTTTCCTCATCTGGCAACAGCCCCACCTCATCTATCTCGCCGAACTGCTCTACCGCGCCGCCCCAGACAATCAGAATAATCAGAATATTCCGAGCAATCAGAGTATTCCGAATACTCCGACCACCCAGCAATATTATCTGGAAAAATACAGTCGGCTCATCGAGGAAACAGCCGAGATGATGCACTCCTTCGCCACCTACGACGCTACGAACCACCGCTACGTGCTGCAAGGGTGCATTCCCGCCCAGGAAACGCTCCGCGCTGCCGAGACGGTTAACCCACCCTTCGAACTTTCCTACTGGCACTACGGACTGGAAGTGGCACAGCAGTGGCGCGAGCGACAAGGACTCTCCCGCCGTGCCGACTGGGACGAGGTCATCAACCACCTCGCTCCCCTTGCGGCGAAAGACAGCCTTTACCTCGCCGCCGAGACAGCACCACAGACCTACGAAGACATCCGCTTCACCAGCGACCATCCCGCCGTTCTCGGTGCTGTGGGCATCCTCCCCATGACATCACAAGCCGACAGCACCATCATGCGACGAACCCTCCACTGGGTGCACGACAACTGGAACTGGGACAAGACCTGGGGATGGGACTATCCCATGGCTGCCATGTGTGCCGCCCGTATGGGTGAGCCGCAGATGGCCCTCGATATGCTGTTGCTCGACAAGCGCACCAACACCTACTTGGTCAATGGGCACAACTACCAGGACAACCGTCTGCGCGTCTATCTGCCTGGCAACGGTGGACTGCTCACCGCCATAGCCATGATGTGTGCCGGATGGGATGGCACCGACACCATCAATCCCGGCTTCCCCGACGATGGCACCTGGAACGTCCGTTGGGAAGGGCTGAAGAAAATGCCGTGATTAGTTAGAAGTGAGAAGTGAGAGGTAAGGGGTGAGAGAATACTCCACCGCTCACAAATCATATCTCTAACCACTTACCACTAACCCCTCACCCCTGATATATGCACGCACTTCGCCAACAACGTTTGCTTCTCGAACTGGAATACCATTGCGAGAAGGAGGAATACCGCCGACAAACCGAGACCATGGGACTGCGGCGGAAAATCAAGCGTGGCGATGCATGGTATCCACTACGCACCGGGCGGGCCTACTACAACTCGCTCAATCAACAGGTGGTGGAGGTGTTCCGCACCCAGGATGATGACATCGAGCACAACTTCGAGTTTGGCCGCCCCGTCTGCTTCTTCCGGGTGACAGAACAGCCTGGTGGAGATAAGATATCTTACTTCAAATACACCTGCACGGTGAGTTATGCCGATGGCGACAGAATGGTGGTTATCGTGCCAGACAACGGCCATGTGGCCGACATCCAGGGCGCTGACCATCTGGGCATCCAACTGTTCTTCGACGAGACATCCTACCGCCTTATGTTCGAGGCACTCGACCGTGTCATCAGTGCCAAGGACAACCGTCTGGCCTACCTGCGCGATCTGTTCTACTCCAAACACCCTGCCGGGCATTTCAGATTCGAAGATATGCGCTTCCCGTGGCTTAACCCCACACAGGAACATGCCGTCAACGAAGTGCTACGGGCCAAGGACGTGGCAGTGGTACATGGTCCTCCGGGCACAGGAAAGACCACCACACTCGTGGAGGCCATCAATGAAACACTTCACCGCGAAAGTCAGGTACTGGTATGCGCCCAGAGCAATATGGCTGTGGACTGGATTTCAGAGCAATTGTCCGACCGTGGCATCAGCGTGTTGCGCATCGGCAACCCTACCCGTGTCAACGACAAGATGTTGTCATATACCTACGAGCGGCGATTCAAGGCACACCCTGACTATCCCCAGTTGTGGAGCATCCGCAAAGCCATCCGCGAACTGCGCAACCAGCGCAAGCGCAGCGACAGTTACCACCAAAAGATGGACCGCCTGCAAGGAAGGGCCACCGAACTGGAAATCCGCATCCGCACGCAACTCTTCGATGAGGCTCGCGTCATTGCCTCCACACTCACCGGTGCTGCCAACCGACTGCTCGACGGACAGAAATATGGGACACTCTTCATCGACGAGGCTGCCCAGGCCTTGGAAGCAGCCTGCTGGATTCCTATCCGCAAAGCCACAAGGGTCATCTTCGCCGGCGACCACTGCCAGTTGCCGCCAACAGTCAAAAGCATTGCGGCACTGAAAGGCGGACTGGGAAAGACGCTGATGGAGCGCATCGTGGAAAACAAACCCGAGGTAGTGACACTGTTGCAGGTGCAATACCGGATGAACGAGCAAATCATGCACTTCTCATCCGACTATTTCTACGAAGGAAAACTGAAATGCGCACCAGAAATCCGCCACCGCGGCATCCTCGACTACGACCACCCCATGGTATGGATTGATACGGCGAAGATGAACTTCAAAGAGGAGTTCGTGGGTGAGAGTTTCGGGCGCATCAACAAAGAAGAAGCAACACTGACCATTGACACGTTGACCCACTATCTCAAGAAAATCGGGCGGGAGCGTATACTGGAAGAGCGCATTGATGTGGGAGTCATCTCACCCTATCGCGCACAGGTGCAATACCTCCGGCGACAAGTGGCAAAAAAAGAATTCTTCAAGCCCTATCGCCACCTCATCTCCATCAACACCGTCGATGGCTTCCAAGGACAGGAGCGCGACATCATCCTCATCTCTCTGGTGCGTGCCAATACCGACGGACAAATCGGTTTCCTCCGCGACCTCCGACGCATGAACGTGGCCATCACCCGCGCCCGCATGAAACTCATCATCCTGGGCGACTCCTCCACCCTCACCCGCCACCCATTCTATAGAAAACTATATGAATATATAAATAAGTTGACAAGTTGACAAGTTAATTGAAGAGTAGTTAAAGAGGAGTTAAAGGGGAGTTAAAAAGTAGTTAAAGGGACAAATGATTTTTATATTTGAGGATTGAGATTTGAGGGTTGAATTGGAGGAGTAATCTCTCACCTCTAACCTCTTAAACAAGTTGACAAGTTAACAAGTTGACGAGTTGACGAGTTATTTGCAACTCCTAATTTCTAATTTCTAATTCCTAATTAATCTCACCTCTAACCCCTTACCACTAAAAACTCATAAACTCAAAAACTCATAAACTCATAAACTCAAAAACTCACAAATATGCTACAACAAGACTATTTCTTGCGATTGATTCGCGAGTTTTTCGCCGCCTTGCAACGGGCATTGGAAAAAAACGAGATAGAAGACCGCACCAAAGCCGTCCACGAACTCTATGAACAGTATGTGGGACCCTACGAATTCTATCAAGCTGCCACTATCGAACAAATAATGACGGATATCAAACGATACCCTGAAAATCAGCGCATCAACCGTCTGGAGATGCTTGCCGAACTCTATTATGTGGAAGCAGATCTTCGCTCCACTCCTTTCCGCGAGCACCTCTACAACCAAGCTTACCTTCTCTTCCGCTTCATCGACACCCACAGCGGCGTCTATTCCATCGAAAGAAAAGAGAAAATTGCGGAGATTGAAAAAAAGCTACAAGTTGACAAGTTAACAAGTTAACAAGTTGACAAGTTATTTGCAACTCCTAATTTCTAATTTCTAATTCCTAATTAATCTCACCTCTAACCCCTAAAATATGCACAAAAAACTATTCCTTCTTCTCATTCTCTGCTTGGCCACATTGAATGTCTCTGCCCAGCAGATTGAGTATAAGACTTTTGTTTATACCAACGACGAGTTGGCCAATGCCATCAGCAAACTCAATGACGAACGTGACACTTCACGAGGTTATCTGGGTGACCTTTTCTCTGCCACCACCAACTCGATGAAAGGACTGGCATCTGGGTATGTCACCTCTTTCTTCGACATCGGTGTAAGTGCCATCGGTGCACTGGTCACCAAGAGGTCGCGCATGAAGAAAGAGTGGGAAGAGGCCATCAAAAAAGAAAACGTCTATCAGACAGCCATCAATTCCGTCTCGGAATTGAGCGACTTCTACGACGACACCTCCTTTGATGGAGCTATGGATCCCAAAGGAATGCGGTTCGATGGTATCGGATGCCTCCGAATGGAGGGTCCCGACACCATGTTTTATATCTCCTGCCACATCAACCGCGACAAACTCTACCGTATCATCAACCACTCGAAATTTGAACTGGTGCTCGATACACTCATTCTCAGTCCTAAACACTCCAACCTACCCAACAACACCGAGTTAAATATCCCCTACTCGTTTGAGGAACGCAAAAACTTCACACTGAAGATGGATGTCACCATCACCTCTTCATGGATGAATGAAATTGTTCAATTACAGAAAAACCAGGAACTGGGCACGTTCACCATCAACATCCCCGTGGACGAGAAACTGCTCGACAGCAATGGATTCTTACGTTATGTGCGCCATGAAGGTGAAACGCCTAAATACCATGTGATGGGTGAATGTTTTATCGTGCCGCGCTCCTACATGGGCTACCGCGACGAGAAAGACAACTTCAAAGACTGTTGGGGCACAGGCGAATACAAACTGACTGTCAATATCCAGGAGAGCTGCGATGTGACTGACCAATACCGTGCCAACTGGAAGGCTGACTATAAACACCGGAAGGAAATGGCCAAGAAAAACCGCCAGATGGGCATCGTGGAGCAGAGTTGGCAGGTCATCTCCAACCAAAAATGGGATGAAATCACCCAGTCATGGGTCATCACCACCCTGAAAGCCCCCGCCACCTATATGTCGAAAGACCTGATTGATAAATTGGGGCTGGAGTAAATAACAGAGGTGAGGGGTGAGAGGTAAGAGGTGAGAGATTACTCCTTCAATTCAACCCTCAAATCTCAATCCTCAAATATAAAAATCATTTGTCCCTTTAACTACTTTTTAACTCCCCTTTAACTCCTCTTTAACTACTCTTCAATTAACTCATCAACTTGTCAACTCGTTTACTCGTCAACTATCAAATAAATGGTATTGGCCCTTTAACTCCCCTTCATAACTCCCATCTATAACTCCTCATCATAACTCCTCTTAATTTTCAATCTTCAATAGTCTTGTCCAAACTCCCAGACTCCTAAACTCCCAGACTCCCAGAACAAATAACTTGTCAACTCGTCAACTTGTTTCTTGTCAACTTAAGAGGTGAGAGATTACTTCTGCAAAGATACGCATTTTTTTCAACAATGAGAAATAATTGGCAATTCCTTTGGAAATGCCACTAATACACTGTATCTTTGCATCGTACGCGATGTCGCGTCCCTACACTATCCTAATTTACCTACTTCAACAAATCAAAATGCGAAAAATCACTCTTTTGGCTATGATGGCCATTTTTGCGCTTCAACTCAGCGCACAGAATCCGTATGAGAAGTTTATACATAATCTGCCTTTCCCCATGGCAGAGATATCGGCACCCACCATTCCCGACAGACAGGTAAAGCTTACCGACTTCGGAGCCGTTGGAGATGGAGAGACACTATGCACAGAGGCTTTTGCCAAAGCCATCGATGCCCTGTCGAAGCGTGGTGGCGGTCATCTTATTGTGCCAAGGGGCATCTGGCACACAGGTCCTATCGTATTGAAGAGTAATATCGACCTTCACTTAGAGATGGGAGCCGTGATTCTCTTTGCTGCCGATGAGACACTCTATCCGCTGATTTCGACCTCGTTTGAGGGATTGGACACCTATCGCTGTCAGTCGCCATTGAGTGGTAACGGACTTCATGACATCTCTGTGACCGGACAGGGCGTGATAGATGGTAATGGACGCTATTGGCGGCCTCTGAAAAAGTCGAAAGTTACCGATAGTCAGTGGAAGGAATTTACTGAAGGTTCGGGAGTGGAAACGAAAAAAGGCTACTGGGTGCCCTCAGAGGGCTATGCCAAGGGTGAGGCATCCGCCAACATGAATGTGCCACAGGGCATGAACACCAAGGAGGACTGGGAGAGTGTGAAGCGATTCCTCCGTCCGGTGATGGTGAGTCTGGTCAACTGCCGTAACGTGCTCCTACAGGATGTTATCTTCCAAAACTCACCCGCTTGGAACATCCATCCACTGATGTGTGAGAATATTATCCTCGACCATGTGTTGGCACGCAATCCCGCATACGCCCAGAATGGCGACGCCCTCGACTTGGAGTCGTGTCGGAACGCCCTCATCGTTGACTCCAAATTCGATGCCGGCGACGATGGTATCTGCATCAAGAGTGGCAAGGATGCCGACGGAAGGAAGAGGGGGAGACCCTGCGAGAATGTAGTAGTCGATGGCTGTACAGTGTTTGCCGGACATGGTGGCTTTGTCGTAGGTTCAGAGATGAGTGGCGGTGTGAAGAATATCATGGTACGCAACTGTCAGTTCTTGGGCACTGATGTGGGATTGCGTTTCAAGAGCACACGCGGTCGTGGCGGTATTGTAGAGAATATCAATATTGATGGTATCTCGATGACCGACATCAAGACCGATGCCATCACCTTTAATATGTATTATGGAGGAAAATCGGTGGCAGAGGCACTGGCCGACGGTGACAATCCCAACAATACCGACATGATGCCGGTGGATGAGACAACTCCCATCTTCCGCAACATCAACATCTCGAATGTGGTGTGCAATGGTGCGGGAAGAGCCATGGAATTCAATGGTCTGCCAGAAATGCCCATCGACGGCATCACCCTGCGCAATGTCAATATCATCGCCAAAAAGGATGCCGAATTCCACAACTGCAAGAACATCACCCAGAAGGATGTGAAAATCACCCTTTTGGAGTAGGAATCTGAAAACTCGGAAAAATCTGAATAAGCTGATTTCTCCGTTTTTTCTATAGTCTGAAGAAATTATAGAAATAGATGACGGCTACCCAC
>JAFZAE010000255.1 GCA_017548385.1 Prevotella sp.
AGGTATTAGTTTTTTTTTAAGGTAAAAAGATTGTTTTCAGGATAACGTTGCAAAGGTAATTCATTTTTTTCAACAGTCAAAAAGAATTATACATTTTTTTCAGGCTGTTACATGTTGTGTGCCCACACAGTACTTTTATTAACATATTTTATGTAATTTTCTGCGCAATCGTTTGCTTCTGAGAGGGTAATTTGGGGAATTAAAGGAATATTAAAAAGAGGCACGGAGGCAGAGAAAAACTCTGTGTCTCCGTGTCTCTTTTTGATAATAATAAGAACGTGAATATGAACTTTCAGTTTACTTGATTACGACCTTTTTCCCATTATGGATGTAGATGCCCTTGGTAGGAGGAGATACCTTTGTTCCTTGGAGATTGTACCAAAGACCATCATTGTTATTCACGCGGATATCATTGATGCCTACATTTATGTTAATCCATCTTGGGTCGCCGATTTTTGCATCGTTTTGTGGACAGTCGCCGAGTTTGAAGTTGCCGGTTGTCGGGTCATTGTCGAACACCAAGTTACCTTCGACGTTATTCTTCACTTCGCCGCCGCAGGTCTCTTCAGAACTAATGTCTATGATGGAGGACACTTCATCTGCGGTTTCTGTCCATTGGAAGGCATTCCCGTCAATGTCCCATGTGCAGTTGTTGCCTGGCTGTCCGCCGTTAAGTCCCTTGAGGAACTGTCCTCTCTTGCCGCAGTCAACGATAATGCTGTTCTTTACCTCATAGGTGATGTAGTCATTGTTGTTACGGCGTGGGGTAGAGGTGGTCTTACCTGTGGCGATGCCATAGAGCGTGGAGTTCTTGATGCTGGTGGTCTTGGTAGTGCCACCGAGTTGAGGTACATCCTGTGAACTCTGTGCGCTGAAGAATCCTCCGTTCTGTGCGTTAGATGGGATGGCATAGATGGTGGAGTTCGTTAAAGCGAGCAGGGTTGTGTTGCCACCCTTGGCGAAGTCGAAGATGGTCTTCTTGGCAGTTCCGTCTATGCCGATGACGCAGTCGTTCATAGAAAGCTCTGTGATGAGCACTTTCATCTCGTTGGCAAAGAAGAACTGTTTCTTGAGTCCTGTCACATAGATATCCTCGAATTTGAAACTGCCGAGGACGTAAGCTTCACTTTCGTTAAGGAATCCTGGATGGAGGTCCTTGCTCACTAGTATCATTGGCTCATCAAGTGCTGATGCATCGATGGTTGAGTATGGTTGGCTATTGATGGGTAATAATCCGTTGATAGTCAAAGGACAGTTGATGACGAGTGAGCTGTTCCATATATAAGCTCCTCCATTGAGATTGATGGTTACACTCTTTGGGTATTTGTTGTTCTCCATGGCTGCTGCAACTTCTGCTGCGATGTCCTTGCCACTCTCATAAAGATCTAATACGATGTCGTCGCCAAGTGGTGGAATTATTTCCACAAGCCAACGTGGATCACCAATCTTTGCTTCATTCTGCGGACAGTCGCCGAGGGTGAAGTCACCAGTCGTCACATCGTTGGCAAATACTACGACACCCTCTACATTGTTCTTCACCAAGGATGAGTCTGCGCCACAGATCTCATCAGCGCTGATGTCGGTGAGTGTCGGCACCTCGTCGATGACTTCTGTCCATTGGAAGGAGTTACCATCGACATCCCATACGCAACTGTTGCCTGGCTGGCCTCCGTTGAGACCCTTGAGGAACTGTGCTTTCTTACCGCAGTCGACGATGATGCTGTTCTTCACCTCGTAGGTGATGTAGTCATTGTTGTTACGGCGTGGGGTAGAGGTGGTCTTGCCAGTAGCAATGCCATAGAGAGTGGAGTTCTTGATGATAGTGGTTTTTGTGGTGCCCCCGAGAGATGGCACATCCTGTGAACTTTGTGCGCTGAAGAATCCGCCATTCTGGGCGTTGGATGGGATGGCATAGATAGTGGAATTCTCGATGTCCAGTCTTGCAGTGTTGCCACCCTTGGCGAAGTCGAAGATGGTCTTCTTGGCCGTTCCGTCGATGCCAATGACACAGTTGGTTACAGCGAGTTCTGTGACGAGTGCCTTCATCTCGTTGGCAAAGAAGAACTGTCTCTTGACACCTGTCACCTTGATGTTCTCGAAGTAGAAACTTCCCATATCATACACACTGTTCTCATCGTAATAGAATGAGGGATGGATTTCCTTGCTCAATAGTACGAATGGTGTTTCGAGTGCAGAAGCGTCGATGGTTGCGGGTTGCTCGGCGTTTCCGACGATGGTGAGAGGACAATTAACCTCCAAAGTCTGTGACACGGTGTAAGCCCCGTCGGCAGCAAGGTTAATGGTGATGCTTCCGGGATATTTGTTGCCTACCATGGCGGTAGCTAACTCATTGTAGATGTCCTTGCCGCTCTCTAGGTTGAGTATGATGTCTTCACCCATGGTTGGGATAATATCTACATGCCATCTTGGGTCACCGATTTTTGCATCGTTTTGTGGACAGTCGCCGAGGGTGAAGTCACCAGTCGTCACATCGTTGGCAAATACGACGACACCTTCAACGTTGTTTTTCACCAAGGCTGAGTCGGCACCGCAAATCTCATCCGCACAGATGTCGGTGAGTGTGGGCACCTCGTCGATTATCTCGGTCCACTGGAAGGAGTTGCCGTCAATATCCCATACGCAGTTGTTGCCTGGCTGTCCGCCATTGAGACCCTTAAGGAACTGTGCTTTCTTACCGCAGTCAACGATGATGCTGTTCTTCACCTCATAGGTGATGTAGTCGTTGTTGTTGCGACGTGGGGTGGAGGTGGTCTTCTCTGTGGCGATACCATAGAGGGTGGAGTTCTTGATGCTGGTGGTCTTGGTGGTGCCGCCGAGTTGTGGCACATCCTGTGAACTCTGTGCGCTGAAAAACCCTCCGTTCTGTGCATTGGATGGGATGGCATAGATGGTGGAGTTCTCGACTGTGAGTTGGGCAGTGTTACCTCCTCTTGCGAAGTCAAAGATGGTCTTCTTGGCCGTTCCGTCGATGCCGATGATACAGTCGTTCAC
Source organism: Prevotella sp. (assembly GCA_017548385.1). Taxonomy (GTDB): domain Bacteria; phylum Bacteroidota; class Bacteroidia; order Bacteroidales; family Bacteroidaceae; genus Prevotella. Next base: position 3,013 of record JAFZAE010000255.1, read on the forward strand.
AATGAGTTCGCTGAGCAGCACCTTCATTTCATTGGCGAAGAAGAACTGTCTCTTGAGGCCTGTTATGTTGAGGTGATTAAAACTAAAACTGCCAAGATTGTAGGCTTCGCTCTCGTTCATGAAATCGGGATGAATGTCTTTACTAATGAGAACCATTGGTCCCTCAAGTGCTGAGGCGTCAATGATTGGGTCCCAGTCTTGACCGGGGACAGGATCGACGAGGGGGGTTAATCCGATGGTCAGAGGGCAGTTGACAACTATAGAGTTGTTGCATGTATAATTACTACCGGGGCCTAAGTTGATGGTGATGCTGGCAGGATATGGGTTCTCGGCCATGGCTGTTGCCACCTCTGCGGCAATGTCTTTACCACTATACAAATCGAGTTCGATGGCCTCGCCCATTTCAGGGATGGCTGGCTCTGTTGTCTCGTAGGTTATGCCGAAGAACTGTATGGTGGTGCCTCGTGCAGCCAATGTGTAGGAATTGCCCTCAGCCAGTTCATACACCTTGGTGGCATAGCCGTATTTGAAGTCCTCTGTTTGTTGGATGACGGTTAGCTCACCAGAGATTTGTGACGCGTCGGCCTGGTTGAAGCATTTGATGTCTTTGCCATCTTCAGCGGCAAAGACACCTCCTGTCTCTGTCTGCTCGGTGGATTGACGACGGTAATAGATGGTCAGTTTGATGTTTTTCTTAACTGTCAGTGAGATGGGAGTGCTGCCATCTTGCGCCGTGCCATAGACATTATCGGCTGTGGGCAGCGCACTCACACGCACTTGGATGTAGTGGGTGAAGTCTTGGTCGGCAAAACTGATGGCCGAACTCTTCAAGGTGGTTTCATAGACGGTCGTGGCTGTCAGCAACTCATCATCTACGAGTGTCGTACCTGCGGCCGTTGGTGTGTCTTCTGTTGCCTTCCAGCTGTTTGCTGCATATGCGCAAATAGCCAATAGTGCAACCACAATTAGCGTAATTTTTGTTTTCATACGGTTGGGTTTTAGGTTAAAAAATGATTTGAATTAGTATTTAGTTTATTATTTTGCAAAGATAGTGCAAATCGAGTGAAGAACAAAATAAACTTGTTTATTTTTTATTCCGAGATGCCGCCTATCTTATTCAAAGTAGTGCAAACCGAGTGAAGAACAAAATAAACTTGTTTATTTTTTATTCCGAGATGCCGCCTATCTTATCCAAAGTAGTGCAAATCGAGTGAAGAACACGATTTAGTCCTTAAGCGGACAAAATCTTCAGAACTTGTTTATTTTTTATTCCGAGATGCCGCCTATCTTATTCAAAGTAGTGCAAATCTTGATTAAGGTGAGCGAAATGCTGAAAGGTTATTCCGATTACTCAGAATACTCTGATTACTCCGATCATTCCGATTCTTCCGTTCAGCTTCCTTTTTCTAAATTTTTGTTAATGCCCCATGTAGATATAGACGAATTTCCATTCGTATTCTACAAACTTTAAAAGAAAATCTATTTTGTTTTTATAAGTGAGACTTTTTTCTTATTTTTGCCCTGTTAATTGGTGGATTGTGCCTATTGGTTACATTTCACACTCAAATAAATCATGTATGACAAATAGAAGAAAGTTATTGACGTTTTTGCTCCTTATCTTTGCTGTATCTGCCTTTGGACAGACTTCAGGGGTAAAAAAATGGTCCTTGCAGGAGTGTATAGACTATGCTCTGCAAAATAATATCCAACTAAAGAAAAGCAGTGTACAAAGACGTTCTGCGCAAGAGGATGTACTACAATCCAGAGCCGATTTGCTTCCATCGCTCAGTGCCTCAACCAATCAGAGTCTGACATACCGGCCCTTTGTGTCGTCAGGACAAAGTACCGTGGCCAATGGTTATGTCCAGTCGAGTGTAGACAAAGTATATTATAATGGCACATATGGCGTAAATGCTAACTGGACCGTATGGAATGGCAATCGCAACAAGAATACCATTCGGCTCAACGAACTCAGTGTGCAACAAGCAGAAGTCGATTCTATTACTACTGCCCGAAGCATTGAGGAGAAAATCGTGCAACTCTATGTGCAGATACTCTATACCACCGAGGCAATCAAGGTGAGTCAGCAGAGCTTGGAAACTAGCAAACTCAATGAACAACGTGGAAAAGTAATGGTGGACGTAGGAAAGATGAGCAAGGCCGATCTGGCCCAGCTTACTGCCCAGCGTGCACAAGATGAATATAGCATTGTAGCAGCTGAGAGCAATGTGAAGAACTATCTCTTCCAGTTGAAACAGCTGCTTGAACTGACGGATGCTGCAGATTTCGACATTGAAATACCCTCATACACAGACGCACAGGCATTGGAGGAGATACCGGCACTCAATGCTGTGTATGCACAGGCATTGGAGCGAAGACCCGAAATCCAAGCTGCCAAATTGGCCATCGAAAGTAGCAACGTGAATATGGAGATTGCTCGCGCCGGAAAAAGTCCCACAGTGGGCGTGAGTGGCTCCTTTGGCACCAATACCACTTCGATGAGCGACAAGGGACTTGGCAACCAACTTAAGAGTAACCTCGATCTTGCGGTAGGTGCCACATTGAGCATTCCCATCTTCGACAATCGTCAGACAAAGACAGCTATTAATAAGGCTCGGTTACAACGAGAAAGTAGTATGCTCGACCTCCAGGACAAGCAGAAGACGCTCTATAATACCATTGAGGGTTATTGGATTGATGCCAATACCAACCAAAGTAAATACAAGGCCGCTCGCATTGCCACTCAGAGTCAACTCACCAGCTATGAACTGCTTAGTGAGCAATTCCGCCTTGGACTCAAAAACATTATTGAACTGATGACAGGTAAAACCAATCTGGTGCAAGCCCAACAGAATGAACTGGAAAGCAAATACATGACCATCCTCGATATTTATATGCTCAAATACTATCAACGATAAAACATCTAGGCTATAGTCTTTAGTCTTTAGGCGTTCATTCATAAAACAATCACTATAGATACTATTGCATCTATTGCCACTATAAAAAACATAGAATAATATGAAAAAAATCAGTAAAGTTTGGATTCTCGTATTAATCCTTGCACTGGCAGCAGTGGCTTTCTGGAAGTTCTCGGGCGGAAAGAAAGAAGAAGTAATCAACTTCAATAAGGAAAAAGTTACAGAGACGACACTTCAGAATAGTGTGACAGCCACGGGCACCATCGAACCTGTCACCTCAGTTACCGTTGGTACACAGGTGTCGGGCATCGTCAACAAACTCTATGTGGACTACAATACTGAAGTAAAAAAAGGACAGGTGATAGCTGAACTTGATAAAACCAACCTCATCAGCGAACTCAACAATGCGAAGGCCAACTTGGCCAGCGCTGAAAGCAGCCGAAACTATCAGAAGGAGAATTACTCACGCTATCAGACTCTTTTCAGCAAAGGACTAGTGAGCGCCGACGAGTTTGAGTCGGCAAAACTCAGCTACACCCAGTCAGAGGCACAGGTGGTGCAGGCCAAAGAGAGTGTGCGCAAGGCACAAACCAACTTAGGCTATGCTACTATTACCTCACCAATTGATGGCGTGGTGCTATCGAAGTCTGTGGAGGAAGGACAGACGGTGGCAGCCAGTTTCAATACCCCTGAGCTTTTTGTCATTGCCAAGGATCTGACCAATATGCAGGTGGTGGCCAACGTCGATGAGGCTGACATCGGTGGTGTAAAGAATGGCGAGCGTGTGACCTTCACTGTCGATGCCTACCCTGATGACATATTCCAGGGAGTAGTCACACAGGTACGTCAGGAGGCTACTACCACCAATAATGTGGTTACCTATGAAGTGGTAATTAGTGCTCCCAATGGCAATTTGAAACTGAAACCAGGACTCACAGCCAACGTTACTATCTATACATTCGAACGTACGGGTGTGCTCAGTGTGCCCTCCAAGGCACTACGCTTTACCCCCACCAAGGAAACTGTTGGCAAACAATACAGAATCGAAGACTGCGAAGGCAAGAATAAGGTATGGACACTTGAGGGCAATACAATAAAGGCTCATCCAGTGAAAATCGGCATGACCGATGGCTCACATACCGAAATCCTCAGTGGTATTGGCAAGGATGCAGAAGTTCTTACCGAGATCAAGGTGATGGGAGACGATATGCCACCAATGCCCAATCAGGAACAAAGTCCATTTGCCCCCGGACCACCTAAGAACAACAAGAAAAAATAGCATGTCATGACGCAAAAGAAAGTTGTAATAGAGTTGCAAGACGTTAGGCGTGACTTTAAGGTGGGCGATGAGACGGTGCACGCCCTCCGTGGCGTGTCATTCAAAATCTATGAAGGTGAGTTCGTCACTATCATGGGAAAGTCGGGCTCGGGTAAGTCAACCCTCCTCAACCAACTCGGGTGCCTCGACACTCCCACTACCGGGGAATACTTGCTCGACGGTGTGTCAGTACGCACCATGTCGAAGTCACAACGTGCTGTATTGCGAAATCGTAAGATAGGGTTTATTTTTCAGAACTACAACCTGCTTCCAAAGACGACAAGTGTGGAAAATGTGGAGTTGCCTTTGATGTACAATTCAAGTATTAAAGCCCGCCAACGACATGAAAAAGCTATCGAGGCACTCAAGGCTGTGGGACTGGGTGATCGCCTCTACCACAAGTCCAACCAAATGTCGGGTGGTCAGATGCAGCGTGTGGCAATAGCCCGTGCTTTAGTCAACGACCCAGCCGTCATCCTTGCCGATGAGGCTACGGGCAACCTTGACACTCGTACGAGTTTTGAGATACTCGTCCTTTTCCAGAAGTTGCATTCCGAGGGACGTACCATCATTTTCGTCACCCACAACCCTGATATTGCCAATTATTCGAGCCGCAACATTATGTTGCGCGACGGGCGTGTCATCAGCGACGAATACAACAATAACATCCTCTCTGCAGCAGAAGGTCTTGCTGCATTGCCAAAGAATGAGGATGATTGATTATTAAAGTTGACAAGATACAAGTTGACAAGATACAAGTTAATAGTTCTGCAAATTACTCGTCCATTCAGAATCAAACAACTCGTCCACTCGTCAACTTAAACGAATCCACTCATCAACTAAAAAGGTATTAACTTGTCAACTCGTTAACTCGTCAACATAAACGAATCCACTCATCAACTAAAAAGGTATTAACTTGTCAACTTGTCAACTCGTTAACTCGTCAACTTAAACGAATCCACTCATCAACTAAAAAGGTATTAACTTGTCAACTTGTCAACTCGTTAACTCGTCAACTAAACAACAATGAATTATTCCAATTTGTTCAAAATAGCCATCCGGGCAATTGCTGCCAATAAGATGCGTTCCTTCCTTACGGCGCTGGGCATCATCATCGGCATCGCTTCGGTCATCACCATGCTTGCCATCGGACAAGGTACCAAGAAAAGCATTCAGGCCAACATATCGGAGATGGGTTCCAATATGATTATGATCAGTCCTGGAGCTGATATGCGAGGAGGGGTGCGACAGGATGCCTCGTCTATGGAAACACTAAAACTCTCCGACTACGAGGCTATTAAGGAAGGCTGCACTTATGTGAGTGCCGTGAGTCCGATGGTCCAGTCGTCGGGACAGTTTATCTATGGCAATAACAATGCACCTTCATCCATTTATGGTGTCAATCAGGATTACTTGGAGATTCGTCAACTCACCGTGTCGGATGGTGAGATGTTCACCGATGCAGACATCAAGGCGAGTGCCAAGGTGTGCGTGCTCGGACAGACTGTTGTCGACAACCTCTTTCCTGATGGTGCAGAACCTATTGGAAAGGTGATACGTTTCAAGTCAATCCCTTTCCGTGTGGTGGGTGTGCTAAAAAAGAAAGGCTACAATTCCATGGGTATGGACCAGGACGACCTGGTGTTAGCACCATATACCTCGGTGATGAAGCGTATTCTCGCACAAAACTACCTTGGAGGCATCCAGTGCTCTGCCATCACCGAAGGTGTCACCGACAAGGCTATCGATGAAATCACTGATATTTTGCGCCGCAACCATAAGCTGAAAGACAGTGAAGGTGACTTCATGGGCGATGCCGACGATTTCAACATCCGCTCGCAAGAAGAATTGGCAAGTATGATGAACTCCACTACTGATATGCTCACCATCCTATTAGGAGTGGTGGCAGGTATCTCGCTTATCGTTGGTGGTATTGGCATCATGAATATCATGTATGTGAGCGTCACGGAACGTACCCGTGAGATAGGACTGCGCATGAGTGTGGGTGCCCGTGGAATCGACATCCTCAATCAATTCCTCATCGAGGCTATCCTGCTCAGCATCACAGGTGGAGTCATCGGTGTGCTACTTGGCGTAGGACTGTCATATGTCATCAATTCGTTGGCCAACTGGCCTATCTATATCCAGCCGTGGAGCATCATCATGAGTTTTGCCGTGTGTACCTTCACAGGTGTGTTCTTTGGTTGGTATCCCGCCAAGAAAGCTGCACGCCTCGATCCTATTGAGGCCATAAGGTATGAGTAAGGTTCTTGAGATACAAGTAAATAAGATACAAGTAGATAAGATACAAGTAGACAAGATACAAGTAGACAAGATACAAGTTATTTGCAGAACTATTAACTTGTCAACTCGTTAACTTGTCAACTCGTCAACTATAAAAAACATGAGACCATTTTTTAAAAGAATGTCGTTTTGGTTACAGGCGGTGCTGTGGGTGACGATGCTCATGATGCCTCTGATGTCAACGGCACCTGACGAAGTACTAACCCTCCCCCTATACCTTCGGCGACTTGTCATGCCACTGACATTGATGGCTGTCTTCTATGCCAATTATTTGTGGCTTGCCCCCAAATATTTACGTCACGAAGGTAATGGGCTTAAATTGCTGCTTGTCAATCTGCTGATGATTTCAGTGTTGACAATTGGACTATATGAGTGGATGAAGCTCGAACGTGAGCTGCAACGCAAGGAACTAACCAAACGAGGTGTTATAATCCCACATAGAAGAGGAGGACCTCCGCCCAGGATTTTCTATCTCGGACTGATACGTGACTTCTATTTCTTAGGCACAGCTGCAGTATTAGGGTGTGCCGTGGTGATGGGTAGAGGATGGATGGCATCGGAAAAAATGCGTCAGAAAGCCGAGGTGGCGCGGCGCGAGGCTGAATTGAAAAACCTGCGCAACCAGATGAATCCCCATTTCCTCCTCAACACACTTAACAATATCTATGCCCTCACGGCGTTTGACACAGAAAAGGCACAGGCGGCTATCATGGAACTGAGCAAAATATTGCGCCATATGCTCTACGACAATCAGCAGCCTTACGTAAAACTCACCGATGAGGTGGATTTCATCAATAATTATATAAAACTGATGAAAATCCGTCTCTCATCGAACGTGGAGGTGAACACTTCTATCCAGTTGCCTAAACCATGTACGTTGAAAATAGCACCGATGATTCTCATCTCCTTGGTAGAGAATGCCTTCAAACATGGCATTAGTCCCACACAGAAGAGTTATATTAATATTAATATCTCTGCAAATAACGACAAGATAGAATGTGTGGTCGAAAATAGCAACTTTCCTAAGGACGGCAGCGACCGTAGTGGCCATGGCATAGGCTTAGTACAAGTAGGGCAGCGTCTAGAACTGAGTTATCCCGGCAAATTCGAATGGCAAAAAGGAACCAACGAAGACAATACTTTATACACTTCAAAAATCACTATCTATGACACTTAACTGTATCATCATTGATGATGAGCCCCTGGCAGCACAATTGCTTGCCAGCTATGCACAAAAAACTACATTTCTCAATCTGATAGGAACCTACAACAGTGCGGTGGCGGCCATTAAAGATGTTAAGGAAAAACGTATTGACTTGATTTTTCTTGACATTCAGATGCCAGAACTCAGCGGATTAGAGTTTGCCACACTTCTGCCGGCAACTTGCAAAATAGTCTTTACCACGGCATTCA
>JAFZAE010000256.1 GCA_017548385.1 Prevotella sp.
AACATGCTGACCGACTGTCGGAGTTGCTCGGCTCTCGACTCCAGATACCTATCCTGACGTGTCTGCTCTTGTTTTTCCAGATAGTCATTCCTCTTGGCATAACTGGCGTTTGTGTTGTCCATGGCGGCATATAGCACGCTCTGCTGTTCATGGATAGAAGCCACAAGGTCGGGGGCCTGGAAGATGACCGCACTGTCGGCAAGTGCTTTATTGAGGCAGTCCAAAGATGCCTCATAGTCGTTGATGGTCCAGTAGCACTGGGCCATTGTACGGAATGCTCCAGAGATCTGATAGACATCGCCATATTCCTGGAAGATGGCCAATGACCTCTCGGCAAAATTACCTGCCAGAAGGCTGTCTGGAACATTGTCAATATTCAGGAACTTGAGGGCATAGAGACTTTCCTCCTCGATATACTGCCAATAGCCCGAACCTTGCAAATGTTCACTCATGGCCTGCAGCGAGTTTGCCGTCCAGAATGGATACCCGTATTGGATGGACATATTATAGCACCTGAGCAGATGGTCCATCTCTGAGATATTGATTTCGTGTTGCGACCCTTTTGTGAGGACACCTCCGGCTCCCACATTATACAAATAGTTGAGCCATTGTGCCGTGTCACTCCGTATCTCGCCATCGGGCTTGATATCCATGAGTTCCGAACTTGACCGTTCCATCAATCCCACATAATAATAATAGGTGGAAGTGACAATTTTGAACTCAGAACGCGCATAGACCATCCTCTTTTTCTGGTGGGCGTTGAGCATGTCGCTTTCCTCTTCTATCCTTCGAAGTTTGAGCAATGCCTTCTCTCGATAGGTATAGAAATCCTTGTTGCGTGAGACACGTTGACACAGACGCATTTTCTGAATATCGGCAATGAGCAGCTCCACCTGATTGTCGGTTGTCTCTGCCACGGAATCGAGTTGTTTGTCAGCAAGTTCATACTGCATCCTTGCCAAACTAACAAATGCCTTGTTGTTGAATGCCTCTGCCTTACCAGCATCATAGCTGCCCGCCAGTTCCATGGAGCGGTTGGCGTAATATAAAGTTGAGTCAAGATTTCGGTAATGGAAGTTATAGGCCAACTCATTGTAATGGTCGGTCTTTTGCCTGTCCGACATATTGCATGCCGTAAGCAAAAAGAAGAAAGGCGTGAGCAAAAGCCCCATTACCATATGCCGAAACCACCTGTTCATTTTGGACACAACTTTTTCTTTTAGGAATTAAATAAGGAATTAAAGGGGAGTTAAAGGGGGAAATGCTCACTATTATAAAGGTTTTGAGGTTATTAGGCTGATTAGGGAAGAACGAGGGAGTCCATCTAATGTCACCTCACAACCTAATAACCTAATAACCTCAAGAATCATCCTCTTGCCTTGGCAATATAGCCAAGAGCCTCGATGCATTTGTCGGTGACAGCCTTCCAGTTGCCAGCCTTCACAACCTCTTTCGGGAAGAGTTTTGAACCCATGCCGACACAAAGGACGCCTGCCTTTATCCAATTGGTGAGATTCTCCTCATCGGGAGCCACGCCACCAGTGACCATGATGTTTGACCATCTCAGCGGTGCCAATACATTCTTGACAAACGATGGACCGCCGACATTACCTGCCGGGAACACCTTGGTGACATCACATCCCATAGCCTGTGCATTGTTAATCTCGCTCACCGAACCGCATCCAGGGCTATAAGGCACAAGCCTTCTGTTGCACACCTCGCAGATGGCGGGGTTGAAATTGGGACCTACGATAAAGTTGGCACCCAGTTGCAGATACAATGCCGCTGTGGCAGGGTCAATCACTGTACCGACACCCATAATCATATCGGGGCAATTGTCGGCAACCCATTTATTGACCTCATTAAACACCTCATGGGCAAAATCGCCACGATTGGTGAACTCAAACACTCTCACGCCGCCATCGTAACATGCCTTAACGACATTTTTCACGATTTCAGCATCTTTGTCATAGAAAACCGGCACCATGCCAGTCTCCCTCATTGCTGTTATTACTTGAACTTTATTGAAACGAGCCATACTAATACTATTTACTGGAGTTAAAAAATGAAGATATATTTACTCCTCTTCATAACTCCCGAAAGTTAAAATTATCTTTGCACACGCCCAGAGGCATCGCCACCGGCGAGGTTTTCCACCTCCTCCTTGGAAACAAGGTTGAAGTCGCCAGGAATAGTGTGTTTGAGAGCAGATGCTGCCACAGCAAACTCCAATGCCTTGCCTTGGTCATCTGGATAGGAAAGCAGCCCATGAATAAGCCCACCTGAGAAGGAATCGCCACCACCCACACGGTCGATGATAGGCATGATGTCATATCGCTTGCTCTGATAGAATTCTTTTCCGTTGTAAATGAGGGCTTTCCATCCATTATGGGAAGCAGAGAACGACTCGCGGAGTGTACTTACCACATATTTGAAACCGAAGGTTTCCATCATTCCCTTGAAAATGCCATAGTATCCTTCGGCATCGGTCTTGCCACCCTCTACGTCAGCCTCAGGTTTGAATCCAAGGCAGAGTTGTGCGTCTTCCTCATTGCCGATGCACACATCAACGTATTTCATGAGGGGTTTCATGATGCTCTGTGCTTTCTCTGAAGTCCACAGTTTCTTGCGGAAATTAAGGTCGCAACTCACCGTGACACCATGTCTCTTGGCAGCCTCACATGCCAGGCGTGTCAATTCAGCAGCCTTGTCACTGATGGCTGGTGTAATGCCACTCCAGTGGAACCACTGTGCACCTTCCATGATTTTGTCGAAGTCGAAATCCTCTGGATCAGCCTCAGCGATGGAACTTCCGGCTCTATCGTAGATGACCTTCGAGGGTCTCATCGACGCGCCTGTCTCCAAGAAATAGATACCGACCCTGTTACCACCTCTTGCAATGAATTCGGTGTTAACACCATATCGTCTTAACGCATTGACAGCGCACTGTCCGATTTCATGTTTGGGAAGTTTTGTAACGAAGTATGCCTCATGTCCGTAGTTAGCGGCACTAACAGCCACATTGGCCTCACCGCCACCATACACGACGTCGAAAAAATCACTCTGAATAAATCTCTTCTGTCCTGGAGAAGACAAGCGAAGCATAATCTCGCCCAATGTTACAACTTTTGCCATTTTTTTGATTTTGATTTTATAGATTATTGAAATTGATTATCTATGCTTTGGTGGGTATAAAAACAAGACCCACCTTATAAAATGCCGAAATACTGTTAGCGAGCACAAAAATAGTCTATTTTTCGCTAACAGCGAAATAAAATTTCAAAAAATATGTTTTTTTTTGCAATTATAGCACTGTGCTTTCGCACAATTCAACAAATATTGCTATTTTTGCACTTTCAAAGCAACAACAAAGTCGGTGTTCTGAATCCGATGATGGTTTTACATACATCAGGCACCTACAGCATATTATTTTCAGAAATCATTGAATACATACTAATTTCATGAACGATAAAATCAGAATCAAGGATATCGCCGCCCGTGCCGGTGTGTCGGTAGGGACAGTGGACCGTGTTCTGCACAATCGTCCCAATGTCTCCGCCCCTGCACGTGAGAAGGTAGAGAAGGCTCTCTCGGAAATGAACTATCAACCCAACATGTATGCCAGCGCACTGGCATACAACAGGTCGTATACGTTTTATCTCATTATGCCCAAACATGCCTCCGAGGCTTATTGGGAAGAGATTGAAGAGGGTGCCATGAAGGCCCGTGAGGCTCGTCGTGATTTCCATGTCGATGTGAAGTTGCTTTATTACAACCGTTTCGACGATGCCACATTCGAAGAAGCCTATCAGACATGTTTGTCGGAGTCTCCGGATGGTGTTATCATCGTTCCCACCCAACTTGCCGTCACACGACAGTTCACAGACATCTTGCATGAGGAAAACATCCCCTTTGTGTTGCTCGATTCATATATGCCCGACTTGAAGCCCCTGTCATTTTATGGGCAGGATTCTTTCTGTAGTGGCTATTTCGCTGCCAAGGTGCTGATGATGATTGCAATGAACAGCACAGAAATCATGATGATGAAGCAGATGAAAAACGGCCGCGTGGCAAGCAAGCAGCAGGACAACCGCGAGGTGGGGTTCCGCCACTATATGCATGACCACTTCCCCAACATCAAAATCACGGAAGTCAACCTGCCCTTGGACGATAGTCGCGAAACTTACGATGCCATCCTAGAGAAGTTTTTCACCTCACATCCGAAGGTACATCATTGCATCACATTCTGTTCAAAAGCTCACATCGTAGGCGAGTTCTTGCTGCGCACCAACCGCCGCGACGTGCAGATTATGGGTTACGATATGGTACAAAAGAATGCGGAGTGTCTGCGTCAGGGTAGCATCTCGTTCCTGATTGCCCAACATGCCTATATGCAGGGATACTATTGCGTGGAAGCCCTCTTCAATGCCATCGTGCTGAAAAAAGAGGTCAATCCCGTCAACTATATGCCCATCGAAGTGCTGATTAAAGAAAACGTGGACTTCTATCAGCGAACGATGATTTAAGGTTGAGTTTTTGAGTTTGTTAGTTTTTGAGGTTGTAAGTTTTGAGTTTGTTAGTTTTTGAGGTTGTAAGTTTTTGAGGTTTTGAGGTTCTGGCATGAACATAGTTACTGTGGGTAGTGGATGGCATCTTCAATCTTCAATCTTCAATCTTCAATCTTCAATCTTCAATCTTCAATTTTTCAATCTTCAATTCTCAATCTTCAATTCTCAATCTCCAATTCTCAATCTCCAATTCTCAATCTCCAATGGTAATGTCCCTTTAACTACTTTTTAACTTCCCTTTAACTACCCTTTAATTATCAATTCTCCATTTTCAATATAAAATATAGAACAATCTACAAAATGAATCCAACGTCGTTTATCAAAATCAATCCAGCAGACTCAGTGGTTGTCTGCCTGCGAGCCTTCAAAAAAGGGGAGCAGATAGAGGTTGACAACAAAGAGATAGAAATTGCCCAAGACACCCCCGTGGGCCATAAGTTGCTCATCAAAGACACTGTCACTGGT
>JAFZAE010000028.1 GCA_017548385.1 Prevotella sp.
GAATCATACTTTACTTTGAGCATTCATTCACCACTGCTATAGATGTCAGGCATGTGAGTATTTATTTTTTGCTAATATTCTTTTAAGTATTCTATGGCAAGAGGTTCTTTACCAAGAGCCGGATTACTTTTTAACTCCTCTGGTGATATTTCAAATTCAAAGTTTAATGTATCAGCAGTCATAATATACCGGATGGAAGCTCCAGCATCAACCACCGACATTATTAGAGGATCGGACTTCATCTCCAGTGCATTCTGTAACTTAAGAATTGTATGTGATTTGATTTGTGGCAATATCTTCTGAAGTTGCTCATACGTAATCGTGTCCGAACCTTCTATTGAGAAAATGAGACTATTCACATCAGCATCATACTTGACGTGGACAAGGTTAAACCCGTTGCCAATGGACTTAGGCAATTCTTTGTTGTACCTGAACACCTGTTCTGATATTATTATATAATCATGATTCTGTTTTAACTTTTCCTCAGATGGTGGATTATCTTTGCTAACGAATATCTGACTGATATAACCAATAACAAATGCGGTAGCAATTATTATCACTAGGCAAATACCAATATATTTTAGTTTCTTATTCATAATAGTCTTTTTTTAACCTTTGGCCACAATATTTACAGAAAGTAGAATATGCAATACACAGTTCAAATTTTTGCTGCAAAAATAAGAAAAAAAAGTATTAGTTTTGTTCTTTGGAATAAAAAAATCGCTCTTACACGAGACATATTTGGGGCTGTAACATGCGTAACAAATGTAACGGGATAGCAAAGTGTTGAGATTCAATGCTTTGCTATTTTGGGTATTTTGTAACAAGGAGTGAGAAATCGAACAAGAGGGGCGATTTTTTAACAAGCGGCTGGTTTGTTACAAAATGTTACAGGATGTTACGGGAAAGCGGTCTTGTAAGTTACTGGTTTTCTTTATGTTACATTTGTTACAAATGTTACAAGGAAAATACGCCCGATATGATGGTTTTTTTAGACTTTAGACGCTAGAATCTTGTTTTAGCTAAAAGTGAAGATTGAAAGGGGAGTTAAATGGGAATGGAGGAGAGTAAAAGGGACAAATGCTTTGACAATTAAGAGGTTTTGCTCTCTCGTTATTTCGATACCACGTTATTTCGATACCACGAACTTTCTCTAACGATTAGCCCAAAACTTCAAAAATTCATTTTCCATCTTAATTATTTGGAGTGAATAAAAAAAAATATTATCTTTGTCCCCAACTAAAAACTATCAATTATGGATCTTGACGGAAGAAGAGAAAGTGAGAACTACGAGGATCGCCGGGGAATGAGCGGCGGTGCTGTTACAGGTATGGGTTTAGGAGGCATCATCCTTTTTGCCTTGATATTTTTACTGTCGGGTAAGTTTGACCTTGGTAGCCTTGGTGACATTATGTCTGCTGGAACAGATGGACAAGAAGTCACAGAGACCGGTTCCAATGGCCAGGCTCAGCGTCAGGCCAGTCCAGAGGAAGAAAAACAGGTGAAATTCTGCAAGCAGATTCTTGCCAGTACTGAGGATGTTTGGTCGGCTGTTTTCCGTCAGAAATACAACCGTGAATATCAACCTCCTAAGATTGTGTTTTTCACCAACTCGGTGCAGACGAGTTGTGGCGGTGCCACTTCAGCCGTGGGTCCGTTCTATTGTTCTGCCGACCAGAAATTGTATATCGACCTATCATTCTTTAAGCAGATGGAAAGTCAGTTGGGCGCAAGGGGTGAGTTTGCGCGTGCCTATGTGATTGCCCATGAGGTGGGTCACCATGTGGAATACCTCTTAGGTTCGCTTGGCAAGGCACATGCCCAGATGCAACAGAGCAGCAAGGCTAAAGCCAACCAGATTAGTGTTCGCCTTGAGTTGCTTGCCGACTACTACGCAGGAGTATGGGCTCATTATGAGGGACAGGCATACAGTTCCATCAGCGACAAAGACATTGAGTCGGCCATCAACTGCGCCCAGAAAATCGGTGACGACATCCTGACACAAGGTCGTGTCTCGCCAGAGTCGTTCACCCATGGCACAGCCAAACAGCGTATGCGCTGGTTGAAACGAGGCATGCAAACCGGTGATATGAACACCACGACATTCAACGTCGATTACAACTCACTGTAATCATTAGTGGTAAGAGAGAAAATAGACTTATAAACCATACGATGAGGGTGTATCAAGTGGATGATACACCCTCATTTTTTTATCGGACGCGATACATCGCGTCCCTACTGGAATAACTAAAGACTCAGAATGGCTTCAGCGCAGCGCTCTCCGTCAATGGCGGCAGAGACAATGCCACCAGCGTAGCCAGCGCCCTCGCCACAAGGATAGAGGCCCCGGAGACGTATGTGCTGGAGGGTATCAACCTGACGGGTGATACGTACGGGTGATGACGTACGTGTCTCCACTCCTATGAGCACAGCCTCGTTGGTAAGGAAACCATGGCTGTGACGGCCAAAAGTAAGAAAACCCTGTTGTAGCCGCTTAACAATGGGCTGAGGCATCCAAAAGTGCATAGGACTGGGCACCAATCCCGGAGCGTAGGATGATGAGGGAAGGTCGTAACTGAGCTTACGGTTAACGAAGTCTGCCATGCGTTGTGCCGGTGCTGTCTGTCGCATTCCCCCCTGTTGCCAACAGTCGCGTTCCACTTGTTGCTGGAACCGCATCACCCGCAGCGGGTCGTCTCCCTCGATATCTTCAGGTCGCATTTCCACCACCATGCCACTATTCGACCACCTCGACCCTCTGTTGCTGGGGCTCATGCCATTCACCACCACCTGTTCTGGTCCTGTAGCTGCCGGAATGACAAATCCTCCCGGACACATGCAGAAGGAGTAGACTCCCCTACCCTCCACCTGGGTGACAAAACTATATTCTGCGGCGGGTAGGTATTTTCCCCGGCCCTCCTTGCTGTGATATTGAATTTGGTCGATGAGTGATGCGGGATGCTCCAGTCGGAATCCCACAGCGATGCCCTTTGCCTCAATCTCAATGCCAGCATCATAGAAATACTGATATATATCCCGCGCCGAATGTCCTGTGGCAAGGATGACGGGGCCTTCGAAGACTTTTTCCGTATTGTCAGACAATTGGATTGCTCGGACACCCTTCACACTGTCGCCCTCGACAATGAGATGCGTCATCTTGGTCTGGAAGTGCACTTCGCCACCACATCTAATGATAGTTTGTCGCATATTTTCGATAACCCTCGGCAAACGGTCGGTACCGATATGCGGATGGGCATCGGCAAGGATATCTGTGCTGGCTCCATGTTGACAAAAGACACGGAGGATTTTCTCCACATTTCCCCGTTTCTTCGAACGTGTGTAAAGTTTGCCATCGGAATAGGCGCCAGCACCGCCTTCCCCGAAACAATAATTACTCTCCCCGTCCACCACATGGTTTCTGGCAATGAGTGCCAAGTCTTTCTTTCGTTCATGGACATTCTTGCCACGCTCCAAGACAATGGGGCGAAGGCCTAACTCAATCAGTCGCAGGGCTGCAAACAACCCTCCCGGTCCTGCTCCCACAACGATGACTTGTCGGGCTTCCGACACATCACCATAGATCACTGGCTCGTAGACATCATCCGCAGGAAATTCATCTATATACACCCGCACCGCGAGGTTAACATAAATCATCCGCTGTCGTGCGTCAATACTTCGCCGCAGGATTCGGATATGGGTGATTCGACGTGCATCGATACCTTTTTCCTGTTCGATGTACTCAGTCAGGAGTTTTGTCGAAGACGCCTGACGAGGAAGGACTCTTAATTGGTATTCTTGGAGCATTTTGATAGGGGGGAGTTATAAGGAGGAGTTATGAAGGGGAGTTATGAAGGGGAGTTAAAAAGTAGTTAAAGAGTAGTTAAAGGGTAGTTAAAGGGACAAATGCTCAACTTACACCAAATCCAAATTATTAATTTCTAATTCCTAATTCCTAATTATCCCTAACCCCTTACCTCTAACAACACTGAGACACAGAGCAGTTCTCTGTGTCTCAGTGTTGTTATAATAAATAATGTGGTTAGAAGTTGATACCGATGTTGATGTCTAAGGAGTGTCCGTGTGAGGAGGCATCCCCTACATCAGCAATGTTGGTCACACCAATATGATAGGAGAGTTCGGCATAGAGGTTGTTCCACTCAGCGCCACAGCCCAACTTGAATCCCATTTCCGGGTGTTTGAGGTATTTGTAACTTCCTGAGATACCCATACCCAGATATGGACCGATATAGGGGAGGATAGCGATATTATCATCCGTTGTGAAGCCATATTTGATAAGTACAGGCACTTCGAGATAATTCAGATGGCCCTTTGGTGCTTTGGCCTGATCATTTGGTTCTAGTGCAGCACCCTTCAATTTAGCTCCACCACGCTCTGTATAATAGAGGCCACTCTCGAGGAATACAGGTGCAGAGTCGGTAACACGAATACCAACGACTCCACCAAGAGTCATACCCGTTCGTCCACCATCTGACTCGATGTCGCCACTGATGCCACCAAACGACATACCAAGACGAAGACCCCAATAGGTATGTTCCTCATCGAGTGAGAACCCGCCGCTGCTGAACTGTGCGAAGGATGGAGCGGCAAACAAACATGCGATACATGCTACAAATAGTTTTTTCATAATTATATTAGTTTTTTGTTAATGGATATTAGGGGGTAAGAAGTGAGGGGTGAGAGATTACTCCTGCTACCCTCGGTTGTTATCGATGCAAGCAACTCGTCAATTTGTCAACTCGTTTACTTGTCAACTGATTTTATTATGCAAAATTAATGAATATTTTTGATTATTAAATAAAATTGCCGCATTTTTCTTGTATTTCACCGATTATTCGTAATTTTGCGCCGATTTTTAGGAAAAAAATCCCCTTTTGTATTGGGGTTCCAAAATTAACATAACCATTTACGATGAAAGTATTAAAATTTGGCGGAACGTCCGTGGGTTCCGTGAAAAGTATTCTTAGTTTAAAACGTATTGTTGAGGCAGAGTCGAAACGACAGCCTGTAATTGTAGTGGTCAGTGCCCTCAGCGGCATCACCGACAAGTTGATTACCACTTCCCGTCTCGCGCTCAATGGTGATGAGCGTTATAAGGCCGAATTTGAAGCCATGGTAGATCGTCATTACAAATTGATTGACACCATCATCACCGAGCCACGCAAACGCGAGATTCTTTTCCACACCATTGATTCCCTTTTTGAGCAACTGAAGAGCATTCTCTTCGGCGTCTATCTCATTCACGACCTGAGTGAGAAAACCCTCGATGCCATCGTCAGTTATGGCGAACGTCTGAGTAGTAATATCGTAGCAACACTCATCAAGGGAGCCCGTTGGCACGACTCCTTCCAGTTTATCAAGACCTACCGCAAGAACCACCTCCATGTACTCGACAGCGAGTTGACCGCTCGGTTGGTGAAGGAAGAGTTTGCAGAACTCGCCAAGGTGACTCTTGTACCCGGCTTTATCAGTCGTGACCGCGACACTGGCGAAGTTACCAACCTGGGGCGTGGTGGCAGCGACTATACCGCAGCCATTCTTGCCGCAGCCCTCGATGCCGAGGTTCTTGAAATCTGGACCGACGTCGATGGTTTCATGACTGCCGACCCCCGAGTAATCAAGACCGCCTACACCATCAACGAACTAAGTTATGTCGAGGCGATGGAGTTGTGCAACTTTGGTGCGAAAGTCATCTATCCCCCTACTATCTACCCTGTCTGCGTCAAAAATATCCCCATCAAGGTCAAAAACACCTTCAACCCCACCAATCCTGGTACGATTATCAAGCAAGAGGTGGAGAACGACCGTAAACCCATCAAGGGTATCTCCAGCATCAGCGGCACTACGCTTATCACCGTCACCGGTCTCTCCATGGTCGGTGTGATTGGTGTCAACCAACGCATATTCACCGCCTTGGCTGCCAATGGCATCTCGGTGTTCATGGTTTCACAGGCCTCTTCAGAGAACTCCACCTCCATCGGTGTGCGTGATGAAGATGCCGACTCTGCCGTGGCAGTGCTCGACAATGAGTTTGCCAAGGAGATTGAGACAGGTGCGATGTTCCCGATGCACGCCGAGCAAGGTCTTGCCACCATTGCTATCGTGGGTGAGAATATGAAACATACGCCTGGTATAGCCGGAAAGCTGTTCGGCACATTAGGTCGTAGTGGTATCAGCGTGATTGCCTGCGCACAGGGAGCTTCGGAGACCAACATCTCGTTTGTGGTCGATGGACGCTTCCTGCGGAAGTCGCTCAACGTACTCCACGACTCGTTCTTCCTGTCGGAATACAAGGTACTCAACCTATTTATCTGTGGTATCGGTACCGTGGGTAGCAAACTCATCGAGCAAATCCGTTCACAATATGAGGAGTTGAAAGAGCGCAACCGACTGAAGCTCAATGTTGTGGGTATTGCCAGTTCGAAGAAGGCTGTCTTTTCTCGCGACGGCATCGACCTTAACAACTACCGTGAGATTCTCGATGCCAGTGATGCCAGTGACAACCGCCGTCTGCATGATGAGGTGATAGCGATGAACATCTTCAACAGCGTTTTTGTCGACTGTACCGCCAGCAAGGATGTGGCTGCACTCTATCAGTCATTCTTAGAGCATAACATCAGCGTGATAGCAGCCAACAAGATAGCCGCCTCGTCGGAATACGATAACTATCTGCAATTGAAACAGACCGCCCTGACACGTGGTGTGAAATTCCGCTTTGAAACCAACGTGGGTGCAGGTCTGCCAATCATTGGTACAATCAACGACCTGCGCAACAGCGGCGACCGAATCCTGAAAATCGAAGCCGTTCTCAGTGGTACACTGAACTTCATCTTCAATGAGATTTCCTCCGAAGTGCCACTCTCCGAGACCGTTCGTCGTGCCAAGGAACAAGGCTATAGCGAGCCCGACCCACGTGTTGACCTCAGCGGCACGGATGTAGTTCGTAAATTGGTCATTCTCACCCGTGAAGCAGGTTATAAAATTGAGCAGAGTGACGTGGAGAAGCATCTATTCATTCCCGACAACTATTTCGAGGACAGCCTTGATAATTTCTGGAAACGTCTTCCTGAACTCGATGCGGAATTTGAGGTACGTCGCAAGGAGTTGGAAGCGAAGGGGATGCGCTGGCGTTTTGTCGCAACAATGGACCACGGCAAAGCAGAAGTGTCGCTGCAAAGCGTACCACAAGGACATCCATTCTACAATTTGAAGGGCAGCAATAACATCGTGATGCTCACTACAGAGCGTTACAAGGAGTTCCCCATGCTTATCCAGGGCTATGGTGCCGGTGCCAGCGTCACCGCCGCCGGTGTTTTTGCCAACATCATGAGTATAGCTAATATTTAAATAATAGTTGACGAGTAAACAAGTAGACAAGTTGACGAGTTAATAGTGCAGGGTAAGTAGTATCTAAACTTCTGTAACTCCCGAATTACTGAATTCCTAAAGATTTAATGAAAACAATAATAATTTTAGGCGACGGCATGGCCGACCATTCTGTGGAACGCCTTGGAGGTAAGACCCCTCTGGAATATGCCCACACACCCTATATGGATTTACTTGCCCGCGAGGGGCGCACGGGACGGCTCGTCACTGTGCCCGAGGGCTTCCCGCCGGGTTCGGAAGTAGCCAACACTGCCATCATGGGTTACGACCTGCACCAAGTGTATGAAGGTCGCGGTCCACTTGAGGCTGCCTCCATCGGCTATGAGATGGCCCCTGATGACATGGCCATCCGCTGCAACATCATTACTCTCAACGATGGGAAAATCAAAAACCATCATGGTGGACACTTGACCACTGCCGAAGGGACTGAACTTATTCATTTTCTCGACAGCAAGTTGGGCAACGAACGTGTTCGCTTTATTCCTGGAATTCAATACCGACATTTGCTGGTCATCAAAGGCGGCAACAAACATATTATCTGTTCCCCACCCCACGACCATCCTGATGAGCCTTGGCAGCCGCTTCTGGTACGTGCCGAGGATGATGCACCACAGGAAGAAGGGCGTATGAGTGCGCAGGAAACTGCCGATTTAATCAATGACCTCATCCTGCAGTCACAGGTATTGCTGTCCGAACATCCACTGAACATTGACCGTCAGGCCAATGGTCATTCTCCAGCCAACAGTATCTGGCCATGGAGTCCTGGTTATCGTCCGTCGATGCAGACTATCAGTGAGATGTTCCCTCAGGTGAAAACGGGCAGCGTTATCTCTGCTGTCGATCTCATCAAGGGCATCGGCCACTATGCCGGACTAAAGATTATTGAGGTGGAAGGCGCCACGGGTCTTTACGACACGAACTATGAGGGAAAGGCTGCAGCAGCCATCGATGCCCTTCGGAAAGACGATTTCGTGTTCCTCCATGTGGAGGCAAGCGACGAGGCAGGTCACGATGGCGACTTAGACTTGAAAATCCGCACCATCGAATACCTTGACCAGCGCATCGTCCGTCCCATCTACGAGGAGGTAAAGACATGGGAGGAACCTGTGTGCATCGCCATCCTCCCCGATCATCCCACGCCAGTGGAAGTGCGTATCCACCTTGCCGAACCGGTCCCGTTCATCTTCTGGCATCGCGACATCACTCCCGACGCCGTCATGCAGTACAGTGAACGCGACTGTGTCCCTGGTCACTATGGTCTTCTCCGCCTCCAGGAATTCATGAAGAAACTGATGGAAGAATGAAAGAGTAGTTAAAGGGTAGTTAAAAAGTAGTTAAAGGGTAGTTAAAAAGTAGTTAAAGGGTAGTTAAAGGGACATTACTATTAGGAGTTTGGACAATACCTTCAAGGGTATCAGGAGTAATCTCTCACCTCTTACCTCTCACCCCTTACCTCTAAGATTTCTATCACCTCTCACCCCTTTCCACTAAATACAAACAACAATGCAATATTATAGTACCAACCATCAAGCACCTCTCGCCACATTGCGTGAGGCAGTGGTCAAAGGCCTTGCCGGCGACCGCGGGCTCTATATGCCCGAAACCATCAAGACGCTGCCGAAGGAGTTTTTCGACAATATCGACAGCCTATCTTTCCAGGAAATCGCCTGCACCGTCGCTGACGCCTTTTTCGGTGAAGATGTAGAGGCGGATGCCCTTCGTGAAATTGTCTGCGACACCCTCTCCTTCGACTGTCCCGTGGTTCAGGTCGAAGAAAACATCTACTCCCTGGAGCTCTTCCATGGTCCCACCCTTGCTTTCAAAGATGTAGGTGCCCGTTTCATGGCCCGTCTGCTGCAATATTTCATCCGTCAGGAAGGCGACGAAACGGTCAACGTGCTGGTGGCTACAAGTGGTGACACTGGGTCGGCAGTTGCTAACGGTTTCCTCGGTGTCGAGGGCATCCATGTCTATGTGCTCTATCCGAAGGGCAAGGTCAGCCCCATTCAGGAATGTCAGTTTACCACCCTTGGTCAAAACATCACCGCCTTGGAGGTAGATGGCGTTTTCGATGACTGTCAGGCATTGGTGAAACAAGCCTTCCTCGACGAAGAATTGAACCGCCATATGCGGTTGACCAGTGCTAACAGCATCAACGTAGCACGTTTCTTGCCCCAGGCTTTCTACTATTTCAACGCCTACGCCCGCATGAAAGGTCTTGGCCTCTCCGACCATCTTGTGATGTGTGTGCCCAGTGGCAATTTCGGCAATATTACCGCAGGACTGTTCGGCCATGCCATGGGACTGCCCTTCAGCCGTTTTATCGCAGCCAACAATGCCAACGATATCTTCTACCAATATCTCCAGACAGGAGAATATAATCCCAAGCCCAGCATACAGACCCTCGCCAATGCCATGGACGTAGGCGACCCGAGCAATTTCGCCCGTGTCTATGATCTTTATGGCGGCAGTCATGAGCGCATTACCTCGCTTATCAGCGGTGCCACTTATAGTGATGCCCAGATACGTCGGTCGATGGCCGCTTGCTATGGTGCCACCGGCTACATCCTCGATCCTCATGGTGCCTGCGGTTACCGTGCGCTACGCGAACTGTTGCGCGAAGGCGAGACAGGCGTATTCTGCGAGACTGCCCATCCCGCAAAATTCAAGGAGAAAGTGGATGAAATCATCGGTATCGACGTTGAGATACCCGAGCGTCTCGCTGCCTTCATGAAAGGCGAGAAGCAGAGCATAGGCATCTCGAAAGAGTTTGCCGATTTCAAAACGTTCTTACTCAATAGTTAAAGGGAGTTATACAAGGGAGTTATACAAGGGAGTTATAAAGGGGAGTTAAAAAGCCAATACATAAGCCGTTCGTAGGGACACGATGTATCGCGTCCGTGTAATCTCTCAACTTCATCATTACGGACGCGATACATCGCGTCCCTACAAAACTCAAAATCTCAAACCTCAAATTATGAACACCACCCACAAAATTCTCATTGCAACCATTTGCTGCATCATGATGCTGACCGCCTGTAGTACAAAAAATAGCGAAATCGAAGGGAATGAACTGACAACCGTTGGTAACCCTTTCCTACCACTTTGGGAACATATCCCAGATGGTGAGCCTTATGTCTTTGAAGACCACGACCAACCAGGAAAATACCGTGTATATATCTATGGGTCACACGACAATTTGGTGACCGAATACTGCGGTCGCGACCAAGTGGTGTGGTCTGCTCCTATCGACAGCCTCAACCGTTGGCGTTGCGACGGAGTCATCTTCAGTGTAGATAAGAACGCAAAAGGCGAACTTCTCGACTCTGCCGGCAAAGCCGATGTACTCTATGCCCCCGATGTGACCTTGGTGACTGCCCCCGACGGCAAGAAAACCTACTATCTCTATCCCAACGACCAGGCAGGAGGGCGCAATGGTCTTATTGCCAAGAGCGACAGGCCCGACGGACCCTTTGAAGTGTGCAACTGGAGCAAGGACAACCCCAACGAAGCTGACGGTGTGCTGCGCTTCGACCCGGCTGTCTTTGTCGATGATGATGGGCGCATCTATGGATATTGGGGATTTGAACGTTCCTATGCTGCCGAACTCGACCCAGCCACTATGGCAACGGTGAAGCCCGGAACAGAGATTGTAGAGGATATGATTTCTGGACGTTATCAACCGGGAAAGTTCCGTTTCTTCGAGGCTTCCTCCATCCGTAAGATCAAAGACAAGTATGTCTTTATCTACAGTCGTTTTACCGAAGATGGTGAGTTTGGTCTGCCCACGTCGAACTACACCCTTGCATATGCCTACAGCGACAGTCCATTAGGTCCTTTCACATACGGTGGCACCATCATCGACGGACGTGCACGTGAGAAGGACGAACAAGGCAATGTGATAGCATCAGCCACTCCTGACGGCAACACACACGGCAGTATCTGTGAGATCAACGGACAATGGTATGTATTCTATCATCGTCAGACGGGTACCGACGAGTATGCCCGCCAAGCCATGGTTGCACCCATCACTGTCAAGGTGGAAGAGGGTGCCGGTGGTAAAGTAGAAATCTCCGAGGGTGAATACAACTCCAACGGTTTCGCCCTGGAAGGTCTTGACCCATTTGAGCGTCATTCCGCAGGTATCGCCTGTTGGCATACTGGTCCGAAGCCTGCTATTCACGAATGGCCCAACAATACCTTCTTTGGTTCATACATTGCCTCCAGTTATGGCACCGATGATAAATTTAAGGCTCCTTATGACCTCCGCAACAATACCAACCTCGTGGTCAACAATACCGATGGTTCCATCGTGGGCTACAAGTATTTCCTGTTCGATGCCAAACGTCTGACAGACAAGTTGCAGTTGTGTCTGCGCCTTATCCCCGAGGGTATTGACGGCACTATCGAAATTATGAGCGACCGTCCCTGGGCCTCACAAGGTGGAAAGTCTCTTGGCAAAATCAACCTCAAAGCCGATATGCCCAAGACATCCACCGAGATGACCTGCGAGATCGCCAATCCTACTGCCCTCGCCGGCAAACACGCCATCTATCTCATCTTCTCCTCCGACACCAAAGAAAAATCTCTCTGTACATTGGAGGATTTCGCGTTTGAGTGATTTTCTCATATCCATGTCATGGAGTGTATTTTGCGCATATTCATTTCCCCAACCGGTATTCAGCAGGAGTAAAGCCAGTGAGTCTGCGAAAATACTTCGAAAAAAACGATGGTGAGGGGAAATGTAGCTCATCGGCTATCTGTGCCACCGATTTATCGGAATGCTTGAGCATCACCTTCGCCTCGGTCACAAGCGCACGGTCTATCCACTCCTTTGCAGTGGCTCCGCTCACTTCGCGCACCACACTTCCCAGATAACGCTGTGTGAGACACATGCGGTCGGCATAATAACCCAATTTATGTTCACGACGTACATGATTGTTCACCAACTGGATGAAACGGTTGAAGATGTCGGTAACATGCGACGGGCTCACCTTCCGCTCCGCATCCAGACTAAATAAGTGGTTGTAGTAGTGCATAAGTGCTGCCACTTGGTCGTCGAAAGCCTCACGGCACAAAGGACTGGCATGCACCATAAGCCAAAGGCTTTCGATGAATTGTGAGATGATGACCTGCTGACTTGTTTCTACCTGTATCTGGAAATCACGCACACTACCATTGAAGAGCACGGGCACCTTACCTACCGTGAACGGCAGGTCGTTGAACAAAGCCACGCCCTTGATTTGCAGGTCGGGCGATACGCTGATGGGTTCTACAATACTTCCCGGACCCACAAAAGCCATTGTCCCTGCTGTGATGTGTCGCTCGATGAGATTGATACGCCCAAATATCTCTCCTCTGGTCACCAACCCCATGCGGTAGTCGTTGATAAGAAGCGGCACTTTTCTGTTGAAAAAATAGTTGAAAAGACTTGTTCCAGGACCATGCAACACAGCGAAATCGGTGTTGAAAAAGAATTCCAAGGTCGGGTCGGTGTTGTGCTCCAAAGCATCAAGTATCAGAAAACGGTCGAAGTGCTCAGGTCGTTGTCCATTCATTTCCTATTCCTCCTTTTTTTATTGGTTTTATAGCGCAAAGATAGCCAAAAATCAGTCATTGTGTACTATTTCCAACTATAAATCGTACAAAAAGCACATTATTAACTCATTTTGGATAGGCTTTCTATAAAATATTAGCTTTAACTTTGCCATCAAGAAACCAACCATCCCCAATATGAAATCACTATTGATCACATTGACCATGCTGCCACTCAGCCTTTTCGCGCAGACATTGGAGGAGTGCCAGCGTGCTGCTGAACAGAACTATCCACTGATTCGCCAGTATGCACTCATTGAAAAAACCACCGAACTGACGGTGTCAAACATTGGGAAAGGCTGGCTTCCACAAGTCACAGCCACTGCCCAAGCAACGTATCAGAGCGATGTTGCCAGTTTCCCCGACCAATTACAGGCGATATACCAGCAGATGGGTTTGCAGATGAAAGGACTGTCCAAGAACCAATATCGTGTCGGTATCGATATCAACCAAACCATCTACGACGGAGGTGCCATCAGTGGTCAGAAAGCAATAGCTCGTGAGCAAGGGAATGTGCAGACAGCGCAGAACGAAGTAAATCTATATCAGATACGCAAGCGGGTGAATGAGATGTACTTCTCACTGCTGCTGCTTGATGATCAGCTACAGCTGAACAAAGACTTGCAGGAGTTGTTTGCCGACAATGAGCGGAAACTGACCTCGATGGTAAAGAGCGGCACCGCTGCTGAGAGCGACCTGAAAAACGTGAAGGCAGAACGACTGAACGTCATACAACAAGCGACAACCTTAGCGTCGCACAAGCGGATGCTTCAGACGATGCTTTCAACATTCTGCGGGATAGAAGTAAATACGGTGAGCAAACCTGCTGTAGAACAGGCATCGCAACAAACGACACAACGCCCGGAGATACGGCTGTTTGACGCACAATTGCGACTAAGCGATGCCCAGGAAAAAGCACTCGATGCAGCGATTATGCCAAAACTCGGCGTATTTGCCCAAGGTTTCTATGGCTATCCCGGCTACAACATGTTCGAGGACATGATGAGACACAACTGGAGCCTGAATGGCATGGTCGGCGCACGGCTGACCTGGAACATCGGAGCACTATATACCCGTAAGAACGACAAGGCAAAAATTCAACTACAGCGTGAACTGACAGAAAGCAACCGCGACATATTCCTTTTCAACACCAATCTGGAACAGATACAGCAAAACGAGGAGATAGCACGCTATCAGAAGCTGATGGCAGATGATGAGGAGATTATCTCCCTGCGTTCATCCGTACGCAAGGCTGCTGAGTCAAAACTCTCCCACGGCATCATCGACGTGAATGACCTGATACGGGAAATCAACCAAGAGAATGCCGCTAAGTTGCAGCAGTCGATGCACGAAATAGAGATGCTCAAGCAAATCTACGACAACAAGTATACCTTAAACAATTGATGACACTCACGATCATGAAAAAGATAATCACACTGGCAAGCATGACATTGGTTATGGTCGCTTGCGGAAACAAGGAGAAAGAATTTGATGCCACTGGCACTTTTGAGGCTACAGAGGTTACCATCTCGGCCAAATCGACGGGAGAACTAAAACTCTTCAATGTAACCGAGGGTGAAGAGGTGGAGAATGGAAACGTCGTTGGTCGCATAGATGCCTACCAACTACAGTTGAAGAAAGAGCAGTTGGAAACCTCCCGTGGCCAGTTGAGCGCCAACAAGCGTCAGTTGTCGTCTTCGCGTAAAGCCACCGACAGCCGCCAACTCGACCTTGACAAGCAAGTGTCATCAATCCGACAGCAGATTGCGAATGCCCAACGCGAGCGCCAGCGTTTCGCCGAACTGGTGAGAGATGGCGCTGTGCCTCGCAAACAACTTGATGACATCGACTATCAAATCAAGGTGTTGGAAAAACAATTGGAAGCCACCAACGACCAAATCCGCAGCAACAATGCCAGCCTTGCTGAGCAGAGTGCGGGAATTGATGCCCAGATAGACGGCATTGATGCCCAGGCTGCCAGTCTGGAGTCACAGATACGTCAGATTGACGACCAGATAGCCAACACCGAGATCATGGCACCTTTTACCGGAACGGTACTTGACAAATACGTGGAACTGGGCGAGTTTGTCACCACCGGCAAGCCATTGTTTAAATTGGCCGACACGCAGAATATGTTTTTGCGCGCCTATTTCACCTCATCACAACTAAAAAATATCAAGGTGGGGCAGAAAGTGAAAGTGTTCGCCGACTATGGTGACGGGCAGAAGAAGACATACGATGGCACCATCACCTGGATTTCAAACCGCAGCGAGTTCACACCCAAGACCATCCTTACCGATGATGAGCGTGCCGACCTTGTTTATGCTGTAAAAATAGCCATCAAAAACGACGGGTATGTAAAGATTGGTATGTACGGAGAGGTGAAATTCTAACTGACAATGATGAACGCTATTGAAGTCATAGACATCAGCAAGAACTACGGACGGGTGAAAGCCCTCGACAGTGTATCGTTCACCGTCGGCAAAGGCGAGGTCTTCGGACTGATTGGTCCCGACGGTGCCGGCAAGACTTCGATGTACCGTATTCTCTGCTCTCTGCTTCTTCCTGAGTCGGGGAATGCCACGGTAGAGGGTTTCGACGTGGTAAGACAGATGGGAGAGATTCGTAAGCGTGTTGGTTATATGCCGGGCAAGTTCTCGCTCTATCAAGACCTGACCGTTGAGGAGAACCTGCAATTTTTCTCCACACTTTTTGGTACGACCTTCGAGGAAGGCTATGACAGCATCCGTGCCATCTACTCACAGATAGAACGTTTCAAGAACCGCCGTGCCGGTGCGCTCTCAGGGGGAATGAAACAAAAGCTGGCCCTGAGTTGCGCACTTGTTCATCAACCCAGCGTTTTATTTCTCGACGAGCCGACGACAGGTGTCGACCCCGTAAGCAGAAAGGAACTATGGGAGATGCTTTCCACACTAAAGGAACGTGGCATCACCATTGTCGCTTCGACGCCCTATCTCGACGAGGTGCGTCGCTGCGAGCGCGTAGCCTTTCTCGACCATGGCAGGATTCGCGGCATCGACACGCCAGAGGTGATACTCCACACCTTCAAGGACATCTTCAATCCGCCGGGAATCGAGCATGAGAAAACCACAGGAGCCCAAGAAGAGAACGTCATTGAAGTGGAGCACCTGGTGAAAGCCTTTGGCACCTTCCATGCGGTGGACGACATCAGTTTCACCGTGAGGAAAGGCGAGATATTCGGTTTTCTTGGTGCCAACGGCGCCGGCAAGACCACTGCCATGCACATGCTGACAGGACTAAACCAACCCACGAGTGGCACTGGGCGTGTCATGGGCTACGACATTCGCACAGAGTATGAGCAAATAAAGAAGCACATTGGTTATATGTCGCAGAGGTTTTCGCTCTACGAGGACCTGACGGTGGCAGAGAACATCCGGCTCTTTGCTGGTATCTACGGCATGAAAAATGCAGAGATTACCCGCAAGACCGATGAACTGCTGGAGCGGTTGCAATTCACAGAGCACAAGCACACCCTTGTGGCCTCCCTCCCTTTAGGTTGGAAACAGAAACTGGCCTTCTCGGTGAGTATCTTCCATGAACCCGGCATTGTGTTCCTCGACGAACCTACCGGAGGTGTCGACCCAGCCACCCGTCGACAGTTCTGGGAACTCATCTACGACGCCGCGGAGAGAGGTATCACCATCTTCGTCACCACCCACTATATGGACGAGGCGGAATATTGCGACCGCATCTCTATCATGGTCGACGGAAAGATTAAGGCAATGGATACTCCCGACGCCCTGAAACGGGCGTTCAATCAGCCCGACATGGACCATGTATTCACTTATCTTGCCCGTCAGGCAACACGAGGGGATGGATGAGAGGCTAGGTGTTAGGTGTTAGTTTTTAGTTTTTAGTTTCTAGTTTTTAGTTTCTAGTTTTTAGATTTTAGATTTTGGAGTTGACATGAAGCAATTTTATAGTTTTGTCATTAAAGAGGCCAAGCACATCCTTCGCGACAAGCGCACGATGCTGCTGCTCTTCGGCATGCCAATTGCTTTGATGTTGCTTTTTGGCTTTGCCATCACCACCGACGTGAGGAATGTTCGTACGGTGGTGGTGCTGTCGAATGTCGACCATCTGACTCAGCAAGCCGTAGAACGACTCTCGCAGTCGGAGTATTTCACCATCGTTCACACTGTCGCCACACCTCATGAGGCAGAGCGCCTCATCCGCAACCAGAAGGCCGACCTGGCCGTGGTATTTGGAAAAGACTTCGCCAGCAAGCATTCCGGCATTCAGTTTATCGTCGATGGCGCCGACCCCAACATGGCTCAGCAATGGACGAACTATGCCACACAGGTTCTGCTGAATCCTCCCAAAGGACTTGTCAACGCCAAAATGCTCTACAACCCGCAGATGAAGTCGGCATATAACTTTGTGCCCGCCATCATGGGCATGCTGCTGATGCTTGTCTGTGCCATGATGACCTCTATCAGCATTGTACGCGAGAAGGAGAAGGGCACAATGGAGGTACTCCTTGTGTCGCCGACGAAGCCATTGATGATTATCGTTGCCAAAGCGGTGCCCTATCTGGTGTTGGCATTCGTCATCCTGACTTTCATCCTACTTATGGCAAGGTTTGTGCTTGGCGTGCCACTGATGGGTTCGCTATTCTGGATTGTCCTCATCTCCACCATCTATATCCTGCTGGCGCTTTCGCTAGGTCTGCTGGTGTCAAACATTGCCAAGACGCAACTCGTGGCGCTGCTCATATGTGCCATGGTGTTGCTCATGCCCATCGTGATGCTCTCGGGCATGATTTTTCCTATCGAGTCGATGCCTAGCATACTGCAATGGCTCTCTGCCATTGTCCCCACGCGCTATTACATCTCGGCCATGCGCAAGATGATGATTATGGGCGTGGGTATCGAGCAAGTGGTCAGCGAACTGGTCATCCTGTCGGCTATGCTTATCGGTCTGTTGTCGTTGTCACTTGCAAAGTTTAACAAACGCTTAGAATAGACGGCTATGACACTGAAATATCTTATCCAGAAAGAATTCACGCAGATACGCCGGAACGCGTTTCTCCCCCGTCTCATCGTCATATTCCCAATCATGGTGATGTGTGTCATGCCGTGGGTGATGAACATGGAGGTGAAAAATGTCGTGGTGGATGTGGTCGACCTCGACCGCTCCGTTCAGTCACAGCGACTTGTCCATGACATCGAGCATAATACCTACTTCATTTTTCACGGTCAGAAGCCTACCTATGCCGAGGCGCTGAAAGACATTGAGCATACCGACGCCGATGTTGTGGTGGTCATCCCACAAGACTATAGCAAAGATTTAACCCGCGGCAACCAACCTCAGGTGCTTATCGCTGCCAACGCAGTCAACGGCACAAAGGGAAGCATGGGTGCGGCTTACCTCAGCCAGATTATCACTGCCAACACCAGTCCCACCTCTACCGCCATTCATGACAAGATTTCCACCTTGTTTCTCTATAACAAGCACTTGAACTTCAAACTTTTCATGATTCCCGCCCTTTTTGCCATTGTGATGATGCTGATGACCGGTTTCCTGCCCGCCCTAAACATCGTGGGTGAGAAAGAGACGGGAACCATCGAGCAGATCAATGTCACCCCTGTCTCTAAATGGAACTTCATCCTCGCCAAACTCATCCCCTATTGGCTCATCGCCCTCTTTGTGATTACCGTATGCCTGCTGCTGGCATGGTTGGTCTATGGCATCACGCCCG
Source organism: Prevotella sp. (assembly GCA_017548385.1). Lineage (GTDB taxonomy): Bacteria > Bacteroidota > Bacteroidia > Bacteroidales > Bacteroidaceae > Prevotella. The sequence continues at coordinate 18,743 of JAFZAE010000028.1, forward strand.
CAGGTCCTCTTTGGCTCATCTATCTACTTGCCATGTTGCTGGCACTATTTATCTCGTCGTTTGGTCTCATCATCTCCAACTATTCTGATACGATGCAACAAGCCATCTTCGTCATGTGGTTTTTTGTCGTCATCCTGCTATTGCTCAGCGGGCTCTTCACTCCCACCCGCTCTATGCCCTCGTGGTCGTATCTCACCACCTACATCAATCCCGTCTGCTACTTTGTCGATGCCGTGCGCACCGTTTTTATCCGTGGCGGCGACCTACAGAGCATCTGGCATCAAGTGCTTGCCCTTCTCGGCATCGGTCTCTTTATGGGTGGCTGGGCTGTGCAGAGTTATAAAAAGAACAGTTAAGTTGTAGGGGCTGCAGTTTTTCCTCCATAAATTACCATCAATATACCATGAATTACCAAAAATTATGTTTTTGGAATTATCAAGAATTATGCGCCCTTCGTACGTATTGGTCATAAATTATTTGTTAGACAAAGGAACAAAGGGACAAATATAGATTTAAGTTGACAAGTAAACGAGTTGACAAGTGGAGGAAAAACAAATAAGTACATATTTTGTCCGTTATAAAACCTCCTCTTACTCCTTTCCTCCGTAGACACATAAATACCAGGGCTGTCGAACAGTCCCCAAAGTCCGTGGAATAGATGAGGATGCACTAGGGCGGGGATGGCGTGAAAACGTCTTAGGTGGCGCATTGACGAAGTCAGGTGCAAGCGCTGTAGACATTATTAGTCGCCCCAAAGGGCGAGAAATTGCACAAATCAACACAAATCTCACAAAGCATTGAAAAACAGTTTCTCATGTATACATGAAGAAACATGATAGTCTTCTGATTATGTTATTTATTCTTAAATGTCGTTAAATCAAGGATTTGCAGCGATTTCATTTACTCTTAGTCCGCCATTTTCCCGCTCGATATGTTAAATCAAGCAGAATCAAACGGAATAAAAATTACACCATTTATTCCGTTTTACTCGGGGAAAAAGGGGTAAAATGTCATTTATCTGGTTTTATCATCCTTCACGCCTAAAGCAATCAGGGGTGATGGATAACAAGAGGGGAAATGAGATTTTTAACATAAACGCCCACTATTTAGATTAAAATTGAATACCTTTGCAATCATGAATCTATCTAAAGAGATTATTTCATCTTGGAAATTGCAAGGAGACAAATTGCTATCCGAAGAATTATTACTTTCGTATGGCTTCTCAAAATATGCACATATAGTATTTGAGAATTTCCCCGGACTCCCTGATGGAACATCATATGATGTTTATCGTTTAGTTATTGCAGAGAGGGATAATCAATACATGGAAGTGCGATACGCTTTCTTTGATGGCTTTATCGGTTTGTATATAATTGACAAAGAAACAAGGTGTCGCCATCAGGCCGGTCTATACAAAAGCCACCATCCACGTCACGCAAATCGATGGTATCAACGACTACTCGGAAACAGAAAGCGATGACGTGTTCACACTCTCGGGCATAAAGGTTGATCCCGACCACCTGAAGCCAGGTGTCTATGTCCGCAAAGGAAAGAAGTTTGTTGTCAAATAAAATGACTATTTGATTTATCTTCCGTATGTCGGAAAGATATAAGAAAACAAAGCCCGCCCCGAAAAATCGATTTATCGGTTTTTCGGGGTTTCTTCTTATAGAATGACACGAAAGCATGGGTTTCTTTTACAGTTTTCCGCGCAGTTTTTTTTATTCTCAAAAATCATGATTTTTTTGCGGGAAAAAGCATTGTGGAACGGCAAAATGTTGCTATATTTGCAAAGAGTTGACAAGGAGACAAGATAGAGGTGAGGGGTGAGAGATTACTCCTACTACTCTCGGGGATTGTGGAGCGGA
>JAFZAE010000257.1 GCA_017548385.1 Prevotella sp.
CGCTCGTTCACTAAGGTACTGCTCCCGAAGATAGGTCGCAGGTGGATTTTCTACGCAACAGAGTTGCGATTGTTTATAATCGCTTCGCTCACCAAATTTTATAATTACTTCCCTTTGGTCAGTGGGTCTACGACAAATCTCTCAAATTCGTGACAGACATCATCTTATATTCAAGAGTAATCTCTCACCTCTTACCTCTCACCCCTAACCCCTAAATAAATTCCTAATTTCTAATTCCTATACCCCTAAATCTTAACTATATATCCATAATTCAAACTGAAAAATCTCTTATTTTTTTGTCATATATAAGAATAATGTGTATCTTTGCAGATTATTGAACAATTTAAAAATAAATTTAAAAATATTTATGCTATGAAATTGAGAGGATTTTTATATTCTTTATTTGTGGCTGCTGTATTGGTAGCCATGTCTTCATGTTCCAAGACCCCCAAGTGTGTGTCCATGCTCCATGACAATCCTGTCTTAGTGGCAAGGATAGACGTGAAGCAGTTGGCTGAAAAAAGTGAACTTTCCAAGGAGAAGGATGCCATTGAGGAACACCTGTCTGACTTGAGCAAGGAAGCACGTGAGAAGATTAAGGAAGTGCTCGACGACCCCGTGAACCTGGGTCTGGACCTTCGTGACCCCCTCTTCGCTTCTGTCGATGAAAGTGGTGATTTCCGTCTTGTGGGGTCGGTTTTTGACGATGACGATTTCAGGGAATTCCTCGAGGCCGTGTCCAAAGACGCTGGTATTGAGATTAAAGAAAAGGATGGCCTGACAACCGTTGAACTAGACGGCGGCATCCTAGCCTTCGATGGCGATTGCTTGTTGCTTACCCAGAGTAATGGTTCTCTCAAGAAAATTTTCGAAGGCGAAAGCAAAATTGCTGAAGATAAAGACTTTGCCGAGATGTGCGACCGCGAAGGCGATGTCCAGTTGCTTGTCAAAGGCGAGCCTTTGGTCAAGGCGGCAGATGCCCCGAAGGATGCTGCCGACCGTTTGAAGAACATGTCGATGCTCTATGACTTGTCATTCAACAACGGCGAGATTGTGCAGACGTTTGAGGCATTGTTCAAGGATGCTGACGCCAAAAAGAGATTTGAAAACTATACCGCCATGGCTGGAGAGATCAAGGGCGACTTTGCCCCATATTTCTCCAAGAACGGCTCAGTGGTCTTTGGCAATATCGATGGTGGTAAACTGTATGACTTGCTCAACAAGTTTGATATCTTGAAGCAAATGGCAATGAGTTTTGGCATGTCGGAGAGTGATGTGAAGAGTCTTATCAAATCGTTCGATGGTGACTTTGCTATCGGTGTCAACGAGTTGGGACGAATGAGTACAGGTAATGGCGCACTCTATGTGAGCATGAAGTCAGACAAATTATTGAAATTGATTACCGAGGTCGCTGGAGGAGAGTTGAAACCTGCCGGCACCAACCAATTTGCGCTTGTCGAAGATGAAGCGAATGTGGCTTTGGGATACAAGAAAGGCGCCTTCTTTGTCACTGTAAACGCTGACTCAGTGATGGGTGCCAGATTCATGACCCCGTTCGATAAAGCCAAGAACGCGCTGTCGAAGGATGATGTGAAGGGCAAAGGCACTGGTTTGTATGCATTCCTGAATTTCAGGTTGTTTGATGTTGAACCACAGGCAAAGGAAATCTTCAAAGACCTCGATTATGCCGAGGCTTATTATACCAAAGACATCAAGTTCATTGTCAGGTTAGTGATGAATGACAAAGAGAGTAATTCTTTTGTACCTTTCGTCAAATTCCTCTATAATATGGCTCCCAAAGCACAGGCAAGCATACCTTACGAATCATTCGACATGGATTCCGAGATGGAGGATGATGACTTCTTCGCAGACGAAGAAGACGCTGAAATGGCAGCGGAATTGGAAGAGTTGATGAATTGATTTTTCGAGTTGACGAGTTGACAAGTTGACGAGTTGACAAGTTATTTGTAACTTCTATTTTCAACAAGGAGTTATGATTTGGAGTTATAAATGGGAGTTATGATTTGGAGTTATAAAGAGCCAATTGACCAGTTGACATGTAGGGACGCGATGTATCGCGTCCGCCAACGAGTTATTTGCAACGCTAACAACTGTGAGTTGTAGGAGTAATCTCTCACCTCTCACCCCTAACCCCTAAAAAAACTCCTAATTCCTAATTAGATTACACCACTCACCACTAATTAGTTATACTAAATTCTCACAACAAATATGAAAATCAGATATTTATATGCTCTATGCATGCTGGGAATAGTCGCATTGTTCTCCTCATGCTCAAAGACCCCTGATAGTGCAAAACTCCTTGATGAGGAATCATTTTTGGTCGTCAGGATAGATACACGACAGTTGCTTGAAAAGTCTGGCCTTGCCGAGGATGGAAAGGCAAAATCGGAATTGAAGAAACTGTTTAAAGAGGAAATGGGTGAAGACGCCAAGTTTTTCACCAATATGATCGACGAACCAGAGAAAATTGGCATTAACTTTGCCGACCCTGTTTTCCTTGCCGTGTCAGGTGATAGGGATGTAGAGGTAAGATTGGTCGGCTCTGTGGCAGATGCTGATATCATGACAGATTTCTTTAAGGATGTTGTCAAGAAAGCAGATTTGGACAATCGGGTGAAAGAGGTGGATGGTTACCATTGCCTGATACTCGACTACAATAATGCGCTGGTGTATGATGACTCGAACTTTATGATAAGATCCTTTGACCATGAACTTGACGACTCAGACGAGGAGGAAATTGTCGATGATGTGAAAAATCTTTTTGAGAGTCGCACGGAAAACGATTTGTTAGCAGATGAGGATTTCAATGAGATGTGTTCTCGCGATGGTGTCGCTCAAATGCTCATCCGTGGAAAGGGTGTCGCAGAACTGAAAAGTTCCAGAGACTTTGAGAGAGAACTACCCGATGGCTGTGAGTTGAAGGATATTGCCATGATGTTTGAGATGACTGTCGACAAGGGTGAAGCCGTGTTGACGGGCGAAATGCTGCCCGGCTCCGACGCATGGAAGCAATTCTTTGAGAAAAACACAGCCATCTATGGTGATATCAAAGCCGAGTTTGCACAATACCTGTCGAAGGAGAATGGTGTAGTGATGGCAAACATCGATGGTGGAAAATTGTTTGACCTCCTTTCGGATGCTGGTGTGATGGAACAGATTGGCCGTGATGACCGGCGTGCCGTGCGCGACTTGTTGACCGCCATCAATGGTGACATCGCCATCGGACTTAACGATATTAGGGACCTGGAAGATGGCGATTTCAACGTTTCCGGCTATGTCAGCACCAGTGGCAATAAGTTGGTGGATTTCATCTGTCAATACTTTATGTCTCAAGGTGCCTCCGAAATGCTTGAGAAGACAGGTTCCGATAAATACCAGTTGGTCCAAAGAAACTGGGATGGTGACATAGAAATGCAACTGTTGTTCGGATATGATAAGGGCGCAAGCTATTTCGTCTTTGGCGGAGAAGATGTCAGCGCGTTTGGCAAAGTGAAGAAAGCTTTCCAAAAAAGCGACATCAAGGGAAAAGGCATCTATGCCTTCTTCAACTTCGGCTTCCTGAAGAATGTAGCAAAGGACATGAGCGGTCAGGATAAAGTGTTCTTGGATTATCTCGTCTCATTGCTCGACTACGCAGAGTTTTATAACGAGGAGGGAGAGAACGGAAAACTGCTGTTCAGACTTGTTGTAAAAGACAAGGACAAGACACCGATTGAGGTGCTGTTCGAGAACTGCAATAAATTCCTCTCCGACATGATGGAGTCGCAGAGAATAGAATACGAGAAATACGAGAGAATGTTGGAAGAGGTGGAGGAGGCAACTGAAGATGATGAGTATGCCTATACCCCCGACTCTGTATATACCGACTCTATATATTAATATCTTAGGGAGTTTAGGAGTATAGGAGTTGATATCAATTTCTGATTTCTAATTCCTAATTCCTAATTAGATTACACCTCTAAAAAATGAACCGCCTGCTCAATAAACTTCTCAGCCGGAATATGAGTGTCTGGCAGATGGCGGGTTTTGTGCTCGCCAACCTCTTCGGCATGGCCATTGTGCTGCTGGCGGTTCAGTTTGCCCACGATGTGATACCAATGTTCACTGGTGGCGACAGCTTTATGAGGCCTGGCCAGATGGTGGTGGTGAAGCGGGTGAACACCTTGCGCACCGTCACGGGCAGTGCACCGACGTTCCGCCAGCGGGAGGTGGAGGAATTGCGTGAGCAACCTTTTGTCAACGACATAGGTGCGTTTGTGGCATCTCAATACAATGTCTATGCTACCATAGGCCTGGGCGATATGAAAATGAGCACGGAGATGTTTTTTGAGGCCGTCCCCGACAAATACATCGATGTCAACCTCGACCGCTGGCATTATCGTACGGGCTCAGATACACTTCCCATCATTCTGCCACAGAACTACCTCAACCTGTATAACTTCGGCTTTGCCACGAGCAAGGGACTGCCAGCCATCTCTGCCGACTTGGTGCGCCAGGTTCCCGTGAGTTTGCGGCTGCGGGGTTGGGGAGGCAAAAAGGTGATGACCGGACGGGTGGTGGGGTTCTCGAAAACCCTCAACACTATCCTTGTGCCAATGAATTTCATGGAGGAGACCAACCGTGAACTGGCCCCCGACGTGGAATCTCCGCAGCCTTCACGGTTGTTGGTGGAAGTGAACAACCCCGGCGACGACCGTATTTCAAAGTTCTTAGAGGAAAACAACTATGATACCGAAGGCCATGATGCTGACGCTTCAAAGACGGCGTCGTTTCTGCGCACACTGGTGGGGATTGTCCTTGCTGTGGGTATCGTCATCACGGCGTTGGCATTCTATGTGCTGTTGTTGAGCATTTTCCTGCTCTTGCAGAAACATACGTATAAGATTGACACGCTGTTGCTGATGGGCTACTCGCCCGGCCAGGTGGCACGGCCGTTTCATCTGCTGGCCATCTCGCTCAATGTGGTGGTCTTCCTTGTGGCACTCGTCATCGTGCGTGTGCTCCGTAAATACTACCTCGCCCGTATCAGTGGCATCTACCCCGGCATGGAGGAGGGTTCGCTCACCCCTGCCATCCTCGCCGGCCTATTCATCCTCGCCATCGTGGCTGTGCTCAACTTCACCGCCATCCGCCGCAAAGTGGTGGGAGTGTGGCATTTACATGAATAAAAACTCAAAAACTACCAGACTCAAAAACTCAAAACCCACAAACCCACAAACCCACAAACTCACAAACTCAAGAACTCAAAAACTCACAAACTCACAGACTCACAAACTCACAAACTCCCAAACTCAAAAACTCAAAAACTCACAAACTTACAAACTCACAAACTTACAATTATACAAACTATGACCAGATTTTTAATGTTTCTATGTGTGATGGTAATCTCTTCGCTTACAGTGGAGGCGAAGAAAAAACCGCAAATGGGTGACTCGTCGTTTGACGACAAGATCACCTTTGTTAAAGAACAGCACTTGTATAGTGGCAACAACGGCTTGACCGTCTTGTCCATTGACCTGGAATGGCCAGAAGTGCTCAACCATTCCACCTCTCCAGAACTTCAAAAGTTTCTCTGTACCACTTTGTTTGGTAATGATGGTACCTCAATGAACGATGGCTTGAGGAAATTCCTCCGTTCGAAGGGACAGGAAATCAATCAAATGCCCGACAACCCTGACAAGGTGAACCATGTCACCATCGACCTGTATGGTTTGTTGTGGGAGAAAAACAAATACATCTCCTACAGA
>JAFZAE010000258.1 GCA_017548385.1 Prevotella sp.
GAGAATGATAAAACTCAACCCAACTACCAATTCGTCCTCGACTCTCTATCATCCAAACAATCAGAAGAGAAAAGTCCTCTTCATCTCAACATCAACTCACTTATTATCCGCAATGGTCATGTGAGATATGACCAGCTGGATAAGCCCATAGCAGAAAATCGATTTACGCCATACCACCTTGACTTAAAAAATATAAGTGGTCATCTTATGTTAGACGAATTAACTGACGACAAGATTGACTTAAAGGTGAAGAAATTGTCGATGCGAGAGGCTTCAGGTATTGATTTAAGAAAACTATCGTTCAAACTGAAAGCATCGAAGGAGAAGGCACTTTTAACAGATTTAAGTTTTCAGTTGCCTTCCACATCGCTGCATCTCGACACGTTGAAGACGGACTATTTATTTGTTGATGACCGATTTGATCCACAGTCACTCCACTATCAAGTAAATCTGTCTTCGTCGGTTATTACACCATCCGACCTCTCCCCTATTATACCATCACTGCGTGAATTTACAAGTCCTATTCATATCAGCACCGACTTTCATGGAGCATACAATTTCGTCAATGTTGAAAGAATGGATGTCAGTTCGGAGAATGACATTCTACATTTTTCGGGTGATGGAATGATTAGCCATTGGGACACGCAACCACTATGCAAAGCCAATATCCATGATTTTAGTATCAAAGCCTATGGTATAGAGAAAATATCTAAATATTTTGGTGAACAACTATCTATACCCCCACAAATCATCCAATTGGGGAATATCCAATATCAGGGCGAAGCAGGCGTCAATGGTAAATCAATGGCAATAGACGGATTACTCCGTACTGATGCTGGTGACAGCCAACTATCCATGGTCATTTCCGACAAACATTTTATAGGAACGATAGAAACTGAAGGATTTCAATTGGGACATGTGTTGATGTCTGATAAAATAGGTATGCTGGCCACTGCCATCCATATTGACGGATACCTGCCAGTCAACAAAGATATGAAATTGACGGCAAAAGGCAACATCTCCCAACTTGAATACAACGGCTATACCTACCAAAACATCAATGTTGATGGTGTCTATGATAATATGACCTTCAATGGCCTTTTAAATATTGATGACCCCAATGGGAAAATGGGAGTAGAAGGAGAAATCGACTTCCGTTCCAACGAACCGTCCTTTAATCTCACAGCCAGTATTCACCAATTCGATACGCAATCCTTTGGCCTTACTGGCGTATTGGGCAACAAAAAGATTGATGTAGATGCTGAGGCTAATTTCAAAGGCGCCGATTTTAACCATATGCAAGGTACATTGGCCTTGAATGACCTCCATTTTTCCTCAGAAGGCAAAGAACTCACGCTCAATTCCATGTACTTGGATTTAGGTACAATGCCAGATGGCGAAAGATATATTGACATGAACTGCGACTATGGAAATGTCACTCTATCTGGAAATTATGACAGCTATGTTAATTTAGGAAATAGCATCATCAACTTGATTCAAAAGCGTATTTCCACACATCTCTTCCCGCAAGTTCCCACAACCCGCCATCAGAATCACTTTACGGTAGATGCAACCATTCTTAATACAGAATGGCTCCATCATTTTAGTAATATTGACTTGAATTTAGGTTACCCTCTGACCATTAAAGGAGAAGTAGATGAGCCAGGAGATATGATCAATCTAGACCTTTCATCCAAAGAAATTTCTTATAATGATCATGTGTTTGTAGATACAGATATTTCTTTAAAAACGAAAGGAGACACGTTGTCGTGCATTACAAAAACCAATAAAGTCAATAGTGATGGAAGGCCGCTATACTTGAATGTGAATGCTAATGCCCTTAATAACCGTCTTTTTTCCGATATTACCTTTGACAATCACGGGAAAAAAGTGCATCTTAAAGGGACGTTGTCCAGCATGGCTGAATTTGTCAATGGCTACGGTGGTCAACAAATAGTAAATATCAGCATGCTCCCCTCTCAACTACTACTAAACGATACCGTTTGGCATGTGGAGTCCTCCGGCATCAGTCTAGCGAAGAGAAACATTAACATCAATCATCTTGTCATTGGCAATGGCGATCAACACATCACTGTCTCTGGATCGGCGACGGGAAATCCTGCTGATGCCATTACAATGCAACTTCATGATATAAACATGTCCTATCTTTCCAGTGTCCTTCATTTCAAAAAAGTGGATTTTGGAGGACATGTCACTGGAACGGCTAGGATGTCATCTCTTTTCAGCACTCCAGAAGCAGTGGCTGATCTGCAGATTAAAGACTTCAGGTTTGCTGACGGGAGGATCGGTGATATGGATTTAACCGTGAATTTGGATGCGCAAGAAAAAAAGCTCCATCTTGATGGTCTTGCCACCGACGATGGTTATCTCACGAAAGTTGATGGCAATATTGCGCTGTCTCCCCTATATTTAGATATCAATATCCATTCCGACGGTACGCCCTTGCAGTTTCTCGAGAGATTTTGTGGTACTTTTATGAAGAATATTGAAGCACGCGCTTATGGCAACTTAAGGATTTTCGGTCCTAATAAAATATTTAACTTAGAAGGTCAGATGGTAGCCGAAGGTGATATCACACTGCCTGCGCTCAATACCACCTATCATATGATGCGTGATACAATCACTCTCAAACCCGACCATATCCTTTTCAGCGCCGACACCATCGCCGATAGATATGGCAATCTTGCATTCATCAATGGAGACGTTTCACATACCCATTTGAGCAACTTCAGATACGACCTCCTCGTTCATGCCAACGACTTATTATCCTATGACTTCAAGGATTTTGGCAATGAGACTATCTGTGGTACTGTCTTTGCCACAGGCGATTGCCATATTCAAGGGGAGCCAGGAGAAGTCTTGCTTGACATTAATGTGACGCCCACTCGGAACTCAGTATTTTGTTATAACGCAGCTGGTCCTGATGCTTTGAGTAGCCAGGAATTTATTCAATGGAACGACAACCCTCCAGATATCTCATTATTCAATTTCGAGGGTTTGCGTCCAGCCAAAGCCGAATCAGAGGATCTCCAGCCCATTGTATCACAAACCACTCCAAAATCACCTACCAACATCCGAATGAACTTCCAAATCAATGCCAATCCGGAGGCGACCCTTCGACTGTTGATGGACGAGGGTAATGGTGACTATATCACACTGAATGGCAATGGAACTCTACGAGCTAATTACTTTAACAAGGGAAGTTTCAATATATATGGTAACTATTTGGTTGAAAAAGGGACTTATAGGCTCACAGTCCAGAATTTCCTCAGAAAAGACTTCCTATTCCAACCCGGCGGCTCCATCACCTTTGTGGGCAACCCATACGATGCCACATTGGCATTACAAGCTGTATATACTGTTAATGGCGTCCCCCTCTCGGACCTAAATCTTGGCAGGAGTTTTACCAGCAATAACATCCGTGTCAACTGTTTGATGAATATTAATGGCACAGCAGAGCAACCTACTGTGGATTTCGATATGGAAATGCCTACTGTCAGCAGCGATGCCCAGCAAATGGTGCGTAGTTTGATTAATAGTGAGGAAGAACTTAATCAGCAAGTGATATATTTACTGGCTATTGGCCGTTTTTACAACAAGACATATAACGCTGATTTAGACCCCAATCGACAGAGTCAGACAAGCCTTGCCATGCAAAGCCTGCTCAGTGGTACTATCAGCCAACAAATCAACACATTGCTTGGAAGTATTGTCAATAACAACAATTGGAATTTTGGTGCCAACATCTCCACTGGCGATGAAGGATGGAACAATGCGGAATACGAGGGGACTTTGTCGGGACGGCTATTGGACAATCGCCTGCAAATCAATGGACAGTTTGGCTATCGTGACAATCCCAATGCCACCACCAGCTTTATCGGTGACTTCGACATCCGCTATCTGCTCTACCCTAATGGGAATCTAGCAGTGAAAGTGTATAATCAGACCAATGACCGCTATTTCATCAAGAACAGTCTCAACACCCAAGGAGTAGGCCTTATCCTGAAAAAAGATTTCAATGGTTGGCGTGACTTAATGGGTATCAAACGAAAGAAAGGAAAAAGTATTCAACCCCAAAACAACACAAAATGAAAATCAAACTATTTGCCACTTTATTGGCACTAACAATTCTTATTCCTATGAATCTGTCGGCCAAAACCAAGATTGTGAAATTACGCATTGTCGAAACAAGTGATGTCCATGGATGTTTTTTCCCCTACGACTTCATCAATCGCCAGCCTAAGAAAGGGACACTTGCCCGTGTGAGTACCTATATCAACCAATTGCGTAATGAATATGGTGACAATCTTATATTATTGGAAAATGGCGACATTCTGCAAGGGCAACCGACTTGCTATTATTGTAATTATGTCAACACAGACATAACCAATGTGGCAGCTGATGTCGTCAACTATCTTGGTTATAATGCCCAAGTATTTGGTAACCACGATGTAGAGACAGGACATGCTGTCTACGACAAATGGATTAAAGAGTTGAATTGTCCTGTGCTTGGAGCCAATATCACCAACACCGAAACCAACCAACCTTATGTTAAACCTTACACAATCATTCGCAGACAAGGAATTAAAATCGCTGTCATCGGCATGCTCACCCCCGCCATCCCCAACTGGTTGAATGAGGATTTGTGGAAAGGAATGCATTTTGAAGAGATGGTTAAATCGGCCAAGTATTGGATGGATTATGTTCAGAAAAATGAAAAGCCAGACGTGGTGATTGGTCTTTTCCACTCTGGTAAAGAAGGTGGTATTGTAACTGATGAATACGAGGAGGATGCTTCACTAAAAGTGGCAAGAGAAGTGCCAGGTTTCGATATCGTTTTCTTTGGGCATGATCATGCCACACACAAAAGCTTTGTTAAAAATATAGTGGGTAAAGAAGTTCTCTGTCTCGATCCTTCATGCAATGCCCTACAAGTGGCTGATGCCACTATAGAAATAGAGATCGGCAAGCACAAGAAAATCACTAAACGCATCACTGGCGAGATAGTGGATGTGACACCATTTGATATCGACCAACGCTATGTGTCACATTTCCAATCAGCTATCGATAGTGTCAATAATTTTGTCAACCGTCCAATTGGTGTTTTCGAGAGTGCGCTCTATACACGTGACTGCTATTTTGGTAGTGCGGCATTTACGGATTTTATCCATGACCTCCAACTACAACTTACGGGTGCCGATATTTCTTTCAACGCCCCCCTGTCCTTCGACACAAGCATTCCCGCTGGAACCGTCTATGTCAGTGACATGTTCAATCTTTATAGGTATGAGAATCTGTTGTATGTCCTACGTATGACAGGTAAGGAAATACGCGATTTTCTGGAAATGAGTTATGACCAATGGGTAAACACCATGCATTCGCCTGATGACCATATCATGTTGCTCAACGACCAAAAGACAGATGACCAGCAACGCTTTATGTTCAAGAACCTAGCCTTTAACTTTGACAGTGCCACTGGTATAGACTATGAGGTTGATGTCACCAAACCTGATGGTCAGAAAGTACATATTTTGCGTATGAGCAATGGCGAGACGTTCGAAGAGACAAAATGGTATAAGGTGGCGATGAACAGTTATCGTGGTAATGGCGGTGGAGAATTGTTGACAAGAGGCGCTGGCATACCTTTAGAACAAATCAAAGATCGCATCATATTTCAGTCGGAGAAAGACCAACGTTATTATCTAATGCAAGAGATAGAAAAGGCCGGGCGTCTGAATCCGAAAGCACATGGTAACTGGCGTTTTGTACCCGATGAATGGGCCAAGCCAGCAATTGAACGTGATAGAAAATTACTGTTCAAATAGATACTATAGACACTATAGACACTATTAATAGTTATTGTCGATGAAAAAATATTGGTTTGTTTTCTGCAAGAATGATCTTCTGTTGGAGAAGTCGCAAGATGGCACCTATTCTGTACCATATCAAGAAGAACCGCCTACGACAACAAAACCATGGACAACCATCCATAATATTATGCCTTTGGATGGCATGGAGGTGAAGACCTACAGCTTAGATGTTCCTGTCACAGATGACGCACGATATGAAATGTGTGGTTTACGTCAGTCATATGGAAAAATCGAGTATAATCTCTATCAAAAAGCAGGAAAATGTGCCGAGATTCTCTATTGGGATTCAACCACAAAATTTTGTGGTGTTTGTGGAGGGCCTATGAAGTTTCACACAGATATTTCCAAACGGTGCACACAATGTGGCAAGGAGGTCTGGCCTCAGTTGGCAACGGCCATCATTTGCCTTGTTTATCGTGGCGATGAAGTATTATTAGTTCATGCCAGAAACTTCCACAATAATAATATGTATGGACTGGTGGCTGGATTTGTTGAGACAGGTGAGACTCTAGAGGAGGCTGTTGTAAGGGAGGTGGCAGAGGAAACGGGCATTACAATTACCAATATCCGTTATTTCGGAAGTCAGCCTTGGCCATATCCCTGTGGTTTGATGGTAGGCTTTTATGCAGAATATGTCAGCGGCGATATTCACTTACAGCGTACAGAATTGTCACGCGGTGGATGGTATCATTATGACCAATTACCGGATATTCCTGAAAAACTATCTATTGCCAGAAAACTCATAGACCATTGGTTGGAATGTGACAGAAAACCCTGAGTAAGGTCACGAAGCAACGAATGCATTTTGGTTATGGATTATAAAGTTTAAGGTGAGACATGCTGTTATGATTGAAGCATATCTCACCTTAAAACCTAAAAACCTTAAAACCTAAAAACCTTAATCAATCTCCTCATCAGCTTCATATCCACCCATTTCACGGATGGCATTTTTCAGCATGGTGTGTTGACGATAGAGGTGGTTAACTGCCTCTTCCCCCTTGGTATAGTCGTGCATCGGACTTTTGAGGAAGAAACTCAAGAAGCGCTGGGTACCATAGCGTCCCGCACGGGCAGCTAAATCGATCAGAAGACAAAGATCGAGGCAGACAGGAGCAGCAAGGATGGAATCACGGCAAAGGAAGTTGATTTTTATCTGCATTGGATAGCCCATCCATCCAACGATATCAATATTGTCCCACGACTCTTTGTTGTCGTTTCGTGGCGGATAATAGTTAATGCGCACTTTGTGATAATAATCGGTGTAGAGGTCTGGTTGTTCGTCCTCCTTAAGAATTGTCTCAAGTGTTGAGAGTTTTGACACCTCCTTGGTTCGGAAGTTCTCAGGAACATCAAGCACCAAACCGTCGCGATTGCCAAGGATATTTGTAGAGAACCAACCGTCTAACCCCAGACAGCGTGTGCCAATAATCGGTGCGAACCCGCTCTTTACTAGTGTCTGACCTGTTTTGAAGTCTTTTCCTGCAATCGGCATTTTTGTTTTTTCAGCCATCTCCCACATGGCTGGAATGTCAACAGTGGTATTAGGAGCACCCATCACGAATGGACAACCTTCAGCAAGTGCTGCATAGGCATAACACATCGACGGTGCTATGTGCTCACGGTCATCAGCTTTCATGGCTTTTTCAAGGGCCTCAAGTGAATAATGAACCTCTTTGTTGATGGGAACATAGATTTCTGTAGATGCTGCCCAAAGCACCACCACACGACTACACTGCTTAGCAACTTTAAACTTGCGTATGTCTTCACGAAGCATCTCCACCATTTCCCAACGATTCTTGCATGGTTTCACATTGTCACCATCAAGGCGTTTGGCGAAGTTTTTGTCGAAAGCTGCTGGCATAGGCACAATCTGCTCCAGTTCATCACGAACGGGATCAATATCTTCACGTTTCAGAACTTCAGCATAGACGGCAGCCTGATAAGCATTCTGAGGATAGACATCCCAACATCCAAATTCAATGTCATTAAGATTGGCTATTGACACAATCTCATCATACTTCAGATACTTTTTCTCATCACCGCGCCCCACTCGAATCTTGTCATACTGTGTCATGGAGCCAATAGGCTTTGTCTGCCCACGGCGTGCCATCAATACACCTGTCATAAAGGTTGTTGCTACTGCGCCGTTTCCGACAATAAGAATTCCTAATTTCCCCTCTGCGGGTTTTACTGTTGTTTTCATATAAATATATTAAGATTGTTTTGACATACAACGTTATATGTGCAAATCAAAAAATGATTAGTATCTGATACGACTGTTATGTTTTTTTACACTGCAAAGGTAAACATTATTCTTTAATCACCCTAATAAAAGACACATTATCCTTCATTTTCGTCTTTTTTTCTCACATTTGGCGAACAATTCAGCTAGTGCCGGACGTGGGAGACCCTTTTTGACGGCTAATTCTAAATCTTCACGTGCTTCGTTTCTTCGACCTAACAACAGTCTTACATCTACACGATTGAGAATATAGTCGGTATTGTCGGGACACAACCGAATGGCCTCACCATAGTCATATTCAGCCAATTCAAGCATGTCTCTTTCCTGCTCCATTCCTGCACGCGCGGCATAGGCCACAGCACTATCTGGATACTGCTCTATCAATCGGTTCATTATATCCATTGCCTCAGTATAGTGCATATCTTTTTGATTGAGTAATGCCAATCCTAAAAGACCATTAAAATTACCTGGTACGATTTTCAGCATTTTCTCATAATCTTGTCGGGCATATTTTAATCTGTTTAGTTTTTCATTAGTGAACGCTCGGAAATAGAGTGCAGCCACATTTGATGGGTCTCGTGACAAAACGATGTCATATTCTCGTTGAGCATACGCCCATTGCTCTAGCATAATATTCCAAGATGCTTTTTTGAGTCTAAGGTCGTTGTCGTCAGGGTATTTCTGGCACAGTTTTGAAGCAGCCTCCAAAGAATCCTTCAGTTGATCATAGGTCTGGCCAACAATAGTATTGAATGAGAATAGTAAAACGAAGAGTGATAGAATATTTTTGAATCTCATCTCAGTTAGTAATTCTTTATGTAATTTACAATCCATTCTCCTACTTCAACCGTACCATATTTCTCGCCGCCTTCCACTTGGATTTCAGGAGTGCGCACATTGGAATCAAGACTGGCATCAACAGCCTTCCTTACCAAAGCCTCCTCTTCCGTAAGTCCAAAGTAATTCAGCATCATAGCCACGGAGAGTATTTGCGCCAATGGATTCGCAAGATTTTTCCCTGCAGCTTGAGGCCATGAACCATGTACGGGTTCAAATAATGGCGTATGTTCACCAGTTGATGCAGATGGCAGCAATCCCATAGAACCAGATATACAACTACCCTCATCAGTAAGGATGTCGCCAAATGTGTTCTCAGTGACTATCACATCAAAGAATGTTGGCTCGGCAATCATACGCATAGCAGCATTGTCGACAAACATATAATCCACATGGACGTCGGGGAATAGTGGTTCCATCTCTTTTGCAATTTGTCTCCACAAACGACTGGATGCCAAGACATTTGCCTTATCCACCACAGTAAGGTGGTGATGTCTTTTGCGTGCATATTCAAATCCCACTTTTAAGATCCGCTCTATTTCAGGGCGTGTATAGATGTTGGTATCGTAGGCTTTGTCGTTGTCTTGGTATTTCTCACCGAAATACATGCCACCAGTCAGTTCACGTATGCATATAAAATCAGCGCCATCTACCAATTCGGCCCTTAAAGGACTTTTATGCAACAAACATTTGAATGTTTGTACAGGACGGATGTTGGCATACAAGCCTAATTTCTTGCGCATGGCGAGTAGTCCCTGCTCTGGACGTACTTTAGCGGTGGGATCATTATCGTATTTCAAGTCGCCCACAGCAGCAAATAATACTGCATCTGACTCAAGACAGGTTTGAAAAGTTTCCTCTGGGAAGGGATCTCCAACGACATCGATGGCATGAGCGCCACAGATTGCCTCTTTGTATTCTACTTCGTGACCGAATTTTTCAGAGATGGCATTCATCACGGCCACACCTTGTCGCATAATCTCTGGTCCTATGCCATCACCTGGCAGAACGGCTATTTTTAGTTTCATGTTTGTGAGTTTTTGAGTTTTTGAGTTTATAAGTTTGTGAGTTTTTAAGTTTGTGAGTTTTTAAGTTTGTGAGTTAGAAGTTTGGAGTTAGAAGTTGCAAACAACTTGTCAACTCGTCAACTTATCAACTATACAACAGATTGTTGTTCCTCGAAAATATTGAGCATACGGAAAGTAGCTTTGATGGCAGCCTCTGTCTGGTCAGCATCAAGTCCACGGGTACGCAGCAATTTGTTGCCAAATCTCCATGTGATGACTGTTTGCACCAATGCGTCTGTTCTACCACCCG
Source organism: Prevotella sp. (assembly GCA_017548385.1). GTDB lineage: Bacteria > Bacteroidota > Bacteroidia > Bacteroidales > Bacteroidaceae > Prevotella. The sequence continues at coordinate 10,288 of JAFZAE010000258.1, forward strand.
GAGGAATTGTTACAGCATAATTTGCAAGGATGGGGAATTCCCTATTGAGGTTTTCCCTATATATTTTGCGTAATGCTTTCACAAAGGCATCATACTGTCCGTCACCCGTTGAATCAGCAGCATATTGTTGGCCATTAATCTGGACTTTTATACTTGCCAATGGTTTTAGTCCGTAGGATAGTGATACCATGTAACTGAGTAGTTTCACCTTGTCGTCAGGAATAGTGTGTTTTAGAACATCATTAACGATGTAAGGCAAGTCCTCCTGTGTTACAATTTCCTTACGATCGCCCAATTCTGTGATACGTTTGGTAACCTTGCTCATCTGTTCAGGTGTGAGTTCCATGCCCAGTTCCTGTAAGTTGAGTTCAATATTTGCTTTTCCACTGTTCTTACCGAGAGCGTATTCCCTTTTCCGACCAAAGCGCTCAGGGATGAGTGCGTTGCAATACAGACTGTCTTTATTGTCGCCGTCGGCGTGAACTCCTGCCACCTGCGTGAAAACATTCTCACCCACAATTGGTTGATTGGGTGCCACCGCGATGCCGCTACACTCCTCTACCAACCTGCTTACATCACATAATCTCTCCTCATTGATGCTGGTAACAGCTTGGAAGTGGTCCCTCAAAATAGCCTGTACACTCGACAATGGTGCATTTCCACAACGCTCCCCCAATCCGTTGACAGTGACATGAATGCCTTTAGCCCCACAAAGAACGGCAGCCAAGGAATTCGATACAGCGAGGTCATAATCATTGTGTGCATGGAAATCAAAGTGAACATCAGGATAGTGACGGCGCATTTTTCTGAAGAACTCTATGATTTGCAACGGATTGGTAATGCCCAATGTATCGGGAAGCATAAAACGTTTGACTGGTGTTTTCACCAATGTGTCCATCATCTTATATACATAGTCAGACGACTCTATCATTCCGTTGCTCCAGTCCTCAAGGTAAATGTTCACCCCGATGCCAAGCTTTTCTGCATAGTCGATGGAAAACAAAATATCTTTGAGATGTTCCTCAACCGTTTTGTTGAGTTGTTGGGAACAATGTCTCAATGAACCTTTGGCCAACAAGTTAACATTCTTGCATCCACACTCATATATCCAGTCAAGTGACAAAGTATGATCGACGAACCCCAGTACCTCAACTTTCTGTAACATACCGATTTTGCTGGCATATTGACAAATCATTTTCACTGCATCTTTCTCACCTTCAGATACACGTGCAGAGGCGACCTCAATACGGTCCACATTAAGGTCTTTCATCAACATCCTTGCGATGGAGAGTTTCTCGTGAGGGAGAAAAGACACACCACTGGTTTGTTCTCCATCACGTAGTGTGCAGTCCATAATCTCCACAAAGGGATGTAGATGGGGGGTCAGTCGCAGTTGTTCTGGTGTTCCCATTTTTCTATCTTTTCTTTATTTTGAAGCAAAAAATCTATGTCGTCAAGACCATTCATTAGACAATGCTTCTTGTAACTATTGATTTCAAATGTTTCCCAATCCCCTGTAGCTAAATTTGTTACCTTCTGAAGTGGGAGGTTAACCTCAACAAGTGTCTTTGGGTTGTCTTTAATAGATGCGAAGAGTTGAGCGAGAAATGGCTCAGAAACCACCACAGGGAGAACAAAGTTATTTAATTCATTGTTTTTATGAATATCAGCAAAGAAAGAACTGATGACAACACGAAATCCATAGCCGGCTATAGCCCACGCAGCGTGTTCACGTGATGAGCCTGAACCGAAATTCTTACCTGTAACAAGAATTTTCCCACTGTAAATAGGATTATTAAGTACGAACTCTTTCACAGGTTTACCTTCTTTGTCGAATCTCCAGTCACGGAAGAGATAGTTGCCAAAGCCTTCTTTATCTGTTAATTTCAAATATCTGGCTGGTATGATTTGGTCTGTATCCACATTCTCAAATGGCAGTGGAACACAAGTACTTGTGATTATATCGAATTTTTGTTTCATATTTTATAGTTATAGGAGTTTGGGAGTTTGGACATTACACATGCTATTGTTGAGGGATGCGTTGAGAACGCAACATACGGAACCGTAGGACTATTATAATCAATCTTCAATCAGTTCCCTGGGGTCGGTAATGACACCTGTCACGGCGGCAGCGGCTGCCACCAATGGGCTTGCAAGTAATGTGCGTGCCCCAGGCCCCTGCCGTCCTTCGAAATTACGGTTGCTCGTAGAAACACTATATTTCCCTGCAGGTATTTTATCATCGTTCATGGCTAAACAAGCAGAACAACCTGGTTGGCGTATCTCAAACCCTGCATCTACCAAAATCTTGTCTATGCCCTCGGCACGTATTTGCCTATCTACAGCCCAACTTCCAGGTACAAGCCATGCCGTAACCTTTTCTGATTTTTTTCGTCCTTTTACCAATGATGCAAATGCCCGGAAATCCTCGATACGTCCATTGGTGCAAGCTCCAAGAAACACATAGTCAATGGCTTTGCCGAGAAGTTTTTCTCCTGGAGCGAAACCCATATATTCAAGCGATTTCTTGAACGACACTTTTGCTGTGTCATTAATATCATCCAGTGTGGGTATACACTCACTGATACCGATTCCCATGCCAGGATTGGTGCCGTACGTGATTCGTGGTTCAATATCTGAAGCATCAAAGGAAATCTCACGGTCAAACACGGCGTCATCATCACTCTTTAACGTTTTCCAATATGCCAAAGCACGTTCCCATGCATCACCTTTCGGGGCAAATTCTTTTCCTTTTAGATAAGAGAATGTAGTCTCATCGGGTGCCACAAAACCTCCCCTGGCTCCCATCTCTATGCTCAGATTGCAAAGTGTTAGTCGCCCTTCCATTGACAGATTGCGCACCACCTCACCGGAATACTCAATAAAGCACCCTGTACCTCCGGAGGTGGTAAGTTTTGACATCAAGAATAATGCAACGTCTTTTGCTGTCACACCTTTTCCTAATTTTCCGTTGATGTTAATTCGCATCGACTTGGGCTTCTGCTGCAGGATACATTGTGAGGCAAGCACCATCTCTACTTCCGATGTGCCGATACCAAAGGCTATGGCTCCCACAGCCCCATGTGTGGAAGTATGCGAATCACCACATACAATGGTCATTCCGGGAAGTGAAAGACCTTTCTCTGGCCCAACCACATGAACAATGCCATTATCTGGGGACATCATACCATAATAAGTGAGTCCGAACTCACGGGCATTTCGTTCCAACAAATCCACTTGATATCTTGAAACGGGATCGTCGATAGGCTTATCCTGGTCGTGAGTTGGCGTGTTATGGTCGGGCATGCAGAAAACCTGTTTGGGACGAAGACATTGAAGCCCTCTTTTTCGTAATCCCTCAAAAGCCTGTGGAGAGGTCACCTCATGGCAATACAGACGGTCGATATATAATTGCGTAGGACCGTTTTCCACTATCTGTACCACATGTTTGTCCCAAATTTTATCAAAGAGTGTGTTCATTTCTTAGTTTTTAAATTTATTGATACAGTCGATATAGGCTTCCACGGATGCCGTCACAATGTCGGTGTTAGCTCCGAAGCCATAATAGAGGTTGTCGGCGTATTCCACTTGCATGTGTACCTTGCCCACATCGTTCGAACCTTTGGAAATTGCCTGTATGGTAAATTCGCGTATTGTCATTTTTTTCTGGATAATCTTCTTCAATGCATTGATGGCGGCATCAACAGGTCCGTTACCAGTAGAGGCTGCCTCAAATTTCTGATTACTGATATCCAATCCGATACAGGCCACACTTCTTACGCCCATACCCGTTGTTACCTGCAAGAAATCCAGTTTCACTGCATGTGACTCAGCCGTATCGGCACCTGCAAGCATCAGAATATCTGCATCATTAATCTCCTTCTTTTGGTCAGCCAATTTCAAGAATTTTTCATAGATTTTGTCAATGCGTTTCTCATTGTCCACATCAACTCCAAGCACGTGCAGCCGATATTTTAAAGCAGCCCTGCCCGATCGCGCTGTTAAAACGATGGAATTGTCATCCAAACCGATATCCTTCGGAGTCATAATCTCATAGGTACTTACATTTTTCAACACTCCATCCTGATGAATACCACTACTGTGGGCAAAAGCATTACGACCCACCACTGCCTTATTGGGTTGTACGGGCATGTTCATCAGTCCCGAGACCATCCTGCTTGTCTGGTAAATCTTGGTAGTATTGATATTGGTATCGATACCCAAGTCTTTGTGGCACTTCATAATCATTGCTATTTCCTCCAATGAAGTATTACCAGCTCGCTCACCGATTCCATTGATGGTAACCTCTACCTGTCGGGCACCATTGACAACGCCACTAAAGGAGTTGGCAGTTGCCAATCCAAGGTCGTTATGACAATGTGTCGAAAGAATGGCTTTGTCGATACCATTTACATGTTCGATGAGATACTTAATTTTTGCACCATATTCTTCGGGAAGACAATACCCAGTAGTATCGGGAATATTCACCACAGTCGCCCCTGCACGGATTACAGCCTCTACCACCTGTGCAAGGTATTCATTGTCAGTGCGTCCGGCATCTTCGGCATAAAACTCTACGTCTTCAACAAATTTCTTGGCATATTTCACAGCGGTCACTGCTCTCTCGATAATTTCCTCCCGTGTGGAATTGAATTTATATTTGATATGCAAGTCGCTTGTACCAATACCTGTGTGAATACGCTTGCGTTTGGCATACTGCAACGATTCTGCGGCAATATCGATGTCTTTTTCCACAGCACGAGTCAAGGCACATATAGTGGGCCAAGTAACAGCCTTAGAAATCTCTATCACTGAATGAAAGTCACCAGGACTGGAAACCGGAAATCCTGCCTCTATTACATCAACACCCAACAACTCCAACTGTTTGGCTATCTGTATTTTTTCGATAGTGTTGAGTTGGCATCCTGGTACCTGCTCACCGTCACGCAAGGTAGTGTCAAAAATATAAAGTCTGTCCATTACAAAAAGTTATGCCATAAAAGGCTGTTGATAATTGCAAAAAAACCTTTCACACTATTCTGAAGTGAGAAAGGTTTTTCTAATATAATTAATTAAGGTGAAAATTACAGACAAACCTTATCACTTCCAAATTCTTTCTGAAGTCGGAAGGATAGAATGCTGAGAATAATCACGAAGTTGTTCATTGAGTCATTAATTTGGCTGCAAATTTAAACATTATTTCTTCTTTTCGCAAATAAATCATCAAATAATTGCCGTTTTTGGTGTCAATTTGACAATTTTTGCTGAATTTAACAGAAAAAATGGTAGAATGAGTAGCCCATAAGATTTATTTCAAGAATTTGCGGATGCGTTCCAAAGGTATTCCAAAATTGAAATTATCACTACCAGCCAATTTGGCAAAATTAACTGCCACCACATCGCCATCTTCATTAATCACAGGACTACCGCTTGACCCCTGTACAGTGGGAATACTATAGAGCAGTCGGTCGCTATCAGGAGTTTGTGTCACCTTACCACTGGTCATTTGCACACTGATACCTTTTTCAGTATTTGCCAATGCCAATCCTGCATTATATCCAATCATATATAATTGCTGGTCAATTTTGATTTTTCCTTCCTCCGCATAACCAGTAAAATAGTCTTTATTACCCTCACCGGCGAACTTGAAGATGTATGCCCCCTTGGGCGTTTTTTTACTTTCCAGTTGTAGCAATGCTAAATCTGTACCTTCATCCTGGGCAATTTTCAATATTCGACATGGATTCTTCTTCAAAAAATCGTCCGGACTACTAACCTTTTCTCCATCGTAAGATATGCCGATGGCACAGACTGGGTTCACTTCGATGTTCCTCAAATCGGTGTTCTGAAGATATCTTGCACGTGCCACAACTTCCTCGTACATTCTCTGCAATTCACGTTGTTGTGTAATTATCTTCGACAGCATAGCCTCATCACCAGCCACGACGTTACCATAGAAATCGTATTCCATATATTGGAATTTCTGTGCCTCCAGCATATCATACTTTGATTTGATTTGCCTTGCCAATGCCCCACATTGAAGGAGTGAATTTTGAACCAATTGGCGTAGGTTGGCTTGGAGTTGATTTACATTCACATCTGTGATGGCCACATGGCGATTAGTGATAAACTTTCCATCATCACTGATGAAAAATCCTGTTCCATTGAGCATCTGAGCATTTTGTCTTGCTTCAGCCTCATTGGTGGTAAACCCATGCATATTTCCATTCTGGTCAATTCCTGTAAAATACAGACATTGGCCGTCGGGCATTTTTATCTCATAATAGAATTTGTTGAGTACCAACACTACTCCACCCTTTTGTTCTTCAAAAATCTCATCTGCTGATTTCTTATCACACGAAAATAGTGTGAGGACGGTTAAAAAAACGAATAACAAGTTTATTCTCTGCATATTTTTAGTGAATTTTTAAGACTTTTTTGTGCGACAGTTCGTCATTGTTCTTCTTATGATGCTCTTAGCAATTATTATGCCAAAAATGGGGATGATGAAGTAGATGACGCCTACAATCCAATATCATTAATAAAACGACACAAAAGTATACCATGACGATGAAATATGGAATTATTTTGTCTTTTTTTAGTACAGATTGACAGTGTGTAAGAAAAAAATGTGATTTTTTTTCGTCTTGTCGCAATAAAATGTTAATTTTGTATGTTTTAAGAGCGTAAAATCATAAATTATTTAAAATATGTGTGGAATCGTTGGTTACATAGGTAAACGTGATGCCTATCCCATTTTAATACAAGGTTTGAAACGCTTGGAATACCGTGGATACGACTCTGCTGGCGTAGCACTCATCAACCCCGGCAATGAGTTAAATGTGTATAAGGAGAAAGGCAAAGTGTCAAATCTTGAGGAATACGTAACTTCTCACGACACTTCAGGCTGTATAGGCATTGCTCATACTCGTTGGGCAACGCATGGCGAGCCTTCCTCTGTCAACGCCCACCCACATCTCTCTGAAAGCGGTCGCTTGGCATTAGTACATAATGGTATTATTGAAAACTATGCAAGCATCAAAGAATATCTTGTAGGAAAAGGCTATCATTTCAAAAGCAGCACAGACACAGAGGTGCTGGTGCAATTGATAGAATTTGTACAACAGCGTTTTCACTTAGATTTAGGAATGGCCGTATTATATGCCCTTCGTCGTGTGGTGGGTGCATATGCCATTGTCGTTCTCGACCGTGAACACCCTGAAGAACTGATATGTGCCCGTAAGAGTAGTCCGCTGGTAATAGGTATCGGAGAAGATGAGCAGGAGTATTTTCTTGCCTCTGATGCCCTTCCCATTGTGGGCTACACCAAACATTTAGTTTATTTAAATGACGAAGAGGTTGCCGTGATTCGACGCGGCAAGAAAATAGATATCAAGAACCTGTCGGATAGTCATAAGCAAATTGCCCCTAATGTACATGACGTGGACATTGACCTCGACAAATTAGAGAAAGGTGGCTATCCTCACTATATGCTCAAGGAAATCTTTGAACAGCCTCGTTGTATCGCCGACTGTATGCGTGGCCGCCTGTTGCAAGACGAGCATAAGATTGTTCTCAGTACCATCAACTTGCATCGGGAGCAATTGTTAAAAGCTGGCCGTTTCATCATTGTAGCTTGTGGAACTTCCTGGCATGCAGGATTGATTGGCAAACAATTAATTGAAGAATTCTGCAAAGTACCTGTGGAGGTTGAATATGCCAGCGAATTCCGTTACCGCAATCCCGTGATTCTACCTACGGATATTGTTATTGCCATCTCGCAAAGTGGTGAGACAGCTGACACCCTTGCTGCTTTCAATTTAGCCAAAGAGAATGGTGCTTTATGTTTTGGTATTGTTAATGCTGTCGGATCCAGCATCGCCCGTGCCTCTGACACTGGCATCTACATTCACGTGGGTCCCGAAATCGGTGTTGCCAGTACCAAGGCTTTCACCGGTCAAGTAACAGTATTGACACTATTTGCGCTTGCCTTAGGCTATGAAAAAGGCGTTTTATCCAGCAAGGTCTATGAAGAGAACATTAGTGAGCTGGCTCGTATTCCTTCCAAGATAGATAAAATTCTCAAGCAGAACGATACTATTCGAGACATCGCCCGTACGCTCACCTATGCCCGCAATACTCTCTACATGGGGCGTGGAATGAATTACCCTGTGGCTTTGGAAGGCGCATTGAAACTAAAGGAAATCAGTTATATCCACGCTGAAGGATATCCTGCGGCCGAAATGAAGCATGGACCAATCGCTTTGATAGACGAGAATATGCCTGTTGTATTCATTGCCACACATCATCAATTATATAAAAAAATTATTAGCAACATACAAGAGGTTATTGCCCGTAATGGACGTATAATTGCCATTGTCACCGAAGGTGACAAGGAAGTAAAAAACTTGGCTTCGTTTGTCATCGAGATTCCAGAGACAATTGGTACACTTGCTCCTTTGCTCTCCGTGATTCCACTTCAACTAATAGCCTATCATGTGGCTGTGGTAAAAGGTCTTAATGTTGACATGCCTCGTAACTTGGCGAAAAGTGTAACTGTAGAATAAGTTCAAACAATAGTTCCAGATATTCCATTAATGCCACTGATAGAGATTACCTCATTGTCTGATGCCGGTGTAGAGGTGTTTGGCACCCTTACAGAGGCACAGCTCCGCAATAAATTAGAGCCTGAGAAGGGCATCTTTATCGCCGAGAGTCCGAAAGTTATCCATGTGGCATTAAATGCCGGGTATGCCCCCCTTGCATTGTTGTGTGAGCGCCGGCACATCACAGGTGATGCCGCCGAAATCATCAAACGATGCGGTGACATACCCATCTATACTGGCGATCGGGCATTGCTTGCCCAACTCACAGGCTACACGCTTACTCGTGGTGTCTTATGTGCCATGCGACGTCCCCGTCTTAAAAGCGTGAAAGAAGTGTGTCATGAGGCACGGCGCGTTGTGGTGATACATGGAGTAGTAGATACCACCAATATCGGGGCTATTTTCCGCTCTGCAGCAGCCTTGGGTATTGATGCGGTCTTATTAACTACCGACTCTTGTGATCCACTAAACCGTCGTGCGGTGCGGGTATCGATGGGTTCGGTATTTTTGGTGCCTTGGACATGGATAGATCCAGAAATGAATGCCCTAAAAGAAATGGGCTTTAAAACTGTGGCAATGGCACTGACAGATAATTCTATCTCTATAGACTCTCCTCAGCTCAGATCTACCGACCGTCTAGCCATTGTCATGGGCACAGAGGGAGACGGACTTCCCCATGAGGTGATAACACAATGCGACTATACAGCACGCATCCCCATGGCTCATGATGTAGATTCCCTGAATGTTGCCGCAGCAGCAGCCGTAGCATTCTGGGAATTAAGGCATTCATCCATTAAACCACTCATTAACTAGAAAATAAAATACAATGAACACCTCCAAAGAAATGTTGATGGCTATCGGCGCCTTGCTCAGTCAGCAAGTTATGGCAGATGATGGTAAGCCAAAAGCCACGCCAGAACATCCAAATATTATCTTTATTCTTGCCGATGACATGGGTTATGGCGACCTGGCATGCTATGGCAACAAGTATATCCAAACACCCAACATCGACCGTTTGGCAGCAACAGGCACTCGATTCAGTCAAGCTTATGCCGGAAGTGGCATTAGTTCTCCATCACGCTGTTCGCTGATGACAGGCAAGAACAGTGGAAACTCTCGTATTCGTGACAATTTCTGCTATGCTGGTGGAATTGAGGGACTGAAAATCTCACCACGCGGTGACACCACGATTGTTCGACGTGCAAATCTACTGCCTCAGGATACAACTATTGCCACGGTTCTCAGTGCCGCTGGCTACCGTACCTGTCTGGTCAACAAATGGCATCTTGACGGCTATGACCCCGGTTCATCTCCCAATCATCGAGGTTTCGATGAGTTCTATGGATGGACTATATCCACCGTACATAGTAACTCCCCCTATTATTATCCTTACTATCGTTTTGACAATGATGTGCTCACCCATATCGACGCCAACGAGCATGATGCCCACGTGCGTCACAACACAGAAATTTCAACTGATGATGCCATAGCATTCATCCACCGTAACAAAGACAATGCTTTTTTCCTTTATTTAGCCTATGATGCGCCCCATGAGCCTTACATTATTGACAATACATCTTGGTATGATGAACATGGTGACTGGGACATGGACACCAAACGGTATGCGGCACTTGTGACTCACATGGATGCAAATATCGGACGATTGTTAGGGACTCTCGACCATCTCGGGCTACGAGAAAACACGTTAATCATTTTTGCCTCCGACAATGGTGCAGCTGTTATGGCTCCACTCAAGGAACTGAATTGCGGTGCTGGATTGAAAGGCCGAAAAGGACAACTCTATGAAGGAGGCATAAAGGTACCACTCATTGTTAACCAGCCTGGGCGCGTGCCTGTCAGGAATATCCCCAACCTCGTCTATTTTGCAGATTTTATGCCTACATTTGCTGCCATCTCAGGTCAGCAGCCGCCACTACCTTCCAATATCGATGGAATGGACATCTCTCCCCTCTTCTATGGTGAGAATGCCGACACGGATCATCGCTATCTATATTGGGAATTCCCTGGTAAGCAACGTGCCTTACGTCATGGCGAGTGGAAATGTGTCACCGTGAAAAAAGATGCTCCATTAGAGCTATACAATATCAATAAAGACCCCAATGAGCAATACAATCTTGCCGACCAATACCCTGAAATGGTGAGGGAGATGGATGAGATTATGAGGCAAATGCACAAGCCATCCGTCAATTATCCACTACCAGGTGAGTAAAAGCATTGTTTCTTTCTCTTCATCGAAAAGAAGAGACCCAACAACTTCATAGACAGAATATGTCAAGCATTCAGGACACAAATCTTGAATGCTTTTTTGTTAATTTGTTTTGCTTATTTGCAAGACTTTTATTAATTTTGCCGATATTAAACCTCTATTATTATGAATAAAGATAAATCAGAAGTGATATTTCGGACAACACTTCGTAGCGCCGTCCTCAATGTGTTATTGACGATATTTAAGTATGTGGCTGGATTCTTAGGACATTCTGCAGCCATGATAGCCGATGCCACCCATTCATTATCAGACCTTATCACAGATATTATCGTACTGGTTTTCAGTAAGTCAAAAGTTCGGGAAAAAGATGAACGGTATGACTACGGACGTGGTAGGATAGAAAACTTGATAACAATTATCGTAGGGTTCGTCATATTGGCGATAGGTATTTCTGTCTGTTATCATGGAATAGCAAAAATTGTCAGATATGCTCAAGGAGAAGTCATTGAGAAGCCCGGCTATATCGCATTGATAGCAGCCATTATCAGCATGGTTGTCAAAGAATGGGCATTCCGTTTTACCTTTCGTACCGCTCAGAAGACAAAAACTATTGCCGTCACATCAAACGCATGGCAGCATCGCTCTGATGCCTTCTCGTCGTTTGTTACCGCCATCTGTATTGGCTGTGCAATTTTCTTCAGTGAGAAATTGCGCATACTCGACTTGGTGGCAGTTCTTTTAGTAGGACTATTTATTGCCCGAGAAGCTATCCACCTTATTGTGGATGCCTCCAATATCTTGTTAGACAAGAGCCTACCTAACGAAACTGAAGAGTTAATTACAAAAATTACCATGGAGGAAGAGGGTGTCAACGGTGTGCGCGATGTCCTTACTCGTCAGATAGGTCGCGACTTAGCTGTTGAAGTATATATCACAATTTCTGGCAACGATACTGTGCGCCAAGCTCACGAACGTATGCTCAGCATAGAAAAACGACTTCAGGAACAGTTTGGTGAGGACACCTATGTGAATGTCCACTTTGAACCCGCAGAAGACGAAGAGCTATAACCTAAAAAACCTAATATGAAAAGATTTTTATCGACAGTATTTGCGCTGGTATCATTAGCAATCAGTGCGCAAGTTACATTGCACACCCCTGGCATGACCATGGTACTTACAGCCGAGAATGGCAAGACGCCTCAATATGTTTATTTTGGTCCACGCCTTAATCAGACAGACCTCAGTCGGCTGCAATATCCCTCAGGTGGTCGTATGAATGCCTATCCAGCCTATGGTATGAACTGCGTGGCCGAAGCGGCTTTAGCCATACGTCACACAGATGGCAATATGTCGACAGAACTTATAACCACTAGCGTTGATACACGCAAAGATGGTTCTTCTGAGATTGTCACTATTCACCTTAAGGACCCCAAGTATCCTATCAAGGTGGACCTCAATTACCGAGCATATAGTGATGTTGATATGATTGAGGTATGGACCTCAATTACCAATAATGAGAAATCCACTGTTACATTGACCACTTTTGCCTCTGGTATGCTGCCAATCCGGCGTGGTGATGTTTGGGCTACGCATTTCTATGGCTCATGGGGTAATGAGGCACGTGTAATCGAAGAACATTTAGAACCGGGACAATTGATTGTCAAAAACAAAGACGGGGTACGCAATGCTCATACCGATCACGCCGAGATGATGTTTTCGCTTGACGGCAAGGGACGTGAGAACATGGGTGACGTGATAGGTGCCGCACTATGCTATTCAGGAAATTATCGTCTGAAAGTTGAGACCGACGACACAGAATACCACTATTTCTTCGCGGGCATCAACGAAGACAATTCAGAATACCACCTCAAAAAAGGAGAGACCTTCACCACCCCGCCCCTTGCACTCAGTTATAGCACAGAGGGACTAAGCGGTGTATCCCGCAATTTCCACAAATGGGGCAGGAAATACAAATTGATGCATGGTGACAAAGAACGTAAGATTCTGTTGAACAGTTGGGAAGGTGTCTATTTCGACATCAACCAAGAGGGGATGGATCAGATGATGGCTGACATTGCCAGCATGGGCGGTGAACTCTTTGTTATGGACGACGGGTGGTTTGGTGAAAAATATCCACGTAAAACCGATAATTCTTCCTTGGGCGACTGGGTTGTAGATCGAAATAAGTTGCCAGAAGGGATAGAGGGACTTTTGCGTGATGCCAAGAAAAATGGTGTGAGATTTGGCATCTGGATAGAGCCAGAGATGAGCAATACCGTCAGCGAATTATATGAGAAACATCCTGACTGGATTATCAAGGCTCCCAACCGTGATGCGGTCTTAGGACGTGGTGGCACACAAGTTGTACTTGACATGAGTAATCCAAAGGTGCAAGATTTCATTTTCAGTATTGTGGATGACCTACTTACCAAATACCCGGAAATCGATTATATTAAGTGGGATGCCAATATGTCTATAGCCAACCACGGAAGTCAATATCTGAATATGCAAGACCAAAGCCACCTCAACATCGAATATCATCGAGGATTTATGAAAGTGTGCCAGCGTGTCCGTGAGAAATATCCAGACGTGACCATACAAGCCTGTGCAAGCGGCGGTGGTCGTGCCAACTGGGGCGTCCTCCCCTATTTCGATGAGTTTTGGGTGAGCGACAATACTGATGCCTTACAGCGTATATATATGCAATGGGGCACCAGCTATTTCTTTCCCGCCATCTCCATGGCATGCCATATCAGTGCTGTACCCAACCATACAGTCTTCCGCACCACGGCACTCAAATATCGTATCGATGTTGCTATGAGCGGACGTCTTGGCATGGAAATCCAACCTAAGAACATGACAGAAGAAGAAAAAGCCCTCTGTCGGAAAGCCATCAGCGAATATAAACAAATTCGTCCTATCGTCCAGTTTGGTGATATTTATCGTTTAGTATCTCCTTACGACCATAAAGGTTTGGCTTCGATGATGTATGTAACCGAGCAAAAAGACAAAGCCGTTTTCTATTGGTGGAAGACGGAGTCGATGCAAAACGAACACCTACCACGGGTAAAAATGGCTGGTCTTGATCCATCGCGCACCTATACTGTCCACGAACTCAACCGTATAGACATCCGACCACTTGAATTCGAAGGAAAGAGTTTTAGCGGTGCATACCTTATGAGTCATGGTCTGGAAATCCCCTATCGCAACGATGTGGAGTGGAATAAGAAAAATGAATGGAGCAGTCGTGTGCTGTTATTAGAATAAAACAAGCCTTATTACCATGGATGAAACACAAGTGATAATAGCATTGGGTACCAATGTCGATGCAGAGGAAAACATTGCTAAGGCCTTGGAATTACTACAAGGATCTTTGACATCCATGCGTTACTCTCATCCTCTATGGACTTTGCCTATTGGTATTCAATCATCAAATTTCCTGAATTGCGTTGTTCATGGACAATGCCATTTGGCATACGAAGATCTCCGTGATCTAACCAAGGAAATCGAACATAGATGTGGGAATACAGCAGAAAAGAGGGAAAAAGGCGAAATTGTCATGGACATAGACATTTTGCTGTATGGTGGGAAAAAATATCATCGCGCTGATTGGAAACGACTATATATAAAAGAAGGGTTAAAAGAATTGAATATTGCAGTTTACAAGTGACAAGTTGACGATTTGACAAATTATTTGTATCGATTACGGCAAATTCAAAGTATAAACTCCTGAACTCCTAACAACAATCGAACTAATGAAAAAACTTTTGACCATCTTATTGTTTTTGGCAAGTCACACATGGACGTATGCTCAGGACTTCGACCAATATTTCACCGATGCCACATTGCGTATTGACTACGTGTTCACGGGTAACATCAATAAACAAAACATAGCGGTAGATGAACTCTGTACCTCTCCACGTTGGTATGGAAAACGGCAGCGATTGTCGGAAGTACCCGTGGAAGGCAACGGTCAGATTATTGTGCGTGACCATCAGAGTCAGCGCATCATCTACCGTAATTCATTCTCCACACTTTTTCAAGAATGGCTTTCCTACGATGAGGCCAAGACGACCACTCGTGCATTTCAGAATGTCTTCCTCACCCCAATGCCCAAAGACACTGTTGACGTGACATTGGAACTCTACAACAACCGCCGCACAGTCATGACAACACTGACACATACCGTGGTGCCTACCGACATTCTTATTCGCCATGTCGGCGACCATGATGTCACCCCATACGAGACCATTCAGGAAGCCGACGATCCATCGCATTGCATTCACATTGCCTTTATTGCAGAAGGATACAAGGAAAGTGAGATGAATGTGTTTATGCAAGACTGCCAATCTGCCTACAAGGCGATGTTCTCACACGAGCCTTTCAAGTCGTTGCGCAACAGATTCAATGTCGTGGCAGTAAAGGCACCCTCGACAGAAAGTGGTACCAGCAGTCCCTCACAAGGTGTGTGGAAGAAGACAGCATTGCACTCTCATTTTGACACGTTCTATAGCGACCGCTATCTGACCACACTCAACCTTAAAGATTTGCATGATTGGTTGGCAGGGACGCCCTATGAACATATTATTATTCTCGTGAACAGCGACCAATATGGCGGTGGCGGTATTCTGAATTCCTATAACTTGACATCAACCCACCATTCCTATTTCAAGCCTGTGGTCGTGCATGAGTTTGGGCATAGTTTTGGTGGTTTAGGCGATGAGTATGCTTACGACTTCGAACAAATTCCCATGTATCCCCATGATGTGGAACCATGGGAGCCCAATCTGACAACATTGGCAGACTTCCACGGCAAATGGGAGGACATGATTGAAGAGGGGACACCTGTACCCACTCCGGAATCTACATCCAAGAAGGCCATCCGCCATCGTGTAGGATTATTTGAAGGTGCCGGCTATAGTCTAAAAGGTGTCTATCGCGGCTGTCAAGATTGTCGCATGCGCACGAATGAGAACCCCATCTTCTGTCCTGTATGTGACAGAGCCTTACGCAGGTTAATCGACTTCTACACGAAATAAGAAGATAACATTAACCGTGAAATGTAATGACAAAAGGAATTATGCTACTTATAGCCAGTTTGATGATGGCATTATCACTGGCAATCCATGATGACCCTCCCGACGACACAGAGCGTTTGGGCATGGCCATCGACTATTTCCAAAGTGGCAAATACCATGAGGCATTGCTGATTTTTGCGGAATTAGACGAACAATATGACCTTAATCCCCGATATCATGCATATATGGGGATATGCTATTTTCATGAATGGGCATATCCCGAAGCATGTAAATATCTAGACGAAGCCATTCCCCAATTAGAGGGATTTGCCCCACACGAGAGGTCTGTTTATTATTTCACCGATGGTGAGAGTCATTTTCAACTCCAGCAATACCACGAGGCCATCCCATATTACGAGAAAGCCCTTGGAGTGTGTTTTGAAAATGAAAAGGGTGAAATCAATTATCGTCTGGGATTGTGCTATATGTTTGAGGAACAATGGGAAAAGGCACGTGACAACTATCAAAAAGCACTTGATAATTATCTGGCATATCAAAATACTGACGAGAATCGCTCACGCATTCTTCAGACGGCACATATGTTGAAAGGTTGCGAGAGTCATTTGAAGGAAATGAAGCAACTTGATGTCGTTATAGACTTGGATGAAAAAGAGGATAAGACTAAAGCCTTACAAACTGACAGCATACAAATTGTCGAGACGGAGAAACAGCCAGAAGAAATGGAAAAATCGATGGAGACAACAGTCCAACAATCCTTCATCCCTTCCGTGATACCTCAACCAATCGTAAATACAAATATACCCCTTCTAAACATTCCTGTCAAAAGGGATACAATCAGTGCAAAAGTTCCCGAAGGTATCAATTTAGAAGATATCTATCAGCAACATGTCGAGATTCAAGAGTAATACCTACTTCATGCTCTCTTCGGCAAAGCACAAGGGCAAAATATCCTTTACACTATTGATGATATAAACACCATCAGTACCATAAAGGAGTATGCGCATTGGTTGTTTATACCTTTCCTCCATTTCAAGGATAACTTGTCGACATGAGCCACACGGACTCACGGGCTTAGCCATCAGACCATTCTGATTGCGAGCAGCAATTGCTAATTTCAGGATAGCATGCTCTGGATAGTGTGCTTGTGCAGCAAAAATTGCTGTACGCTCAGCACATAATCCCAAAGGGAAAACAGCGTTCTCCTGGTTGGCACCAATGACCATCCGCCCGTCATCAAGCAATACAGAAGCTCCCACATTGAAGTTGGAGTATTTGGCGTATGAGTTTTCAGTTGCCTTGATGGCGCTCTCCACCAATGCGCGATCTTCTTTTGACAACTCCTCCATCTGTACAAATTCTATGGAGGCTTTAAGTTCTATTTTTTTCATAGCGTTGAGGTTAGTGTTCTTTAATATATTCATAACAGCCAAGATCTGGTTCCTCATCACGTCGGAGACCCAATCTGTCATAGGGTAGCGACTCTATTGGCAAGGCCTTTCCAATGGCTGTGGAAAGAGAATCCAATCTAAAATCATAGATAAGGTTATCGGTATCAAACACCCTAAAATGTTTATACCCAGCTACGGTGACGGTGTCCTCGGGATCTTCCCATATCACATCCTTGATGTTGATGGTGTCTTCGATAGCAGGTGTTCGTAGCATACAATGGTCGAAACAATATTTGTAATATGCAGTTGTATCGGCTTCTCCCATCACCACATCATCGGCATAACCAGTGACGATACTGTTAATACAGTTAAAGTCATAGAGTGGTAGCAATTGGTCGCCTTTTCTGTTAGCAAAGCGCAGGGCGGCACCACGGTTGGCATCATATGGATAGAACTGTGCGATGGTAGATTGCATTACGCGCCCCACCCCACCATAAAATGCCACGCAGTCATTTAAAGTGTTGGTAATCTGACAGTTCACCACATCCACTACCGAATGAATAGACAACAGACCATACCCCTGACAGTTATGAATTATGCTGTTATAGAGGTTGAGTTTCAATCGGGATACATCGGAGGAGTCACACACAATCCCATTGTAGGTGCTGTGGATATCGGCAAAATCAATAGAATTGTCATATGATGACTCATGGAATTTAATACCCTGCCACTGTCCGCTCACACGATCGTAAGGGAGATAGTCAAACATGTGATCGATACGGTCGCCACGAAGAACGACATTGCTCTCAGGTGTGCCTTCTATCATCAGTCTTCCATACACATCAATACCGGCATCCTCATGAAAATAGAGTGTTGTGCCAGCCTTGATAGTTAGCGTCGCGTTTTCCTCTACTGTAATGCCACCATAGATAATAATGGGTTTTGTGGTTTCAATCGTTTTATCTTCGCGAATAACTAAATGATCATACATGTCGGCATCCCAGGTAAAGGCCTGAAGACAAATCTTTTGCTGTACACCGCTCTCAAGATTAAAAATCAGGTTTTCTGTGAGCAACGTCGGAACATCCTTATTGTTAGCTGGTGATGTCAGTTCGACGAATACTCTGATGCTGTCACGGTTCCTGACTTCAATGTCATTTACCATAAAGCCATCGGATGCGCCTAAATATGACCCGTCAACATTCACACGAAAACCGGTTTGATTGCCTTTCTCAAGTCGGATATTGGTACATCTGATACCACTCCCAGACTTATTGTATACCCAGAATGTTTTGGTGGCCGTAGGCACCCTTGAGAAGATGGTATCGAGGCTCACGGTATCGCTTGAAAAAGTCAACAAGTTATTGGGCGACATGGTAAAGTCGTCATCGTCAGAGCAGGATGGCAGGGCAATTGCCACCATTGCCATCAACAATAATACATAGAAAGACCTATACATTATTATTATAACGCAGTGAATCCCATTTTATTGTATGTTCTTTTTCAACAAACAAAGAGGAGAAATAAACAAATTTGGGGATGATTGGACAATTATTAGGTTTTCCTTCCGTTTAGTAAAAGAAAAATGATTAACTTTGCAAAGCGTTAAATAGGATGTGAGTATTAGATGTAGGCGATGACGTCTGCACTCTCTAATAAAAAGAACAATTAAATATGAAAATCAACGTAAAAAATCTTCGAAAGGCATTCGGTGAGACCGTTGCTGTAGATATTGAGGAATATAAAGTTGGGGCAGGTGAACTCATTGGCTTAGTTGGCAACAATGGTGCAGGAAAGACCACTATGTTCCGCCTGTTGTTGGATTTGTTGAAAGCAGACAATGGCAATGTAGAATATGAAATTGTCTCGCCTACCGACAACGAGACAATTGTCACTGTTGACCCAGCACAGAGTGAAGACTGGAAGAACTATACGGGTTCTTATATTGACGATGGTTTTTTGATTGACTTTCTCACGCCAGAGGAATATTTCTCTTTCATTGGTAAAGTCTGTGGCATCAAAAAGGAAGATATAGAACAACGTCTTGTAAAATATGAACATTTCATGGCAGGGGAAATTCTTGGACAGAAGAAACTCATCCGTGATCTCTCGGCAGGCAACAAGCATAAGGTTGGAATTGTGGCAGCTCTGCTGAACGAGCCTGAACTACTCATTCTTGACGAACCTTTTAATTTCCTTGACCCTACCAGTCAAAATGTCCTAAAGAATGTGCTCCGCGAATATCATGAGAGCAGTGGAGCTACCATCATCATTAGCAGTCACAATCTCGCCCATACCATTGATATCTGCCCAAGGATTACTTTGCTTGAACATGGTAAAATCATTAAAGACCTTGAAAACATCGAAGGCAGCGCAGAGAAAGAATTAGATGCATATTTTAATGGTACACCTAACAACTCAGGTATTTCAGAGCAACAGGTGACAGGTTAATACCTATTTCAAGGTATTTTTACGAACAAGTTATGAATAGCAAGATGAAAGTCTTGCTTTTTTTGTAATTTTGCAGCGTTGAAAAGAGAAGCGACATGAGACTATCTGATTTAAAGACAGGAGAAA
Source organism: Prevotella sp. (assembly GCA_017548385.1). GTDB lineage: Bacteria > Bacteroidota > Bacteroidia > Bacteroidales > Bacteroidaceae > Prevotella. The sequence continues at coordinate 30,125 of JAFZAE010000258.1, forward strand.
GAGGTGTCATCGTGAAAGTTTTGGGACACGGTGGTTTCAGAAAGCGCATCATCGAGATGGGTTTCATCAAGGGAACCACAGTGGAAGTATTGCTCAATGCCCCGCTCCAAGACCCTGTAAAATATAAACTTTTAGGATATGAGGTGTCCTTACGGCATGACGAAGCAACAATGATTGAAATCATTAGCGAGGAAGAGGCCAAAGAGATAGCTCGTATGAATACGGAAAACCTGCAAGGAATCAATACCATTGACGATGACGCCCCTCTTAGCGAATCACAGTTACATGACGCTGCTATGAAAAAACGCCGTCGTATCAATGTGGCTCTTGTGGGCAATCCCAACTGTGGGAAGACCTCCCTTTTCAACTTTGTCTCTGGCGCCCATGAACGTGTAGGTAATTATTCAGGTGTCACCGTAGATGCCAAAGAGGGATATGCCAAGTTTGAGGGCTACGAATTCAATATCATCGATCTTCCTGGCACATATTCGCTATCTGCCTATAGTCCTGAGGAGCTATATGTGCGTAAACAAATTATCGAGAAGACACCCGACATTGTTATTAACGTGATTGATGCCAGTAACTTGGAGCGCAACCTATATCTTACTACCCAGTTGATTGATATGAACCTGCGAATGGTGTGCGCCCTGAATATGTTTGACGAAACAGAGAAACGTGGCGACAATATTGATATCAACAAGTTGGGGCAACTTTTCGGCACCCCCATGGTGCCAACTATCTTTAAAAATGGCAAAGGTGTTCCACTGCTCTTTCATATTATTATTAATATGTATGAGGGTCTGGACTATGTGAAGGAAGATGGTAGTATTGACCCCAAAATCGCAGCGGAAATTCAAGAGTGGCATAAGGATTACGAGAAACATCATGGGGGTGATCACCCAGAGGACTTTGGTCATGGTCCACGTCGTAACAAAGCCGTTTCGCGCCACATTCACATCAATCATGGTGAATATGTGGAAACAGGTATTGACATGGTCAAGGAAGAAATCAAGAAAGCCGCTAACGTACGACACAAATATTCTACCCGTTATCTGGCCATCAAACTGCTTGAGATGGACCGTGAGGCAGAACGATATGTTCGCACATTGTCGAATGCGTCAACCATCTTGAAAAAAAGAGACAAGGCTGCCGCTCTCATTAAAGAGAACACAAATGAAGACAGTGAAACAGCCATCATGGACGCAAAGTATGGTTTCATCCATGGTGCACTTCAAGAAGCAGAATATAGTGAGGGGAAAAAAGAAGACACCTATCATGTGACCCATATCATTGATGGTGTCATCACCAATAAATATTTGGGCTTCCCACTTTTTCTACTGATATTGTATGTGATGTTTCAAGCCACATTCACCTTGGGACAGTATCCCATGGACTGGATAGAAGCTGGTTTCGATGCCTTGGGCAATTTTCTCAGTTCCACACTACCCAATGGTCCACTACGCGATATGTTAGTGGATGGTGTGGTTGCCGGTGTGGGATCAGTAATTGTTTTTCTACCACAGATTCTTATCCTATATGCCTTCATCTCATTCATGGAAGACTCAGGTTATATGGCACGTGCAGCATTTATCATGGACAAGTTGATGCATAAGATGGGGCTTCACGGCAAATCATTTATTCCACTAATTATGGGTTTTGGCTGCAATGTGCCCGCCGTTATGGCATCACGCACAATCGAGAGCCGCAAGTCGCGCCTTGTCACCATACTCATCCTGCCATTTATGAGTTGCTCTGCCCGACTTCCTATCTACTTGATGATTGTCGGCACTTTCTTTGCTGTCAAATTTCAGGCGTGGATTATGATTTCGCTCTATGTAATCGGCATCCTGACAGCCATCATCATGAGTCGGCTCCTGTGTCGTTTTCTCGTCAAGGGTGAGGACACGCCATTTGTGATGGAACTGCCTCCTTATCGTTTCCCCACAAGCAAGGCAATGCTTCGCCACACATGGGAAAAAGGCAAACAATATCTGAAAAAGATGGGAGGTATCATCCTTGTAGCCAGCATCATCGTGTGGGCTTTGGGATACTTCCCCCACAATGACAACCTGACCAAACAAGAACAACAAGAACAGAGTTATATCGGTTATATCGGCAAGGGTATCGAGCCCATCTTCAAGCCACAAGGTTTCAACTGGAAACTCGATGTGGGATTAGTGGCAGGTGTTGGTGCAAAGGAAATTGTCGCTTCCACTATGGGCGTATTGTATGCAGGGAATGAGGATATATCTGAAGAGGATGCTGACGACAGCCGTTATCCAGTACTTCGGGAACAAATGACTCGCGATGGTATTACTCCATTGGCAGGTTTCTGCTTCCTGCTCTTTGTATTGCTCTATTTCCCATGTATCGCTACCATCGCTGCCATCAAGAATGAGACGGGTAGTTGGAAATGGGCACTATTTGCAGCAGGATACACCACGCTGACAGCTTGGGTTGTATCAGCCATAGTCTATCAAGTGGGCTGCCTTATCGGCTGATACAGACAGCCCCATACAAAGTCCCTGCATCGGGACGCCGTGCCATAAAACAATATGCTGGCACCACCCCACCCCTCTCGGCAACTGAAGCTGAGAGTTTGGGCTGTGGCGATGATATTTTGGCTATTTCCTTGTTATCTTTCTGTATGGAAAGATAGTTTTCAGCAGTACGCACCTCCACATAATACAAGCCCAAAGCCTCCTCACCGATGGCCTTGTCAGGTGTCATTTCATATTGTACAAAGCCTTTCTTGGTAATCAATTTGATTTCACCTTCATACTGTGTAAAGACTGAGGGATCCTCTGGAGGGTTGTCGATATGGAGCAATCCGTTGAAGACCCATTTCTTCCCACTTGGTTTATATTCTTCCTCTTTAAAATCAGATTCTTTGTCTTTCCGACGTGGAAGGAAGATAACCCCCAAAATGATAACTGTAAAAACGATAAGTATAATGATAGTCTTCATGATAAATCGAGTTTTATTGTAGGTTATTCCACTTTTCTTGGTGATTCTTGCCAATGCAAGTACGAGGGGGTATAGCCGCCACAGTCAATAACAAATTTCTCAAAGACTATGCCAGGATCCAATGGTACTATACGCAGAGTATGACTTCCTGCAGGCAGACTTACATCAGCTGTTTTCTCCACCACACGACGAGCCACAGTGGGATAATAGATACTATAAATATTCTCTGGCTTCTCATTCAAATTGTCATTGAAATTCACCGTTTGTATGAGATTGTCATCTATCCAAATTTGATAACAGAGTCCGCCTTTATTAAGGAAATCCAGAGTGGATTTCACGACAACAATCACTTTTTTCACCACCGAAGAATTGTTGAAATGGTATAAAAGTGATGCACCTGTAGTGGGAACAGTATAAGGGCGTAGTGATATGCCACTCAGCGTGCGCCCCATAAAAGGTATCACCGTCCATTTTGCTTTTTCGGCATCCACTTTCTCATAATAATGCTCCGCTTCAATGGACACCACGCCATCTTTCTCAGTGAAAACGCTGCCACCCACTTTCTCATCCATCCTCTGCACCCTTGGCATGATGTCCTTAGGACCAAAGTCATCGTTCCAACTTCTATATCCAATATGTTTCTGAGTCATCATACCATTCCATTTACCATTAGCAATCTCATGGTTGTAGGCGGCACACAGTATGGAGTCACGCTGGAAAGCCTCCACTACCCTATCAGCCCAAAGATTAGCGTCGGGATTGCCCTCTGCATATAGTTTTGAGTTCATGGCTTGAGCATAATACATCTGATAAATGTTACCCATGGCTTGGATGGGGAAAAGAATGATTTGCTGGTAAGCATCACGATATTCTGGCTTCAATGTGACGTATTGACGCAGTGCCTCCATCTCCAGACGGTTGTAATCATCCACAACAGCTTTCCATTCTCCATTCTCGAGATTGTAAGTTCGCTGGTTGAGCATCTCAGCTGTTACCCGTCCGTTATATTTACAACATAAATTGAGAAGCCTTTGAGCCTCAGCAGCTTGATCTTCTCCGAACTGCGTCCTACAAAAATCTAATGTATGGTCAGGCAAAGTCTCGCCTCCTTTCCATGCCATATCCATAAAGAGCTGAATGGGGTATTCCATAGGCTTCAAGTCACCCACATTCAGTATCCACATTTTATCAATACCATATTCATAGGCTAAGGTAAGTTGCTCCCACATGTTCTGAATAGGCGTGACATTGAGCCATTTGGAGTTTCTTGGAGCACCCACATAGTCCACATGGTAGTATAAGCCCCAACCACCTTTGTGTTTGCGTTCTCGTTCATTAGGTACTCGCCGCACATTTCCCCAATTATCGTCACAAAGTAACATGATGACATCGTCTGGCACACGCATACCTTTGTCGTAATAATCGAGCACCTCCTTATATAATGCCCACACCTGAGGGGTTTTATTGGCTGGTTTACCTGTCACATCACTGATTATCTTGCGTTGGTTCTTAACTATATCAAGCAATAGCTTCGTATCTGCATCCTCACTCATTGCCTCGTCGCCATCGCCCCGCATTCCGATTGTAATGACATCTTCGGTGTTTTTGGCACGCTCCATACCCTCACGGAAAAAATTGTCAAGGACAGCCTTGTTAGTACGATAGTTCCATGCACCATAATCCTTCCGATGTCGCACCCATTCCTGATGGTTCCTCGCCATGGGCTCATGATGTGAAGTGCCAATGATCACCCCCATCTCATCGGCGAGTGGCGAATTAAGTGGGTCATCAGCATAAAAAGCCCAAGACCACATAGCAGGCCAAAGGAAATTACCCTTTAGGCGAAGAATTAGCTCAAACACCTTCTCATAGAACTCATGTCCTCCATAGTTGGTGTTGAAGGTGTTTTTGACCCATGATGTCAAGCAAGGAGCTTCGTCGTTCAAGAAAATGCCTCTATAGCGTACAGCAGGCTCTCCATCAGTATAGATTCCTGGGGTAAGCCATATCTGAGGATGTTTTTCCACAGGTACATCAGCCCAATAATACCAAGGCGAGACACCTATTTGTTTCGAAACTTCATAGATTCCATAGATTGTTCCCCGTTTGTCGCTACCTGTGATTGTCATCCGGTTTTTCCCATCTATGTCGATGATATACTTTTCTGTGGCATTCATCTTGGGATTAATGCGAACAACAATGGAGGCGTCATCATCATTATCCGACACAGTCACCTTCGCATCACATACCTTTTGTATATCTACGCACAAATCGCAGGCAGCATGTAAAATGCCTTTGTCGGTGACATGATCAAGATAGATGTTGACCTTGTCATTGCGATTGAGCATCCATCCATCTCCCTTGAAATTCACAAAGCAATCTGCAGCATTTACAATCGATGCGAAAAAAAGCATCATCAACAATCCCATTATCTTTTTCATAGGCTTTAGCTGTGTTCAGTTAATTCTGTTTAACAAGAATAATTCTTCACAAAGATAATGGAAATATCTTAATGATGTACAATCAGATTAAGAAAAATAACAGTTTGACACAAAAGTTAATAAAATAGTGACATTTTTAATGAGACCATAAGAATATTAGATAACTATCTTTACAAATTAGGAGATTTAAAAGTGAGACATACTTTCTCAAATATAATATTCAGCGGAATCAACCAAGCCTGCACGTAAGGCGTACTTAGTTGCCTCGTGGACATTGTTGACATTGAGCTTTCTGAAGATATTCTTTCTGTGTGTGTTTACAGTGTGGAAACTAGAAAACCTCTTCTCGGCAATTTCCTTTGTTGTCATACCCAAGGCAATGTCCTTGAGAATTTCATTTTCAGTTTTAGTCAGTATTGTCTTTTCTTCTTCTTGCCTATTATTTGTAAGAAGCATCTCCATCATACGCTGGCAAATATATCGTCTGTGTTGCATCACTTGTGACAAACATTCCCGAATCTCACCCAATGGCGACTCCTTCAACAGAATGCTTGCCTGTGGCAATGTCACAATAAGTCTGTTGGCAAAATCAACACTTAAATCCTCACTAAAAATAATCCATTGTACATTTATAAACCGTTGTGAAAGAACCATCAACTCCTCGATGTCGTTAATATCGAAAAGCGTATAGTCCATAATGACCAACGCATCAGCATACTGCTTCAGCAACTGAATCATGGCCGACTTATCGCTCACAACATGATAGGGGCACTCATTGAATGTTTGAAGAAGGAATTGTAAACCTGCACGGGTAATGTCCTGATTGTCAGCAAGGATGATGTTCATAAAAATCAATAATACGTTATGTAGATGTACTATATAGACTCATACATTTTATTGTTAGTATTGTCTATTGAGTATCTATTTAAAATGTAAATTCAAATGTAAAGCGGATGCCATCTTTCTTGACACCTTTATATCCTGTGTAGTTGAGACGTCGTACATAATCAATCTCAAAAAATTTAAAGATATTATGGATACCAGCATGGAACTCCCAATAAGGTTCATTACTCCGCATAAGATGTGTGTCGGCGGGGAACTCAAACAACATTTTATCATCGGCATTCTTCAGCAAGAAGGGGTTGTTCTTATCCGTTAGTCTGCCTATCATACCCTTAAATCCAAAGGTCTCTCTCCATTTGAGTTTTTTTAGCAATGGAATGCGGTTGAACAACTTTCCATTCAATTCCCATGAAACATCAGTATATGCGTATCGGTCATTGAGAAACTCCATATTGTTCATCAAGGCAAATGTTCCTTCCTCGATTACATATGACAAGTTAGCAGGAGGCATAATCAGTAAAGGGAATGGCACCTTATTCCATTGAGCTCCCAACTTGACGCGGATATTCATACGCCCCCAGCTATTTAGCCATATTCTTTTGTAGATACCGGCCTCTGTGTAATTATATCTATACTGTCCTCCCAACAGGCCTTTGAATCCCATGGTGTGATTGATGGAGAACTCTGGCGCGTCGAAATTAACGGGCAGACGATGCTGTTTGGTATTGATATATGTGCGTCCAGGACAATAGGTGAAGCCAAAAGACATTTCTGTGGTACGTATCTTATTGACAGGTTCACCATCTGCGATGCGATTGAAAGCCATCTCACCTGTAGGTTCGTTGCTTTCGCATTTGATATCGAGATTTGTTCTAAAACCCCAATCTGTTTCCCAGTCAAACTTCAAATCCTGTCGTTGATAGAAATACATTTGGTTAACTTTCTTCCAACGGAAAGACGTGAAGACATTATCTTTATCGGTATATAGGAATTTATCGGAGGGTGACATCACATCGTAAGTAGATGTAAATGTGATGGATTGAATCGGAAATTCCGTAGGTTGGTATTCTTTTTTGTTGAATGAATATGAAATTTGAGAATTGTAATAATGCTTCTTTGTGTCACGTCCATAAGCGTAATAACCCTTCCAGAACCAATGCGGATTGAGCGCTGCAGTAGTTTGGCCACTCAGACGGTATCTGATACCATCGACATAGTTGCTTGATACGATTGTATTGATAGGCCCTATGTCAAATTTACTTTTAGTGTTTTGTGTCCCCGTCTCAACAAAATTCTCTATCACAGCCTTAGCAAACCATAAGATATATTTGAATCCCTTGACTTGCTGCATATTATGAATGAAATCATTCATCGAGGATTCACTTTTCGTGAGTTCTGTTTTTCGGGCTTCATTCCAATAATTGTCATCGTGCATTTTCGCATTTGCCTCGGTTTGCTTAGTCGCTTTTCCCTTGAACAATTTCTTGGGTATTGGGTCGAATGAGTAGTCGTAAAGATAAGTAGTTCTCAGCACAACAGCCTTGCTAAGGAATTTTGTTAACGACATTTCCACCATCATATTGTCCGTGACTAGCACCCATTCGCCATTATCCAATTGTTTATATTCCTGCTCCACCTTCATGTTCTCCACAAAGTTTACATCA
>JAFZAE010000259.1 GCA_017548385.1 Prevotella sp.
ATGGCGTTGGCGCCCAGACGGGTCTTGTTGGGGGTGCCGTCCAGCTCAATGCCTTAGCCCACTCGGTTCCAGGCTCCCATCCCGGATTCTGCTCCAATACTCCCTCGGACAGTGTCACCTGATCCTCTGGAATCTTGAAGAAACCACCACCTGTGGCATTGTAACGCTGCATGAAGTCGTTGGTGAAGGCATACACGCCAGGGATACCCTGATTGAGAATTACATTGCCCACCTGGTTCTTCACTTTCTCCTGCACATCACCCCAACGGCGGAGGTCGTTCCAGCGCAGAGCCTCGAAGCAAAGTTCATAGCGGCGCTCTTTCTTCAAGTTGGCGAGGCTATAAGGAATATCGGGCAGTTTGGCACGCTCGCGTACAGCGTTGAGTCCGCTCTTGCCATTGTAGATAACCTTACCATCAGTGAGTTCAGAGTGCATCAACAGCACGTCGGCGAAACGTAGCCATACAAGCGACTGTGTCAGACCTGTCTGACGGTTGTTCTCACTGCCGTAGAAATAACCATAGCTGAGCATGCGCTGTCCAGTCTCTGGGTCGATTGCCTCACAACCGATATACTTCTTAGCCAACAATTCGGTATTCTCCACCTCCTTGGCGGGGTCACCCTTGTAATTGGGAATTTCAACCTTTCGGTCGCAGATGGAACCTACACGGCGATAGTCATTAGCATAGTCTGGGTCTTCTGCCCAGTCGGTCCACAATTTCTCACATACTGGACCATTGGAATAACCCTGCACGGAGAATGGGAAGGCATCGGCAGTGGTTTTACGCAAACCATAGAATTCCACAATACGGTTGTGGCGCAGCTGTGCATCGGCACTCCATCCTGGTTTGTTGGACATCTTGACAGCAAACATATTCTCCTTGTTCTCGTCCGTCTCCCAGTTCAGACCATTTTCGATATCGTAGAAATAGTCTTTACCTGTGTAGGGATTGGTATATGGCCAGAGGTTACGCTGGTCGGAAACAAGTCCGAATCCACTGTTCTGGATGCAGTCCTCAAGCCATGCGACAACCTGTTGTTTGGAGATGGAACCACCTTCCTCTGCGGTCAAAGGAAGTTCGGATTTGTTGTAGAAGCCCGTGTAGAACAACCATACGCGTGCCATCATACCCTCGGCAGCCCATTTTGATACACGTCCCTCACCAAACTCAGGATATTTGGTGGATGGCCCGTATTCGATAGCTTTCTTTAAGTCAGATGCAATTTGTGCATAGAGCTCGTCGGGAGTAGCTTTGGGAAGATTTTGTGGGTCTGTGGATAACACCAAAGGTACACCATTGAACACCTGTGCGAGGTTGAAATAGTAGAATGCGCGGAGGAAATAGATTTCACAAAGCAGTTGGTTTTTCTTGCTTTCTGAGCTCCATCCAGTCACATTGTCGATGGTCTCCAGTGCACTGTTGGCGCGGTTGATACCAGCATAGCGCTGTTTCCATAGTGGTTTCATCCAGTCGACATAGGCATTCATCAGGCGGTCAACGCCCTGAGCACCAATATTACTCTGGCTACCACCACCCAGACGGTCATCGGATGCGATATCGAAGATGAAGAATGGGTCTTCCTCGGGGTCAGCCAGGTTGCGGTTCATGACAGAATAGATACCGTTAACCATTTGTATGGCATCCGTCTCATTGACGGGGAAGTTGGAGGTATCCTTCATTGTGAGGCTCTCGGTATCGAGAAAGTCGTCACATCCTGCAAGTATCAGGCAAAATACTGACACTAAATATATTAATTTCTTTTTCATGATCTTCAAAGATTAAAAGTTGATGTTCAAGCCCACCTGCCACGAGCGTGATGATGGGTAATAACCACAGTCGATACCAGAAGCCCAGCTTGTTCCGTTGCCGAATCCGACCTCAGGATCCATACCTGAGTAGCCGGTGAATGTGAACATGTTGCTTGCCGAGACATAAACGCGGCACTTTTCAACTGGGAGGAACTTAGCCACACGCTTGATGTCGTAGCCAATAGAGATTCTGGAAATCTTGAAGAAGTCGGCATCTTCAACCCATACTCGTGAAATCTCCGACATATTAACATGCTTACCATCGGTGAAACGAGGATAGCGGTTGGTGCTGCCCTCTCCCGTCCAATACTTGGTATAGACGTCGGTGCAGTAGTTGTCATCGGGATGGTCGGAGAACTGACGATAGCTCTTTGCCACCTGCTGTCCGAATGAGCCATAACCATTGAGCGAGAAGTCAAATCCCTTGTAAGCGATGTTGATGTTCAGACCTACAGTGTAGTCGGGGTTGGGGTCACCAATCATGGTCTTGTCATCGTCACCCTTGTCAATCTTACCATTACCGTTGACATCGACGAACTTCACGTCACCAGGCTGAATGGCATCGCCCTGCAGTGAGTTGGCCTTGTCGCCACCGCAGTTGCGGTCGAGGTAATTCTGCAGATCCTGCTCATTCTGGATAATGCCTTCCATCTCATATCCCCAGAAGTAACCAATAGGATAACCTACCTCGAGGCGGTACAACTCAGCGGTATTCTGTGCGATGGCATTTGAACCACCATGGATGATACCCTCGGAGTTGGCAAGACGTGTAACTTCATTCTTATTGTGTGAGAGGTTGGCAGTGACACTATACTGGAAGTCTTTGCCTACACGGTCGTTCCATGAGAGGTGAATCTCATAACCCTTGTTCTCGATGTCACCACCATTGATGTATGGAGCGCCTGTTCCGTATGAAAGCAATACCGGGGCACGGACGAGCCAGTCCTTGGTCGTCTTTTTATACCAGTCGAAAGAAATTCCCAGTCTATTGCGGAGGAAACGTGCATCGAATCCGAAGTCAAGCTGCTCAGATGTTTCCCACTTCACGTCTTTGTTGGGAAGGATATTAGGATATGCACCGATGCCGGGATTATCCTTATTGTCGAAATAATATGGGTCGTCGAAGGCGACGGTGGCCACATATTGGAAGTTGGCGATATTACAGTTACCATTCTGTCCCCAGCTTGCACGGAGTTTGAGGAAGCTCAGCCAATCATGTGTTGACTCCATGAACGATTCGTTGGAGATTACCCAACCGGCGGATACTGATGGGAAATATCCCCAGCGATTTCCGCGTGCGAAGTTGGATGAACCATCGGCACGGAGTACCAAGGAGAGCAGATAGGTCTCATTGTAGTTGTAGTTGACACGTCCGAAGAATGATGACAGGGCACCCTGGTCATTAGGACTACCACTGATGCTGGTGTATGCCGGGTCAACCACATTGGCATTGTTAATATATGCATGCTCAAATGAACCAGGGAAGAGCGAATTGGAGTTGGTTGCACCTACATTGCTGCCATATCCCCACTTCTCAAGTGACTGTCCCAAAAGCACGTCGAAATTATGCAAGTCGAACGACTTCACATAATTGACGGTGTTTTCCAATGACCATCTCATATTGTAGCCCTGACTCTGGCGTACATCGTCGTTGGGGTTAGACTTCTTGGTACTGAGTTCATAGACAGGCACATAGCTGCGGTTTTCATTGTGGCGGTAGAGCCATCCTGCGCTCGACTTGATGGTCAGTCCCACGATGGGCGAAAACTCCAGGAAGAAATTGCTCTGCAAGCGGTATCTCTTGGTGTAGCTATTGCCCTCATCATATTTCATAGCTGCCAACGGGTTGGCCATTTCAGCACTGAAGTCCCATCCATCGGCCTGTATGTCGGAATATTCATAGAAACCGCCATTATCGTTGTATGCTGGGAGCAGCGGCGACATGGCCAGAAGGTTACGGATGCTGTTGCCATAGATACCACCAATGGACACACCTTTTTTATTAATTGCGGAGAAAGTGATGTTCTCGCCGAATTTCAGTATGTCGCGACCCATCTTCTTGATGAGCGAGTAGTCGGAGTTGATGCGCACGGTGTAGCGATCGAACTTCGGTGTTGCCGGCCAGCCGATAGTACCGGTCTGGTGGAACTTGGTGAAACCGAGTGCGAATCGCGATACGTCGCTACCACCTGTGATATTGAGCGAAGCATTGTTCATGGGGGCGTTGTCAATGGTGGTTTCCTCCAACCAGTTGGTGCCGTTCCATGTACCATTCATTATTTGTTGATATTGCTTAGGAATCAGCGTGGCCCAGTCATAGGTCGACACACCTTGGATTTCGTATGCCTTGTCGTTGATTTCCATATACTGCTTGGCATTCAGAGGTGTCACATCATTGGTGTTGGGGTTCTGCCATGCGAGATAACCATCGAACGACACTTTCACTTTCCCGGCCTTGCCTTTCTTTGTTGTCACAAGGATGACACCATTGGATGCGCGCGCACCATAGATGGCACTCGATGCAGCATCCTTGAGCACGTCGATTGACTCGATATCATTGGGCGAGAGGTCACTGATATTACCTCCTGGCACACCATCGACAACATACAATGGTTCGTTAGAACCTGCAGTACCCATACCACGGATGACCACTTTGTAACTTTCACCTGGCTGTCCCGAATTCATCACAATGTTCATACCTGCTGCCTGGCTCTGCAAAGCGCCAAAGGCATCCACGGCATTTGTGGCGGCTATATCATCGGCGTCAACGTGCACGGTAGAACCTGTGACCAGTTTCTTGCGCTGCACACCATAACCGACGACCACCACGTCTTCCAGAACTTCAGAATCCTCTTGCAAGAGGATGTCCATGGTACGTCCCTCTTGAGCCTTGACGGTGACGGTCTTGTAGCCCACATACGAGATTGTCAGACTTGCTCCTCTTGGCACAGAGATAGTGAACGAACCATCTGCTGCCGTCACGGTTCCGTTACCTTGGGAGCCTACTTCCATAACTGTTGCCCCGATGATCGGCTGGTCGCTCGAGTCGTGGACAACACCTTTTACCTGTATGACATTCCTCGTCTGGAGTACAGACTCCACAGTTTGGACTGGTTGTGCCGCCGCTGTGACAGCAAACCCCGCCATACCGGTAAAGATTACTGCTAAAACTTTCCGAAAATTTTGCATGGTAAAGTTAGTAAAAAGATAGTTAGTAAAAAGATTTAAGAATACAGCCTTTCGACTGTCCAGCATAAAACATTCATTGGGCAAAATGCCCCAAAAAACATTCAATAAAGATTACGTTGCGAAACATTCAACGGCTCAGTTTTGCACTTTTTGCCGATTTTGTGCAAAATTACAATAAATTTAAATATTCGCAACATATATTGTATATTTTTTTCTGAATTATGCAAAATATAAAAAAAATGTTACATAGAATGGGGTGTTCTGAGGTATTCTATCGTTAAAAATCTATCGTGCTTATCACATTTATTAATGAAAAAGAGTAATTTTGCAACCATAAATCAAGTAGCAAAAAGAATGAACAAGTCACATATATTCGGGTATCTATTGGGATTACTCATTTTTGTCATTGGAATACCAGCTTTGATGTGGCTGGTATCAGGACGTCCATGGCCATACGTCCCAGCCTCAGCTGTTTTGTGTGTCGTTGGTGTGTTGTTAGCGGTAGTTGGACTGGCACTTAGCATCTATAGCATAATATATATGCGTATTGTTGGCAAAGGGAACCCGTTTGATGCCTATAATCATGAAGTGGCTCCCCGCACCCAACATCTGATGACGGGTGGTCCCTATCGTCTGAGCCGTAATCCCATGCTTGTGGGCATCTACATCTATGATGTGGGCATTCTCGTATGGCTCTGGTCTGCCTTACCTCTACTTGTTTTCCTGGTGGAAGTGATACTGCTAACCATACAGGTTAGAAGCGAGGAGAAACGTCTGGAAAAGGATTTCGGGCAGGATTACCTTGACTACAAGAAAAGAGTCAGAAGGTATTTGTAAGGTTAGGGCAAAAGCACAAACCTGTTGATCAAGCTTTTGCCCTTGCAGGGCGCGTTTTCCCCTCATCAAACAAGCCCCAGGGCGATGCCCTGGGCTATGAGTTCGTAGGCCCTACAGGCCGTTTAAATATAAATACACTTGCGAAAGTGTTATGAGGTTATGAGGTAGCGAAGCGTGTTGGTTGTGAGGTTAAACCTCATTTGGAAGTTGTATCCACTCTCCCAACATCAAATCGTCCTTAGGATCGTCGAAAGGATTCAAACCGCTGCCATCAAAGAATGTCAGTTCACCAAAATACAACTTATCACCGATGCTATACCAATCGGCCCGACAATGAATCATATCCTTTGTGAGTAGTTCACTGAGCCGTATCATCTCATCAAAGTTATCGGGACGTGGCACCACAATGTCTGAGGTAGCGCCATAGCCACCCTGTGAAATCGTGGTCTTGTTCCATTCCGCATCATAAAAGTCCTGGGTATGATGGTCGGTGTAGCGGTTGAGATGTAGTTCGATGAGTTTTGCCTTCCCATTGAAGCATAGCACTTTGTAGTCACGAAGTGACTCTTCCCCACCCTGCTCCATATACTGTTCGGCTATGATGCGAGGTTTCACATTCTTGTAGGGATACTCCCTATTGGTCCAGAATGGATTTTTGCGAAGTCCACGTATTAGTTTTTTCTTTGCTTTGGCTGTATCTAATTTTTCTTTGTCCTTGCATATCACAATTCCACCTGAATTGTGTGTACATTTCAATACGAAACGTTGGGGAAGTTGTGCAAAATCTATCTCATCCACAGAATTATATATTGCCAAGGTGGGGATAATATGCTGTTCACCGATAATCTGTGCCACATACTTCTTCACCTCATATTTGTCAACAAGTTGTGAATATTCTTGATGTTGGTCATTCAATTTGAGCCATTGCAGTTTTTCGTTGAATGTTTTGGGCACATCAAGATGGAGTGGCTGCTTCATTTTAAGCCTGTATTTCCATCGTATAAACCGTTCGTCACTGATTTGACGGGCAAACAGTTTCATCAATAAATAGAGAGAATAATTGGGTTCTTTGTATATTTTCTTTACAATCGAGCTCATGGTTTTTGTTTATCTGTTTTTAATCGTATGTTGTGGCGAAACCGCAACATACGGAGAAGCGATAATTGACGGAGGAGTGAATGCTACAGTCTTGAGGTCATTATATACTGCCTGACATCATTCCACTGATAGTAGGGAGCGGTTTTAGATTTCAGGGCAGGCAGCGTAGTCTCATTCTCGTTAAGGAGGAACTTGACCAAGATGTCGTTGGCACCTTCTTTTCGATAGAATACCATCTGTATATTGGCAGCCATTGGAATAATCTTGTCAATGGATATCCGTTTATAGAGATTTGGCAAGTCGGCGGTAGCCCCCATAGCCTCTTTCAAACCAAGCACGTAGGCCAAAGGCAGCACCGAACTATCGTGGCTGAAACGTAGCGTCATGGTAGGCGTTCCCTCACGGACGACCCTTTCGGCTGTGGATATGATGCTGTCCACCACCTCATCTAATATATGATAGTAGGGCGCGCTACCGGGCACCAGTCCTGTATCGAGCAACCACGACGCATTATACCCTTGCCACATATTAAACAGTTCATCTTTTGTGAAGATATCGATGAGCGAAATACCCAGTTCTGGTACATTCTGCAAATCCTCAGCCACATTATAGAGCGCCTCCATCAGTTCCCTACCGCTGAATGTGGCTGCCACTTTCGAAGGGTCTGTGAGCAAGACGGCCATCAGCCGACGGGAGTCGTGTGCTTTTTCAAACATGTCTGACGCCTGTTTCCATAGAGCGTCACTCTCTGGTGTGGCTTCTGGTTTCAGGCTAAGGTCCTCGACCACATATTTCATGTCGTGCTTACTGGCATTCATTGCGATATCCAATGTGGGATTGAGCGCCTGTATCTCCATACAGAAATTAAACATGCTCAACATGCAGCGCCGCGATGTGGACGACTTGGCATCGATGTGCAACGGTTGTGAGAGCAGACTGGGGAAACGCTCGTACATACGGTGGGCGATTTCCCGATGCTGACGCGCGCCGAGCATGGTAAGGTCGCCATCCCTGTGCCATGCATCGGCATATCCTATACACAATTTCTCCAGCACCTCCTTACCTTTGTAAGAGAGCAATCCTACCTGCTGGGCACTGTCGAGCATATGGATGGCGGTCTCGTAATATTCGTTATTGGACATGTAACGAGAACCATGACGGGCATAGTGGAAGATATAAAAAGGCTCATATCCCTGGGGGGCTGGTGTCATCTTCTGCTGCCGTGGTCCGGGATAAGCGAAATAGTTGGACCCGGTGCGATAAATGTCATTGAAAATCTCTTTTTTTGTGGTCTGGGCAGAGATGGAAGTGACTGCAAATAATGAAATGACCACGAGGATTATCTTATTCTTTTTCATTGATATTCGACTTATAGGTGATATTGGCATTTTTCAACATGGTGCGATAGTGGTTTTCCACATCTTTCCAGTGGTAGAAGGGATAGCAGTCTGTGGGTATAGGGACAGAAGTCTCGTTTTCGTTCATGAGGAATTTCACCAGGACATCATCACTTCCTGGCTTGCGGAAGAACACCCATTGCACGTTTCCGGCCATGGGGATGAGACGGAAGAGGGCAAAAGTATTATGCAGGTTCTCCATGTCATCCGTCGTGTTGGTGGCCTCTTGCACTCCGAGGATGAAGGAGAACGGCAGCAACACGCTATCGTGGCCGAAACGCAGTCTTATACCAGACTTTCCTGAGTTTACCATAGCATGCGCCTCGTCGAGGAAGTTTTTCAGCAGCGGATAGATGGCATAATAATTGGGCTGTGCTCCAGGCATGAGTCCCTCCCACAAGCACCAACTGGCATTGTATGCCCGGAAGCCGTCGATGATTTCATCCTCAGTAAAAAGGTCACTGAACGACAATCTCAGTTCCGGCAGACAAAACATGTCGGAGTTGACATCCCATAAATTGTCCGCAAGGCTATGGGCATCTATGAACTTCCCCGCCTTGACAGTGTCGTTGAAGAGCAGTTCCATCTGATGTCTTCCATTGAGCATTCTGTGCTTGAACTCCGACAGTATATCATACAGTTCGCCATCTCTCTCCGACGTAGGAATCTCAATGCTGTCATTAGGGATAATGTAATACATATCGTGCTCACTGGCATTCATCTCAACTTCGAGATTGGGATTCATCGTCTTGAGTTCCAAACAGAAATTGGCCATGCTGAGCATACACCGCCTCACGGTGGAGGAATTGGCCTTCACGGTCAGGGGTTGTTGCATGAGCGATGGGTAGTTCACACACATACGGTGGGCGATAGCCCTATGTTGTCGGGCACCCAGTTGTGTCAGGTCTCCGTCACGTCGGTAAGCGTCAGCGTATGCCAGTTTCAGTCTTCGCAACGCATCTACTCCCGTTGGAGTGAGCAATCCCATTTCCTGGGCGGAGTCCAGTTTGTTGACAAGAAATTTGTAGGGGTCGTCATCGGTGATATACCGTGCGCCATGTCGCCCATAGTGAGTGATATAAAAGGGTTGATAACCCTCTGGCGGTGGTGTAAGATGCCCCGTGGGATTGGGATAGTTGCAATAGTTGCTGCTTGCGAGTTCAATATGTGACAGCAGTTCTGCTCTGGAAGTCTGTGACCACGCATTGACAGACAGCCCCACTGCCAGGATGGCAAGTGTGATTCTGGTGTGTTTCATATTATAGATGTTTCTGGAGTTAATATAAGGAATTATGAGATAGTTTACGGTTGGAGTGTGAATCCAAAGACCAGATATGCTTTTTGTGTCCGTGGATTAGCTGTGAATTGTCCGAAGACTGGGATGGAGAAAGCATCGGTGACATGGATGTCTTTTGTCGCCTGTAGAGAGAGGTTGGTGACAGCAAACCCCGACGTATCGTAATAGTCGGTGGCGAAGGGCACTGCTCCCACCGTTGCCGTCCAGTCGCATGTGGCGAGTCGGAATGGTGAGGAGACTTCGAAATAAGAACTATATGCCCGTTTGTCGTTATTGTTCACACCGTCGTTCCCCGCAAAGTTGGTGTACCATTGTATGTTTGCCACACCGAAGTCATAACCCACATTGGCCTCAAAGACATGGTTGGTCTCATGTGCCTGGTATTTGAAATATCTGGCTCGTGGGTCTTGTCCGTCATTGGTCCAGTAGTCGGTGACACCTATATTAAATCCTCCGAGTGTATAGGCGAGTGTGAGGTCAATCTCTTTGGTATCGTCAGCGTTTGACAGTCCCACATTTCCCCATGCCGACAGCGACAGCCCCTTGTATGCCACGCCGAGCGTTGGCTGGAGTGAGACATCGCCCAAATCCTGTCCACGCCAGACATACTGACTGACCACATCGGCAGCGATGGTAGTCTCAAAATCAGAATCATTTTCTTGTGCCTCTACAACAGTCGTTGTCATCAACAAGACAACTATGAGGAGTAAAACTTTGGGTATGGTCATGGTGTATGCTTTTCTTTCAGTGTTATTTGCCGCAAAAGTACAAAAAAACTGACAACATCCGTTCTTTTCACGCTGATTTTTTAATATGTACAGACTCAAAAACATCTATACATATTATTGTTTTTAGCATGTGTATGAAGGATTCTTGTATTTAATTCATTGAAAAAAAAGGCTGTTTCATTGAAAAAAAAGTACTATTTCCTGAGATTATTGTACTTTTGCATGGAATGTGCGACCAGAAGTCGCAAAAGCAATTATTCAGCCCTCGGGGGAGGTGTCTGAATCTGCTGTTCCGTCAGCAGTAGCCTAGGCAGACATGCGTGAGGGGCGACTCTTGGGTATGAAGCTCTGCCGACAACGTGGCCACCCGCCGAGCATCACGACGGCGACGCCGCCAGGCTGACCGATATGGACAACATAAGTGAATCACTGCACCATCGTGACAAAAGATTGGCTCACGGATGCTGACGAGCCATGCCAAAAGGCAAGCAGTCGGGTTGGCGGTCTATTTTTTACCGCCACACGGACCAAGGTACTGTCGGTGGATGGGTGGGTCCTAAGTCGGACGTCAGTTGCTTATGCGGAACTGGGTAAGTCTGTACGCCTCCCGTGAGAGGGAAAACTCCCCATGGGTCAGTCAATCGCAAGAGCGACCCAACCGACGTGCAGATATGAGAGAGCGGAGAAAGCGAACGCCGTGGTGTAATGCCGCGGATAGGGGCAGAGACATCACCCCGACGCGAAAGCGTGCAGACTTCCGCATGGTTATTCGTTGTGAGACGCGCTATAGAACTTGCAGAATGAGGAAAGGACTGGACAAGTCTCGGCAAATGGGCGGAGCCTCCAAGCAGGCGAAGTGTGCATCCTCAGCCGAACCGATGGCATGGACGAGGGAGGAACTCGAACAGGCAAGGCGTTGGGTAGGCAAGCTGCAGCGGCGAATCGCAAAGGCACAAAGAGAGAAGAGGTACAACAAGGTGAAGGCCTTGCAGCACCTCCTCGTCACAAGCAGAGCCGCCAAAATGGTGGCGGTGTCGCGAGTGACATCCAATAAAGGAAAGAGAACCGCAGGAGTGGACGGGGTGACCTGGCAGACGAATGCGGAAAAGGCGAAAGCCATAGGCTCCCTTAAGCGAAGGGGATACAAGCCCATACCTCTTAAGAGAGTGTACATACCGAAGAAGAACGGCAAGAAGAGACCGCTCGGCATCCCGACCATGAAGGACAGGGCTATGCAAGCCCTCTACCAGATGGCCTTGGAGCCAATAGCCGAGACGACAGCCGACAAGAACTCCTACGGCTTCCGAAAATACCGAAGCTGTCAGGATGCGATTGACGCGCTGCACCGATGGCTCTGCCGCAGAGATTCTCCCGAGTGGGTGCTTGAAGGCGACATCAAGGGATGTTTCGACCACATCAGCCACGAGTGGCTCGTCCGCAACGTACGAACGGACGGCGAGGTACTGCACAAGTGGCTGGCGAGCGGAGTAGTCTACAACCGCCTGCTCACGCCCACCACGGAGGGAACCCCGCAGGGCGGCATCATCTCGCCGACACTCGCCAACATAACCCTCGACGGCATGGAGCGGCTCGTCAAGAGCCGATTCCCGTCAAGCCGCCCGAAGGGAACGAAAGGCAAGTGGCAGACGAAGAAAGTGAACTTCGTGAGGTATGCGGACGACTTCATTGTCACCGCAGCCGACAAGGAGACACTTTTGGAGGTCAAGGCCATGCTCACGGTATTCCTTGCCGAGCGAGGTCTCGAACTCTCGGAGGAAAAGACGCTTATCACACACATCACGGAGGGCTTCGATTTCCTCGGCTTCAACGTACGGAAGTACAACGGAAAGCTGATAATCAAGCCGTCGAAGAAAAGTCAGGAGCGAATGGTGGAGAAACTGCACGAGGCCATCTTCCGATGGAACAAGACTGCCACACAGCAGGCGCTCATCGACCAGCTCAACCCGATTCTGCGCGGATGGGCGAACTACTACAGATATGTGTGCTCCAAGGAGGTGTTCTGCAAGATAGACCACATTGTCACGAGCCAACTCATGAGGTGGGGCTACCGCAGACACCCGAGAAAGAAGAGGTACTGGACTAACCGCAGATACTTCATCAGTGACGGGCGCAACCGATGGACGTTCGGCTTCAAATACACGAAGGACGGAAAGGAAAAGACCTACAGCCTCCTGCGACTGGCAGACATCCCCATCGTGCGCTACATCAAGGTGAAGGCAGAGGCGAATCCCTTCGACCCCGCATGGGACGAATACTTTGCAAAGCGAGCCGACAAAACAAACCGCCAAAGAAAGGCGAAAGGGGCACGTGTTGCCCGAGCAGCCTAAAAGACCCTTTATCGGATTCAGTACAGACACCATGTCCGTACATGTACCGGTTAGAGTCCGCGAGACGATAACTTAGTGATAACTTGAGCCGTATGCGGTGAAAGTCGCACGTACGGTTCTTAATGGGGAAAGAGGGGGCAACCCCTCCAACCTACATAATA
>JAFZAE010000260.1 GCA_017548385.1 Prevotella sp.
CTATCGACTTGATATCACCATATCCATTCCCGTTTTTCTTACCATTCTTTATGAATTGCTGATGGTCGTTCGTACCATATACATAAATACGACCGTTATATTCCAGGGCTGTGGGGTCAGCACAAAATACGCAAGGGCTGA
Source organism: Prevotella sp. (assembly GCA_017548385.1). Lineage (GTDB taxonomy): Bacteria > Bacteroidota > Bacteroidia > Bacteroidales > Bacteroidaceae > Prevotella. The sequence goes on from JAFZAE010000260.1 coordinate 142, forward strand.
TAGGATTGTTATTACTCGTACCCTTATAACTGGGAGCTATTGTTTGTGCATTCACGTGTAAGCAGGTTGCCATGATGACTGCAGTCAGAAAGAGTTTCTTGTACATAATTTAAAAGTAGTTTACGTTCAGCTTGCAAAGTTACGAAAAAAAAGAGTAATACAAAAATTATTTTGAGTCATAGCGATTTACAACCAATCCAGTTCCAACGTTACTTTAGCATTTTATTTGTTTTAAAAGGAAAAAACCGAAATAATTGGAAATATATTTGGAAAATAACGGGGAAAGCACTATCTTTGTGGTCGGAAATGTATCAAAACAACAGTTTATTATGAAACTTGCTATAGGATTAATTGTCGTCGTAATTGTCCTTGTCTTGTTAGGATTATTCCGATACAACCGTGATTTAAAAAACAAGGCCAAACGGTGCAGTAAAGAGGCAAAGCGGTTTCATGAGAAACTACAACAATTGTCTGCTCCCGACCGATTCTTCACAGACGAAGAGGTGCGGAAATTGAAAATAGAATTTGCTCCTGTCTTAGAAGATGTAAACGACCTCTACGACAGTTATTTTATCTCCAACGAATACCTTGACAAACTAGGGCTGGGTGATTTTATGGAAGAGCGTAAACTGCTCAATCACAAGCAATACATCAACAACCAAGGGCGTAGTAATTGACAAATTGATTGTCAATTAGTTTAAAAACTCAACAATTCATTTTTTATAATAACAGGGACGCGGTTTTCGCGTCCCTGCGTTGTTATAGGCCATGCTCTAACCACTGCCTCAACACAGCGGGCAACAATGTAGCAACAAAGAGGATACGAAGAAAGAGAGGAAGAAGGGAAAGGGAGGGAATGCAGGCGAAGAAGTAATGGAATCTGAGAGTAACGAAAATAGGCCCGCCACAAAAGTAGCGAGCCTAAATGATATGACTTAAGAGGTTAAGTTACAGTTTGTCGGATGCTGTGTATATCCAGTTGTAGACCCAATTGCAGAGTCCGAAAGCCAGGATGCCCAGTGTGCAGATGGCAAGTGACAATTTCGTATTGATATCGCTCTTGAATGTGGGCAGTGGTGTTTCCGTCTTCTTGATATACATGGCCTTGACGATGAGCAGATAGTAGTAGAGACTCACCACAGTGTTGACCAATGCGATGAAGACCACAACGTATGCCCATATACCTGGCGAAGAATCGAATGTATGTCCGCTCACACCCGCCATAAAGACGAAGAACTTGCTGAACATACCTGCGAAGGGAGGAATACCTGCCAATGAAAACAGTGCGATTGTCATTAGGAATGACAACTTGGGGTTGGTGGTATAGAAACCGTTATAAGAGTCCATATCCGTTGTCCCGCCGTTGTTCTGCTCCACGACATTGATAACCGAGAATACGGCCAAGTTTGCCACCACATACACAAGTACATAGAACGACAACGCTGCCACGCCCATGGTCTGCTCACCTACTGCTGCCAACATGATGTATCCAGCCTGTGAGATAGAACTGAAAGCCATGAATCGCTTCAACTCTTTCTGCCTCATAGCAAAGAGGTTGGCAACGGTAATACTGAGCACAATCACGATGTAGAGGAAATAGTGCCACTCCACAGAAAGCACCGCAAACACCCTAAAGAGGATGATGAGGAAGGTGAAAGCGGCAGCACCCTTTGATGCCACACTCAGATAGGCAGTGACCACTGTGGGAGCACCCTGATAGGTGTCTGCTGTCCAGAAGTGGAAGGGAACGAGGGAAATCTTGAATCCCAGTCCGCTGAAGAAGAACACCATACCCATCACCACCATCGGTGTATTGGTAATATGCTGTGTGATATCAGCGAAATATAATGTTCCACTTGCACCATAGATGAACGAGAGGCCGAAGAGCATCACACCACTAGAGAAAGCAGCGGTGAGGATATACTTGGCTGCACCCTCGGCAGAGTTGTTGCGGTGTTTGTCGAGCGCCACAAGGCAAGCCATGGGGATGGAAGCCATTTCCAGTCCGAGGTAGAACATCAGGAAGTGCCCTGCAGACACCATCATAAACATACCCAACAAGGTAGATACGATGAGCATATAGAACTCACCCTCATGTCCTTTGTTTTCTGGTTTACTCACCCAATTGCGGCTCATGATGACCACGATAAGTGAGGCCAGTGCGAGGATGGCTTTCATCACGTTGACTGCCGAATTGGAGACATACATGCCACCAAAAGCCTCACGTGGAGCCAATGGCAATGTGCATACCAGTGTAAGCACTCCCATCATCAAGCACACGAAAGGATTGAATCCACGGCGCTCCTTATCGTTGGACGAAGCAAAGTCGACCACGAAAATGATAATCAGTATGGCCACGAGCATGGCCTCTGGAATCATATTTAGAAATTGACTGTAATTCATGTCGTCTGATTTTGTTTATGGGTTTACTACACTGAGAATTGGTCCGACGGCGTCGGAAATCACATTACTTGCCCACATCGGCACAAGACCCAAGCCAGCGACACAGAAGATGAGACAGCAAACAGCCACTCGCTCATCCCATGTAGCATCGGTGAGTTTCAAATAATGTGGGTCGGGCACACGCTGATAGAGGATTTTTCCCACCACACGGAGGATATACACCGCCGTCACCACGATAGAACCGCAGGCAATGATGGTACATACACGGTGGAAGGTGTCGGCATTGTCGAAGGAGCCCACGAATATGGACATCTCAGCCACGAATCCAGAGAATCCAGGTAGTCCGAGGTTTGCCAGACCGGCAATGACATATCCCACTGCGAGGAAAGGCATGATTTTCATCAAACCTCCGAGTTTTCTCACGTCACGGGTATGTGTACGTCCGTAGATCATACCGATGAGCGCAAAGAAGAGGGCTGTCATCAGACCGTGTGAAAGCATCTGGATAATGGCACCAGTGCAAGCTGTGCGTTGCATCATGAGAATGGCGAAAAGCACCAGTCCACAGTGAGACACCGACGAGTATGCATTAATATACTTCAAGTCGGTCTGCACACAGGCTGAGAGTGCGCCATAGACCACGGATATAGTCGTCAGAATGAGAAATATCCATGAGAGTTCCTGAGCGGCATGAGGAAGCAGGTACATGGCAATACGGAAGCAGCCATATCCTCCCAGTTTCATCAGCACACCGGCATGGAGCATAGACACCGCCGTAGGCGCCGATGCATGACCGTCGGGGCTCCATGTGTGGAACGGGAAGAGCGCACCAAGCACACCAAAACCAATGAAAACAAAGGGGAAGAGCACATTCTGCACATTATGCGGGATGTTATTATTCATACCTATTTCCACTACATCCATCGTTGTGGCACCATTGAAGAAATAGATGCCGAGAATACCGAGGATGAGCAGTGCAGAACCACCCATCAGCATCAGAGTCAGTTTCATGGCAGAATACTCCTTGGCACCACTACCCCACACACCTATCAGTAGATACATAGGAATCAGAGCCACCTCGTAGAACATGAACATGGTGAACATGTCGGTGGTGATGAAAAAGCCAAACACGCCTGAACTCAGAAGTGTGAACCAGAGGAAATACTCCTTTGTGAGAGGCTTCAACTGCCAGGAGGCAAAAGTACCCGTGAACACGATGATGCTTGAGAGCAGCAACATGACCACCGAGATACCATCCACACCGAACGAGAAGTGGATGTTGAGCGGTTTAAACCACATATATGAAGCCGTATAGAGCATAGGATCTGAGACACCTGCAGACCTCTGATGTATAAAGTCTATTGTCAGATAGATGGAAAGCGCAAGCAGCAACGTCGAGCCTACCACCATCACGCCACGTACTTCCTTCAAGTTGCGTGCCAGCCAAAGGCCGAGCAACATCAGTACGGGTATTACTATGTAAATTGCTAATATACTCATATTTTCAGTCTTTTACAGTAGGCATAACAATATTAAAGTAAGTGCCACAGTGCCTGTGAGGAACCAAACGGCATACTGGCGTACGTCGCCACTCTGCCAAGAACGGATGCTCTCGCCACCCTCCTGTGTGCCCCAAGCCATGAAGTTGAACGTACCGTCGATAACGTGACGATCGAACCATGCGATGGGTTTGGAGACAAGGTTAAAGATAATCTTGTGGGTGACAAACTGCCAAATCTCATCCTGATAGAAACGCTTATAGGCAGCGCGATGCAGGCGTGGGAACGTAGCGTAGAGTTTGTCGGCAATGGGCTGACGCTCACCTTTGTAGATATAAGTGGCAAGGCAAATACTCAGGATGGCAATGACTGTGGAGACTCCAGCCACGACGGGGTCGAAATGGATGGTATAGTCTTGACCATCGGCAGAGACGAAGCTTCCGAATGAGCCGCCCCATCCGAGGAATCCAGCCAAAGTAGTGTAAATACCTACGCCCACTGTAATCACAGAGAGTACAATCAGAGGTATGGTCATCGTCAGGGGAGCCTCATGCGGTGTATGATGTGCATGAGCCTCCTTGTTTTCGGTACCCCAGAAGATGCCATAATAGAGTCGGAACATATAGAATGCCGTCATAGCAGCAATGCCTGTCATAATCCATCCCACTACAGGGCTATATGCCATACATGCCGAGATAATCTCGTCCTTAGAGCTAAAGCCCGAAAAGAACGGAATACCGGCAATGGCCAAGCACGAAATGAGGAATGTGATATGCGTGATAGGCATATACTTGCGCAGTCCACCCATCAGTGCCATCTCGTTGGAATGGACAGCATGGATGATGCATCCTGCACCAAGGAAGAGGCAAGCCTTGAACATAGCGTGTGTGAAGAGGTGGAACATACCGGCCATATAACCAACACTTCCCGGATGTTCATGCCCCGTGGTCATCTCGGTGCATACACCAAGTGCCACCATCATGAAAGCAATCTGCGAAATGGTAGAGAAAGCCAGCACACGTTTGATGTCGGTCTGGGCACACGCCACTGCTGCGGCATAGAATGCCGTGATGACACCTATCCATACGATGATGCTCAACTGTCCTGGTGCATATGTAATCCACAGGGGGAACATACGGGCCACCTGGAAGACACCTGCGACCACCATTGTAGCAGCATGGATGAGAGCCGACACAGGGGTAGGACCCTCCATGGCATCTGGCAACCAGATGTGTAACGGGAACATGGCACTCTTACCGGCACCACCTATGAACATCAGCACCAATGCTGTGGGCAGGATAAAACCACCAGCGGAAACCGCCCGCGCCACATCACCAGCGATGAATGGAGTGGCACCATCGGCATATTGGATATTCTCAACGAATGAGAAGCTGAACGAGCCAGTGTAATAGCCGAAGATGAGGATACCGATAAGGAAGAACATATCGGCAAATCGTGTAACGATGAACGCCTTCTTGGATGCTGCCACCGCAGCGGGCAGCGGATAGTAGAATCCGATGAGCAGATAGGAGCTCACGCCCACCAACTCCCAGAAGAGGTACATCTGGAAGATGTTCGTAGCCACAACAAGTCCGAGCATTGACATAGTGAACAGTGAGAGGAATGCGTAATAGCGCTGGAATCCCTTCTCACCATGCATATATCCGAACGAATAGATATGTACCATGAAGCTGACTGTGGAAATCACTATCAGCATGACCACCGAGATGGGGTCGAGCAGCATACCTATATCGAAATTGAGTTTACCCAGGGGCAGCCATGTGAAATTGAAAGGCACGATGGCATTAAACGTTCCGTCGGCAGCACGGTCGGCACCGAAATAGGCGAATGCGGTGATGTATGACAATACAGTGACAATACCCAATGAGGTTGTACCGATAATGCCAGCCACCTTGTGCGACATCTTCATTCCACACAAGCCAAGTATGAGGAATGATAACGCCGGTAGCAATAGTATTAAAAATGCATAACTGTAATCCATTTCTCTCGTGTGTTATAGTTTCATGTTTTCAATACTATTCACCTGATCGCTCTTGAACCGGCGATAGACATTAATAATAATAGCCACAGCCACGGCAGTTTCAGCCGCACTGACACCAATAGAGAAGACTGTGAAGAACATGCCCTCCAACTGTCCAGGATAGAGGATGCGGTTAAACACAGCAAAGTTCATATCCACAGCATTGAGCACCAACTCAATGGAGATGAGCATAGCAATGAGGTTTCGGCGTGTGACGAATCCGAAAACACCAATGAAGAACAGCAATGTGCTGAGTATCAGGAAAAATTCTACTGGTATCATATTACTTGTCCTTTCTTGATATTACGATTCCACCTATGATACATGCCAAGAGGAAGAGCGAGATAAACTCAAACGGAAGTACGTATTGATATTTATCAGCGCCCACCATGGCTGTACCTATTTCTTTCATAGGAACCTCAACATCTGCAATTGCATTGCTGATGAAATGATGTTTCCATATAATAAAGAGCACCATGGCACATCCTACTATAGCTGCCAAACAGCCAGCCACCACCTTGCTGCCATGCAGACGTTCATTGAGACCCTGAAGCGTCTGCTTCGACACCAGTTCGATAGCAAAGATGTAAATCATGGTGATACCTCCTGCGTAAATGCTCACCTGAGCAGCACCGAGGAAAGTATAGTCGAGCAGGAAATAGATTCCCGCCACACCAAAGAGCACGAAGAGCAGGAATGTAGCAGCCCTCATAATCCTCTTGGTGCACACGCTAAGGATGGCCGATCCGAGGATGACCACCGCGAGAATGCAAAACATTACGATCTTAGCCATATTCCTTATTTCGTTTTAGTGTTGAACTTACCGATTGTCAGAGGTGCGCCGCCATCGATGAGGTCAGGCAGTGACCCACCTTTATAAATTTCCTTGTCGAGGTGCAGTACGAGAGCCTCACGACTGAAAGCAGCGTTTTCGAAATCGTTGGTGAACTCGATAGCGTCGAAATTGCACGCGTTGGTGCATAACTCGCAGAACATGCAGTCGCCAAGGTCGTACTGATAGTCGAGCAGGACACGTTTTTTCTTTCCAGTCTCCTCATCTGTACGCATCTCGGAGATAATCTTTATCGTACCATTGGGACATGCCTTCTCACACATCGTACAGGCCACACATTTGTGTGCTCCATCTTCTGTGCGTTTGAAGACCAGCCTTCCCCGGTGTCGCTTAGCCACATGTAGTGTGGTCTTGCGGTTTTCAGGGTATTGTTCAGTCGACTTGGGTGTGAAATACTCTTTGAGAGTGACTTTCATTCCCACGGCGAGCGTCTTGATACCATGTGCTATACCGCCAAAATATGATTGGTTGTTTTCCATTATTTTGTTTCTTTTTGGTCTTTAAGAACTTAATGAAATTCTTGCAGTATCAGAAATGAAGTTTGAAAGCCACTATGACTGTCATCAAGACAATGTTGAGCAGTGCTATCGGCATGAGGTATTTCCACTCCAACTTCAGTATCTGGTCGATACGAAGACGGGGGAAGGTCCACTTAATCCACATCAGAAGCCAAACGACAAAGAAAGCCTTACCCATGAACCAGACAAATCCGGGGATGTAATTCATCACATTGTCGAATGCCTCGACACCGATATTCACCGGTGCCCAGCCGCCAAGGAAAACCGTGGTAGCAACGCCAGCGATGATGAAGAGGTTGAGAAACTCTGCCAAATAGAAGAAACCGAAGCCCATACCCGAGTATTCGGTATGATGGCCAGCGGTCAACTCACTCTCGGCTTCTGCCATATCGAATGGTCCACGGTTAGCCTCAGCATTTCCTGCAATGAGGAAGATGATGAATGCGATAATGGCAGGGATATGCCCTTTAAAGATAAGCCAGTTCCATGGACCAACCTGAGCATCGACGATGCCAGAAATCTGCATTGTACCTGTGAGGATAACTGCGGTGATAAGGCACAGGCAGAGTGAAATCTCGTAGGAAATCATCTGCACGGCACCACGCATAGCCGAAACCACAGAATACTTGTTATTGGAACCCCATCCAGCGAGGAAAATACCCACCACACCGATGGAGGATATGGCTGTTAAAAGGAAAATACCCACATTGAAGTCCATTACCACAGCTCCTTTGTTCCATGGTAAGAAGCCAAAAGCTCCTACAGAGCCTATGATAACCAGGAACGGTGCTACGATATACAAGATTTTATCAGCCTTATCGACGATGAAAATCTCCTTGATCAGCATCTTAATCACGTCGGCGAACACTTGCAATACGCCCCATGGACCCACACGCATGGGTCCTAAGCGGCATTGGAAGTAGGCGCAGACCTTGCGCTCCATGAAGATAAGCGCAATGGCTATGAGCGCATATCCAGTAAGGATGAGCGCTCCCACTATGACGCACTCTATAAGGATCGCCCAAAAGTCCCCCAAGCCTAATGTGCTACGGAGAAAGCTGTCGAACCAGAGTGTTACTTGAGAAAAATCGAACATAAAGTATTGCTTTAGTCTTAATTCTTAATTATCTGTCAATATCAGGGATTACGAAGTCGATGGCTGCACCTGTAGTAACGAGGTCGGCAATCTTCTGTCCACGTAGCATGGGGTCTAAAGCCCCCACAAGTGTAAGTCCCATGGGTCGCATCTTCATTCTATAAGGCGACTTGTCGCCTCTGGAGTCAAGATAAACACCAAACTCACCGCTGGCACCCTCGACAGAGAAGTACCACTGTCCCTCAGGCACACGGATGACAGGTTTCTGCTTCACATAGAAATCACCCTCTGGGATATTGTCAATCAGCTGGTCGATAATATCGAGGCTCTGATACAGTTCCTGAATGTGCACTAAGTAACGGTCCATAGAGTCGCATCCTGAGAGTGTGATTTGCTTCCACTCCACCTTGTCGTACATATCGTAGGGATGATTTTTACGCACGTCGTTTGCCCATCCTGCAGCACGTCCTGCCGGACCTGTGACGGCATAGTTGATACAATCCTCACGGTTCATGACACCCACCCGCTCGAAACGGTTGTGTGTGATGACATTGTCGCCAAAGACATCCATATACTCCTGAATGATTGGCCGCATGTATTTCGTGAGGTCTTTGACGTTTTTCACGAAATTGGGATCGATATCATCCTGGAGTCCACCAATTCTGTAATAGTTCTGTATGAGTCGTCCACCTGTGGTTTCCTCCATGGCATTAAGCACATGCTCGCGGTCGCGCATGCAGTAGAGGAATGCGGTGAGAGCTCCGAGGTCCTGAGCGCAGCAACCACAATAAAGCAGGTGGTTATCGATACGCTGAAGTTCGTCCATGATGGTACGAATGTACTTGATACGGTCGGTAATTTCGATGCCCATACCTTCCTCGATGACACCCACCAAAGCGTGGCGATGCATCATAGCTGAGAGGTAATTGAGACGGTCGGTGAGAGCGAGTGTCTGTGGGTAGGTCATGCTCTCCCACATTTTCTCGATACCACGGTGAATGTATCCCACGTGGGGATAGATACGCTCCACAGTCTCACCATTGAGCACAGTCTGCAGTCGCAGCACGCCGTGTGTAGAAG
>JAFZAE010000261.1 GCA_017548385.1 Prevotella sp.
ATCAATGTCCTTAAGAATGCTCGTCCTACATTAGAACCAAAACTGGCGCATATTTGTCGCACCTTTTTAACGAAAATCAGCGTAACTTGTTGAGTTTCAACTTGCTACGCTGGTGTCTGCGGAGAGAGAGGGATTCGAACCCCCGGTACCCTGCGGTACGACGGTTTTCAAGACCGTTGCAATCGACCACTCTGCCATCTCTCCAATAGATGCAATGAAAGTCGTTTTTCGAAAGCGAGTGCAAAGGTAAAGAGTTTTTTTTTAATGTGCAAATTTTTTGTAGTTTTTTATTTTGGGGAAATGCAAAGGATTCTGAACTAAGACATTTTGTTCAATATAACCCTTCTGTGTAGCCCCTCCTTTAAAACTCCATGTCATAAATTCTGAAAGTTGAATTAAAGAAGAAAAAGTGAATTTTGGGTCGAATTAGTTGGTCAATTAGAGACGATTGTATATATTTGCATGATAAAACAGATTTGACTCATCATGGCAAGCCCAAGCACAACATATCCAAAGAATTTTGAGACAAAGATTGGTTTTGATGAAGTAAGACATCTTCTGAGGGAGAGATGTCTCTCCACCCTCGGCAAAGAACGAGTGAATGAACTCCGACCCAGTACGGATGCCACTGTCATCAACCGCTGGCTCCGCGAGGTACATGAATTCCGCATGGTTCAGGAGTCGGTTGACGAGTTTCCACTACATTATTTCTTTGACGTGCGGGAATCTGTTTCTCGTATCCGCCTTGAGGGAACCCACCTCGACGAAAATGAGATTTTCGACCTTCGCCGTTCGTTGCAGACTATCAGCGACATTGTGCGTTATCTGAACCGCACTAAGGGGGGAGAAACTCCCACCGACGGCGAAGAAGCAGACTACCTCTACCCCACCCTTCAAATGCTCACAAGAAATGTCAGCACTTTTCCATCTATCCTACATGAGATAGACCTTATTTTGGACAAATATGGCAAAATCCGTGACAATGCTTCACCGGAACTTCTCCGTCTGCGTCGCGAACTTGCCAAGGCCGAGGGCAGTGTCTCCCGTGCCTTGAACGCCATTCTCCGCACCGCACAAGGTGAAGGCCTTGTGGATAAAGATGCAGCCCCCACCATTCGAGATGGTCGCTTAGTGATACCCGTTTCGCCCTCGATGAAGCGCAAGATACGCGGCATCGTGCACGATGAGAGTGCCACGGGCAAAACCGTGTTTGTGGAGCCAGCCGAGGTGGTGGAAGCCAACAACCATATCCGTGAGCTGGAATCTGAGGAGAGACGCGAGATTATCCGTATTCTTACCGCTTTCTCCGCCAAGCTACGCCCCCATGTCACCGATGTGCTTCATTCCTATCAGATTCTTGCCTCCATCGACCTTATCCGCGCCAAAGCCGAGTTGGCCCGGCTCATCAACGGCTTTGAGCCTGTCGTCCAGCCCAAGCCCTACATCGACTGGATACGTGCCACCCATCCGCTGCTGCAACTTTCCCTCGCACGGCAAAACAAGAAAGCCGTACCGCTCGACATCATGCTTACCCTGGAGAAACGTCTCTTGATTATCTCTGGTCCCAATGCTGGTGGCAAGTCGGTATGTTTAAAGACGGTAGGTCTGCTGCAATATATGCTCCAGTGCGGCCTTTCCATCCCAGTTGGCGACCGTTCACGAACAGGCGTTTTCCGTCACATCATGATTGACATCGGCGATGAGCAGAGCATCGAAAATGACCTGAGCACCTATTCCAGTCATCTGTTGAATATGAAAAATATGATGCGACAGGCTGATGCCACCACACTGCTTCTCATTGACGAGTTTGGCTCTGGCACAGAACCTTTAATTGGCGGTGCCATCGCCGAGGCAGTACTCAAACAGCTATGGCTACGCAAGGCCTGGGGCATCATCACCACCCACTACCAAAATCTGAAGCATTTCGCTGAGAACCACGAGGGTGTAGTCAACGGAGCTATGCTCTACGACCGTCACGAAATGCAAGCCCTGTTTCAGTTGCAAATCGGACAACCCGGTAGTTCGTTTGCCATTGAGATTGCGCGCAAGACTGGACTACCCGAGGATGTTATTCGTGATGCGAGCGACATTGTAGGTAGCGAATACATCCAGAGTGACAAATACTTGCAAGATATTATCCGCGACAAACGCTATTGGGAGACCAAACGACAAGTCGTCCATCAACGTGAGAAAGAGTTGGAACAGACCATCACCCACTATGAGGAAGAGATCAAGAAGTTGAAAGACGACCGCCGTAACATCATCACAAAAGCGAAGCAAGAAGCCGAGGAGTTGCTTGGCGAGAGCAACCGTCGTATCGAGAACACCATCCGTGAGATTCGCGAGAAACAGGCAGAGAAAGAAGAGACCCGACGTATTCGAGAATCCCTGGCTGACTTCAAGAAGGAAGTACTCGAAATCGACCCATTATCCGCAGATGACTTGGTATCTAAGAAAATCCGACAGATACAAGAACGGCAAGAACGCCGCGAGAAGCGTAAGCAAGAGAAAGCGAAAAAGAAGTCGGCTGCGGCACAAGCACAAAAGCCAGAAGTCAAACCCTCAGAACCAGATGTTCTTGCCGTAGGCGACAATGTGCGCATCAAAGGCTTGACTACTGTGGGACAAATAGAGCGTATCAACGGCAAGATGGCAACAGTGGTTTTTGGTGATATGCGCACCACGATGCGTGCTGAACGTCTGGAACGTGCTGAAAAGCCAGAACAGTCTCCAACTTCCTCCTACCGACTCATCAGCCGACAGACACGTGAGGCCATCGACGAGCGCAAACTGAATTTCAAACAAGACCTAGATGTCCGTGGTATGCGTGGTGATGAGGCTATCAATGCTGTGATGTATTTCATCGATGATGCGATGCTTGTAGGCATGAGTCGTGTGCGCATCCTGCATGGCACGGGCAGCGGCATCCTCCGTCAACTTATCCGTGAATACCTTGGCACCGTCCCTGATGTGAAATCCTTCCGCGACGAACATGTACAGTTCGGCGGAGCAGGCATCACGGTGGTGGATCTGAATTAGAGGGAGTTAAAAGGTCAATACTATTGAAGATTGAAGGGGAATAGCATTTGAGGAGGAGTTATGTTGAGGAGTTAGAAATAGGAGTTATGACGGGGAGTTATAATGAGCCAATACCATTGTTCCCTCAGTGCATTTCTCTCACCTCCTACCTCTCACTCCAAATAATTCCTAATTCCTAACTAAAAAAAGCCTAATGAAAAGATATTTATCATTCGTAGTGATACTGCTGGGGGGCTTGACAGCATTTGCCCAAGGCGGTGGATTATCGAAGGCACAGCATGAGCCGGCGTACGAGACGCAGTATGTGCGTAGTGTGAGCGATGTGATGCACGATGTGGAGCAACGTTTCGGTGTACGTTTCAAATACAATGTCGATACCGCGGGCGTGCGTCTGCCGTATGCAGATTTCCGCATCCGTCCCTACTCCCTCGAGAAGACACTCGACAACATATGCAAATATTATGACTGGAACTGGTGGAAACAGTCGGGCAATCTCTACAAGATAAAACCCTATGAATATGCCCGTCGACATACTGAAGAAGGTGGTGAAATGCTGGAATATCTGAGCAGTCTATACAATGACAAAGCCTCATGGGAAGCCCGTCGCGACAGTCTGCGTCGTGAAGTTCGTGAGCGTATAGGGATTGACGTCTTGATGGACAGCCTCACCCACACCCCGGCAAAATTGTCGAAAGTCCGCCGCTATGACGGCTACACCGTGCAAAACATCTGCATAGAGATGACTCCTGGTGAACATGTCTTCGGCTCTATCTATTCCCCTACGACCAAGGGAAAGCATGCACTGATTATCTGTCCGGGCGGGCATTTCAACAATGGGCGCTATCGCGACGACCAACAACAGCGTATGGGTACTCTCGCCCGTATGGGTGCCATCTGCGTGGACTTCGACCTCTATGGCTGGGGACAGTCAGAGAAAGAGCTGCCAGACGATGCACACCACACTTCTCGAGCCCATGTGATGCAAGCAGCCTATGGACTGGTATTGCTCGAATACATGCTCACTCACCGTAAAGACATAGACCCACATCGCATCGGGGCGAACGGCGGATCGGGCGGCGGCACACACACTGTGCTCCTCACTGCTCTCGACGGCCGTTTCACCGCCGCTGCCCCTACAGTCAATCTTGCCTCACATTTCGACGGCGGTTGTGCCTGTGAGAGCGGTAAGCCCATTCACCTGGCTGGCGGTGGCACCTGCAACCCAGAGATTTTAGCCATGTTCGCCCCCCGCCCCGTGCTAGTAGTTTCCGACGGTGGCGACTGGACATCCAGCGTTCCAGAACTTGAGTATCCCTTTCTTCAGCGCATCTATGGTTTCTACAATGCAGAAGACAAAATTCGGAACGTCCATCTCCCCGATGAAGCCCACGACTTCGGCCCCAACAAGCGCCAAGCTGTCTATGACTTCTTCATCGATGTCTTCGGTCTCGACCGCACAAAATTGGATGAGAGTAAAGTGACAATTGAGGAGGAGGACCTATTGAAGATTGAAAATTAAAAAATAAAGGGGAGTTAAAGGGACATATGCTTTAATACTCTAACTCCTAACGAAAAAAGACTACTAACTACTAACCAGAAAAGGCTCCCAACTAAATACTAATGACAATATCTAACATGAGATACCATAAAAGGTTGACGACCACGATGATGATGCTTGTCATCGTGATAACAGTGAATGCACAGGAGAGTCTGATATGGTATGACCGCCCGGCACAGACGTGGACTCAGGCCCTTCCACTTGGCAATGGAAAAATTGGGGCGATGGTGTATGGGAATGTGGCAGCGGAGCGCATCCAACTCAATGAGGAGAGCATTTGGGCAGGTCAGCCAAATACCAATGTAAATCCCTCTGCCCGCGACTATCTGCCACAAGTGCGCGACCTCGCTCTTGCCGGGAAAAACCATGAGGCACAGCAACTGGCCAACGACCATGTGATGCCAGGCGAGAACTACAACAGCGGTATGCCTTTCCAACCCTTTGGCGATATCTACATCTCACAACCACTCTCTGGCAATTACACCAAGTATCGTCGTTGGCTCAGCCTCGACTCCGCTCACTGCATCACTACATGGCAGGCCGACGGAGTATTCTATCGCAGAGAAGCGATTACACCTTTAGGCTGTCGCGTGATGATGGTACGTCTCAGTGCCAGTCAACCAGGCAAGATTACTTTTACCAGTCACCTCACCTCTCCCCACAACGATGTGTTGATAGGTAGTGAGGGAATGGACGTTGTCCTCCGTGGTGTCAGTTCAAAACACGAAAACATAAAAGGCAAGGTGCGGTTTGAGGGTCGTCTGCGAGTCGTTGCCCAAGGAGGCTACACCACATGTGCCGATGGTACCGTCAGTGTGACTGGAGCCAACGAAGCCATCATCTACGTCACGATAGCCTCTAACGTAGTGAACTATCAGGACATTAGTGCCGACGAACATATCCAAGCGATGGAAAACCTACAGTCTGCCATCAATCAAGGATACGACCGTCTGAATTATGACCATCAAAAGCGATTCAGCCAATATATGCAACGAGTTTGTCTCGACCTTGGCCCGAATCTCTACCCCGACCTTCCCACCGACCAACGCATCTCCCTCTTTCAGGAGCACGAAAAAACAGATGTATTGGATGTTCAAAAACTCAAAAATTCAAAAACTCAAAAACTCACAGACAATCATCTGATTGCCACCTATTTCAATTTTGGACGCTACCTGCTCATCTGCTCCTCACAACCTGATGACCTCAATCCTGCCAACCTCCAAGGCTTGTGGAACGAGAAGATGTTTCCTTCGTGGGACAGCAAATACACCACCAACATCAATTTAGAGATGAACTATTGGCCTAGTGAGGTCTGCAACCTAACAGAGATGAATAGACCGCTGTTCCGACTGATTGATGAGGTGTCCAATACTGGTGCGAAGACCGCAAAAGACATCTATGACGCAGATGGATGGGTACTTCACCACAACACTGACCAATGGCGCATCACGGGGCCTGTGGATCATGCGCAGTCTGGTCTTTGGCCCACCGGCGGCGGTTGGCTGTGCCGCCATCTCTGGGAACACTATCTCTTCACGGGCGACAAAGACTTTCTCCGTGCCAAATACCCCACAATGAAGTCCGCAGCAACCTTTCTTGACCAGATTTGTGTACATGAACCCTCGAACAATTGGTCGGTCATTGGTGCCAGCGTATCGCCCGAAAATGCTCCCAAAGGCGGTGTGTCAGTTGCTGTCGGCGTGTCGATGGACAACGAAATTATGTTTGAACTGTTCAATGAGGTGGCGAGTGCAGCCCAAATACTTGGCGACGATGCTACCGCCAACTATTTCCGTCAACGGTTACAGACCCTGGCACCACTCCAAATAGGATGTTGGGGACAGTTACAAGAATGGCTCACCGACCTCGACGATCCTGAAGACACTCACCGTCATGTGTCACATCTCTATGCCCTATATCCCAGTAACCAAATATCGCCCTTCCGCACCCCTCACCTCTTTGATGCCGCCCGTACTTCTTTGATACATCGTGGCGACGTCTCCACAGGTTGGAGCATGGGGTGGAAAGTCTGTCTGTGGGCACGGCTGTTGGATGGTGACCATGCTTACAAACTAATCTCCGAACAGTTGACACTGTCGCCCGACACCTTCTTGTTATTCGGCACCACAAAGCAACGTGGCGGCACTTACCCCAACCTTCTCGACGCCCATCCACCATTTCAGATTGACGGCAATTTTGGATGCACGGCGGGCATTGCCGAGATGCTTCTCCAAAGTCATGACGGCTGTCTTTACCTTCTCCCCGCTCTCCCCGCAAAATGGCCTAATGGAAGTGTGAAAGGGCTGCTTGCCCGTGGTGGTTTTGAAGTTGACATCGAATGGCAAGAAGGGAATCTATCGCATGCCGTTATCAAATCACGGCTTGGTGGCATCTGTCGTATTCGCTGCAACCATCCCCTTCACGGCAAAGGTCTACGTTTAGTAGCAGAAAAGTATCAGAAAGACGGACGTATCACACCCGCAAAGCCATGTGTAAATCCTTTGCTCACCGTATTCGGCAGCCAACAAGAATTGGTATGCCTTGACGCCAAACTCAAACCTACAGGCATCGGGAAAACATACCTCTACGACCTTTACACTGAGGCGGGTGGTATATACCAGATAAGGGAATAACTATGACAAAACACTATACATTACTTACTACTTAATTACTTACCTATGACAACCCATTCAAGAAAAATCATCACTCTTCTAGTGTGTATCTGTGCATGGATGACAGCCTACCACTCCACAGCGCAAATCCATAGTCAGCAATGGAAACACACACTACGCCAAACCGACGAGGCATTTTTCAAGACCGACGAGGCACGTCGCATTGGTGAACAGCTGATGCTCTACCAACGTGTCACAGGCGGATGGCCCAAAAACATCGATATGGTTGCTCCACTCACCCAAGAACAACGCGAGGCTGTCATTGCCGACAAACAACGCACCGACGACTCCACGACAGACAATGATGCCACTAACATCCAGATGCATTTCCTTGCCCGTCTCTTCCATGCCACCCACGATAAAAAAGTGAGCGAGTCGTTCTGCAAAGCTGTGGAATACCTGCTCTCGGGACAGTATGACAATGGCGGTTGGCCACAGTTTTGGCCTAATCCCCGAGGATACCAAGTACATATCACCTACAACGACGATGCCATGGTCAATACTATGCTTTTGTTGCGCGATGTAGCAGAAGCAAAATCTCCTTTTGAAAGAGCCCTCACCACTAGCAATCTCCGCAAACGTGCCAGTGATGCTTTCGACAAGGGAGTGGAATGTATATTGAAAACCCAGATTCACGTTGGTGACCAACTCACCGTATGGTGCCAGCAACACGACCGCCAGACATTTCTGCCAGCTCCTGCGAGGGCTTTCGAGTTACCCTCATTCTGTTCACAGGAGAGTGCATCTATCGTCGCGCTGCTTATGTCATTGCCCCATCCCAACGACCAAGTGAAGCGTGCCATCCATTCTGCCATGAAATGGTTTGACACCTACAAACTGACAGGTCTGCGTATAGAGCACACTTATTCACGAGAATCTGGCGTGAGAGATGTCCGACTTGTGAATGACCCCAATGGCGCTCCTCTATGGGCACGTTTTTACGACCTAGAGCACTGCAAGCCCTTTGTGTGCGACCGCGACGGTGTTCCCCGTCAGCGTCTCGAGGACATCGGTTCTGAACGCCGAAATGGTTACGCCTGGTATGGCAACCGTGCTGTAACTCTCTACGACACTTATTCGCAGTGGGCGGACAAATATGATCCATCAAACAAAATATCTATCAGTTTATCGAGCAAGGGAGCCAACGAAAACGGATTGATCAATCTGTATGAACCCGTAAAAGCCGACCCTTCACGGTTTGATGCCGTTGTCAGTCCTGATGAGTCCATTCAGACAGTCATCGACAAAGTTCCACGAGACAACAATAGGCCCTATACCATTTTTCTACGTAAGGGGACCTACTCACAGAAGGTAATCATCAACCGTCCACACATCGTTCTGGTGGGTGAAGACCGTGATAGTACCATTCTCGTAATGGCTGAGACTCGTGAAACCCAACAAATCACGGAATATGATGGTAAACCCGTTGGCAATGGCGTGGTGGTGATACAAGAAGATGCCGACGACTGTGTCATCAGCGGGATGACCATCTACAACAACTATGGCACAACTGTGGAGAACACCACACGCCACCAAATGGCCGTGTTCGGCAGAGCCACCCGCACCATCATCGTCAATTGCAACATCTGGGCCGACGGCAATGATGCTCTTTCGCTTTGGGCTCCTGAAGGCAATGGTATGTATTACCATGCAGACCTCTCGCTGCGCTGCCCCGGTGTTGATTTTCTATGTCCGAGGGGCTGGTGCTATGCTACGAGATGCCATTTCTATGGCGACAGTCGCGCCATCGTCTGGCATGATGGACGTGGCGACAAGAGTAAGAAACTCGTCATCATCGACTCTCATTTTGATGCGGCCAACCCCACTGTCTTAGGACGTTATCACCACGACTCGCAATTCTTTTTTCTCTTCTGCTCGATGTCTAAAAACATCCTCGACAGCAATATCAGTTATGCCTATACAGATAAGGTACTCGACCCCTGTCCGTGGGGGCAACGGGTATATTTCTACAATTGCACCCGTGAGGGAGGACATGGTACATGGATGAACAACAACCTAAACGAGGCAGAGGGCTCACCCGAATACCATGCTGTCACCGCCAGATGGACCTTCAATAACAAATGGGATCCGGAACGGACTATTAGGGAGTTGTGGCCCTATATCTGCTACTGACAGCAACCTATGGCGACAAAAAGAATGTAGGATAATTAATTCCTCTGAAAACCGCGGCAAATCCAATATTTTTTTCTATTTTTGCCCTGTCATTCAAGAATTAGCCTAATAATAATGAACCAACTATGAGAAGAGCCATCCTACTACTGCTATTGATGACACTCACGACTGTGATTAAAGCCCAGCCGAGAGAGGACTGGAAATTGCGCGTTTCCGACAACCAACGCTATTTGCAATATACCGACGGTAGGCCGTTTTTCTGGTTAGGCGACACTGGATGGCTGCTTCCAGAGCGCCTAGACCGCTCAGAGGCTGAATATTACCTGATGAAATGTAGAATGGCTGGCTACAATGTCATACAGGTGCAGGTAATGGATGGTGTGCCTTCGTATAACATTTATGGTCAGCCATCACTGATTGACGGATGGAATTTCGATGGCATCGACCGCAAGGGTGTCTATGGCTATTGGGATCACTTAGACTATATCATTGACCTGGCAAGAAAAAACGGCATTTATATCGGCATGGTGTGTATCTGGGGGGCGATGGTGAAGGATGGTCGCATCGACGTGGACGGAGCCAAGGCATATGGCAAATTCCTGGCAGAACGCTACAAGGACAAACCTAACATCATCTGGTTTATGGGTGGCGACATCCAGGGCGACATCCATCCAGAGGTATGGGAGGCTCTCGCCACTACTATCAAGAGCATCGACAAAAACCACCTGATGACCTATCATCCCCGAGGACGCTACACCTCTGCCCGTTGGTGGAGCAAAGCCAGTTGGATAGACTTTCACACCTTCCAGAGTGGTCACCGCAAATATGGTCAGCGAATGGGCAATGTCGACTACCCAATCCCCGACGACACAGAGGAAGACAATTGGATGTATGTCGATTCCACCTGGGCCTATAGACCTATAAAGCCCGTCCTAGATTCCGAACCCAGTTATGAAGATATTCCCAAAGGTTTGCACGACCCCAACGAGGAGCGTTGGCAGGACTACGACGTTCGCCGCTATGCTTATTGGTCGGTTTTCGCCGGAAGTTGTGGTCATACCTACGGTCATAATGCCATCATGCAGATGCTCAAACCAGGTTACCCCACTTCATATGGCACAAGTGGAGCCGAGAAAGCATGGTATCAGGCAATGGAAGATCCCGGCTTCAATCAGATGAAATATCTGAAAGCCCTAATGCTTAGTTTCCCTTACTTCGACCGTGTGCCTGACCAAAGCATCATCAACGGTAAAAATGGCACAAAGTATCTCAAACTAATGGCAACCCGTGGAAACGACTATCTAATGGTCTATAACTACAGTACCGTACCTATGAGCATCGACCTCTCCAAAATCTCTGGTGACAAAAAGAAAGTGTGGTGGATGAACGCAGCCACGGGCCAACTGACTTATATCGGCGAATTTGAGAGCAAGACTACCATCTTCAACCGTCAAAAACCACGGGACGTAATCAGCGATGGTGTCCTCATCGCCATCGACAGCAGTAAGAACTATCTTGCTATAAACCAAGCGAATATCACCGAATCGCCAATGGAAGAGAGGGTTAGTGACTTGAATGAATAGTCACCCACCCAATAAAAATGGAAGTTTGAAGTTTTATGAGAAGATACATCATCATACTATTTTCCATAATGCTGTCCCTAGTGGGTATGGCTCAGGTGACTGTGTGGAATCTGCGGACTGAGAATCTTGAAAATCCCCTCGGTATCGACACCGCCACACCACGACTGAGTTGGATGTCGCAGTCTGACAAGAACAACACCATACAGACCAGTTACCACATCATTGTAGCGTCGAGCGAAGAGAAAGCCCAACGTTACGAAGGAGACCTCTGGGATAGCGGCGAGGTCCAATCGACAGAACAACTATGGATTCCCTACGCTGGCAAGACACTGAAAAGCAACCAGCGTGCATGGTGGCGCGTGCGCATCAATACCAACAAGGGGCGGTCTGCATGGAGCGAAATTGCCAACTTCGGTATCGGTTTACTCAGCGAATCACAGTGGGGCAGCCGTTGGATAGGTTTGGAGCGACTGATGCTCGACGAGGCAACAGGACTTCACACCCGTCTAGCCGCCCGTTACCTTCGGAAAGAGTTCACCATAAAGAAAGAAGTAAAGCGTGCTACCGTCTACATCAGTGGACTGGGGTTGTATGAGTTATATATCAATGCTCAACGAATTGGCAATCAGGTACTTGCCCCCGTACCAACAGACTATCGTCGCAGTGTGATGTACAATGCCTATGATGTGACAGATGCGTTGCATAAAGATGCCAATGCAATTGGTGTCATCCTTGGCAACGGACGTATGTTCCCCATGCGACAAAACAAGCCCTACAAAGCACCCGTCTTTGGATTTCCAAAATGTCGTTTTGAGATGATTGTGGAATATGCAGATGGCAGCACCGAGAAAGTGCGCTCCGACGAAAGTTGGAAAGTCACCACTGAGGGTCCTATCCGCGCCAATAACGAATACGACGGAGAGATTTATGATGCACGCATGGAATTGGGAGCATGGACCCAGGTGGGTTACGATGACAGCCAATGGTTAATGGCGGAGCGAACTGATATCCCCACAGGCGAACTACATGGACAGATGACCCCCAACATGACCATCATCGAAGAACTACATCCTAAGAATATCACCACACACAACGGCAAAATCATCGTTGATTTCGGTCAGAATATGGCCGGATGGGTGACTATGCGTATTCGGGGTGCAGAAGGTGACACAATACACCTACGTTTCGCCGAAAAGTTGAATGCTGAAGGTGGTCTCTATACAGCCAACCTGCGTGATGCACAATGCGAAGACCTCTATATCTGCAATGGTGGCGAGAATGGTGCTACATGGCACCCAACTTTCGTCTATCACGGTTTCCGCTATGTGGAAGCTCCCGCCGGATATACTGCCGCAGACTTTACTGCACAAGTCATCAGCGACCAAATGGAGGTTTCTGGCCACTTCACATGCAGCGACACTATCCTCACCCAAATACATCATAACGCTTTGTGGGGTATCCGGAGCAACTACAAAGGAATGCCCATCGACTGTCCGCAGCGAAACGAACGTCAGCCATGGTTGGGCGACCGCACCGCTGGGTCATTAGGCGAAAGTTATGTCTTCGATAACGAACGTCTATACAGCAAATGGATGCGCGATATCTGCGAATCGCAACGTGCCGATGGGTGCATCCCCGATGTAGCCCCGGCTTTCTGGAACTACTACAGCGACGATGTGACATGGCCCGCCGCCCTTCCTTTTACATGTGAAATGCTATGGGAACAATATGGCAACATTCAGCCTATCCGCAATTGTTATCCCTATATCAAAAAATGGGTTAACCACATCATCAATGAATACAGTCACGATGGCATCGTAGGTCACGATAAATATGGCGATTGGTGTGTACCTCCCGAGCGTTTGGAACTGATTCACAGCCAAGACCCCGACCGCATCACCGATGGTGACCTGCTCTCCACCGCCTATGTTATCCGCGTGATGCAACTGATGAGCAAGTTTGCCTCTCTTTTAGACATGGACGATTCCTTCCAATGGGATGAAAAAGCACGACAGATGACGGAGGTCTTCAATAAAATGTTCCTTGTCTGCAAGCCTAACACCTCTAAAGTACCAGGCCATCCCCTATACCCCGACAGTATTTACTATGGCAATAACACCCCCACCGCTAACCTGCTTCCCTTGGCATTTGGTATGGTTGAGCCGCAATACCGCAACGAGGTGATGAAAAACATAGTGACCAACATCATCACCAAAAACAACGGCACTGTGAGTTGTGGTGTCATCGGTATCTCATGGCTTTTGCGCACACTTAGCGAAAATGGCTACAGTGACTTGGCATATCTATTAGCCACAAACACTAAATATCCCTCTTGGGGCTACATGGTTGAGAATGGTGCTACCACTATATGGGAATTATGGAACGGTGACAAGGCCGACCCAGCAATGAATAGTGCCAATCATGTGATGCTCCTCGGTGACTTGATGACATGGTGTTATGAATACATTGGCGGCATCCGTCCTGGTGCGCCTGGCTACAGTGTGATTCAACTAAAGCCCGACTTTACTATCGATGACAATTTCGGTGCCGACGTAAGCCATATCACTCCATATGGGAAAGTGAGCAGTTGCTATACCAAGACACTGGAGCATGTGGACTGGATGGTGGAAATCCCCTGCAACACAAAAGCCGACGTCTATATGCCCGACGGAACAGTGAAACAAATTGGTTCTGGGAAGTATAAGTTTAGCGTAGATATTCCCACAGCCTCTCCCTCTATCCTTGATGATGAGTTCATC
>JAFZAE010000029.1 GCA_017548385.1 Prevotella sp.
TCCCAGGCTATTATTTTATGTTCAACTCCATCGATCGTGGTGGTTGCAATCTTCGTGGGTGCTACTTGGGTACCATGATTCGAACCATTGAGCCACCATAGATAGGAAGCTCCCGAATTCGTACTCAGGTTTGTTCCTCTTACTACAAGGTATATCTGGTCTTGCGAGATGGTATAGTCAAGGTTTTCGTATTTGAGCATCAATGCTACATTATTGGCTCCCGATGCTTTTACGTGGATGATGTTATGGTTTGTGTCATATGTGATGTTGGAGGCGGAAACACGGTTAGGGTCGCCCGTCGTCCACTCATTGGCCACAAAATGGTAGGCATGGTCGTTATAATCTTTCAGCAAGCGCACATAGTAGATACCTGGACAAAGTGTGGAGGAAGATGCCGTGAGACGCACCACAAACTTTTTCTTCACTTCTCCTTGTTCATCGACGATGAGATTTGCGGGGATGGGATATTCCACATTGTAGAAACCGTTGGCATCGCTGCCTTTTGCCGTGGAGGGGATGGTGATGTTTGCCACTTGCACACCATCGATGGTGAGTGTAGCCTTCCGACCACGGTCGGCGAGATTGAATCGGAACATCACACTCAGCCGCTCACCCACTTGTTGCTCATTATACAGCGTGTATTGGATATAACCATTGGCGCGGGCATCACGGTAGTGTTCGGTGTTGTAGTCTCCTGTACTTGAATCGCTGGAATAATTGTACTCATGTCCAGCCTCGCTCTGCTGTTCACCAGGTGCCACGAAGTCGAGTGTACGTGCTGCCAAGGCCTCGTTGGCTGCCTCTGTCTGTGCCATATCGCTTTTGGCGAAATTCTCTTCCGTCTGCTGATACCAGTAACACATATATCGGGCATGATGTATTTCATAGAAGGGACGCAACACTAGTTGTTTCCATTGGTACGACTCCACATTGTCTCGGCTGGCGTCAAGGGTGAAACGCAGATCCTCACCCGCCTTTTTTTGAATACGGTTGAGTACATCATTGCGTTCTCCGATGAGCAATGGGGCGGAAATCAGATTTCGTGCCGATGCTCTGCTGCCAGGGGCATGGTCCATCCGCCCTGCACCAGCATATTCATTCTGAAGCTTTTCATAACTGAGACCTGTCTCTGCTGCCTCGGTTTCAGAGGTGGCAGTGGTCTGGGCAGCCAACAGAATGGGACCAAACTTGAAGGCGATATAATCGGGATAGTTAGGACATTCCTCATAGGTCAGTTCCATAGGCAGCAATACGGTGATACAATCGCCCACTGACCAGGTACGGTTGATTTTCACATAACTGGCTATGCCTTTTGTGACAGATTCATTGACCGTCGAACCATTGACCAATACCTGATACTCCATCCCTGCCCAGGCGGGATGACGCACGGCAATGGTATAGGTACCGGCACGAGTCACTGTCAGTTGTGTTGTCACTGTGTTGGGTGTGGGGATGTTCGATGCTGTGGGATTGATACATGGGAAAAGCGTTTCCTGACGGATGCCGAACGTTTCATCCTCGAGTTCACTGGGCGTGAAGAGGTTGACATAGAGCGTCTCTGTGCCATCATGTGTGTAGATGAAATGACCATACTTCGAATGGTTTTCCATTCCTGTTCCCACACAGCACCACATACCTTGGTTTACCTGGGAATAAATGCGGTAGCCTTGTGGACGAAGGGTGGTGAAATATACATATCCTCCTGTCTGTGGGTCCTGGGTGGAGAGGATATGGTTCCACATGGTGTTTTCGTAGAAGTCGGCATATTTTGCGTCACAGGTACGGTCGGCCATCATCTCCGACATTTTAAGCATATTGTTGGAATTACACGACTCTGGTCCATCGAGCACATCGATATACCGGTTGGAATTGGCCTTGGCCAGAAAATGTTCGCTGACGCTATTTCCTCCGATGCAGACGGTTCGGTTGGTGGCTACATCTGTCCAGAAGTTCTCCGAAGCTTTCTTATAGGTGTTGGCAGTGGCATCCTGTTCGAAGATGCGCTCCATACCAATATATTTAGGCACCTGGGTGTTGGCATGCTTGCCGTCAAGGAATGTGGTGTTAAGTGTCTGCATCCCGTTGAGCATCGTCTTGTGGGTGTATTTCTTTGCAGCAGTTAGGTATTTGCTGTCACCTGATAGTTGGTAGGCATCAAGCATACTTTCATTCATTCCTCCGTGCTCGATGTCGAGCAGTGTGTTCATGTTGGAGTCGCTTACCTTGGCCACCACATTGACACTCCAGTCGGCAAGCTTCAAAAACATCTCACGGGCTTTCGTGTTGTTGCCATAGAGATAGGCATCGCGCAATCCGGCAAGTATTTTATGTTGGCAATAGAATGGCACCCACCCACCATGGTTTCTGATGGCTGAGATGTCTCCCTTGTAGAGTGTCTTCCAGTCATTGTTGATAGGTTGTCCGCCAATAAATCCATACAGTCCTTCGGTATTATTGTTATATTGGTCCTGGCAGTCTTTCATGATGTCCACCATATAGTCCAAACGTTCCTTGAGACTGGCCTTGGTTTCGGAATCATGACAGGCAGCATATGCCAAGGCAAGTGCAGAGAGATAGTGACCGCCCACATGACCATCGAGGTTGAAACTGGAGTCACCCCAGTTGGAGAATGATGGATGCTTACTTTCCCAATGGTAATATTTGCTGTTCGCATCTGTTGTGGACGATAGTCCTGCCTGTCGTATGTAAGGGGTGAGCAACCTGTCTACATCATATTTCAGCAGTGTGTTGATATTGAGGTCCATTGCTTGTTTCATCGGTCCTTCAAGCAGTGTCACCTGTTCAAGGTCAAAGTGTTTGGGATATAGTTCTGATTGTGCAGTGGCTGTCACCACGCTAATCATGACAATCACAAAAAGAAGGGATATTTTCTTCATAATCAACAGATTAGTTTGTTTGCATTTGATAAATTATAACCAAAGAGAAATATCGTCATCCATAACGTTATATTCTTTGCAACTGCAAAAATAATCATTATTTATCAATTAACCTAACTTTCTGAAGCTCAAGTTTTGTTCGGTTTTGAAGAGCTCAAGCGCGATGGCACAATACTTTCATAAATTTAGTAGGAGTTTCTGCATATTCAGCTTTTTTTTGTATCTTTGCAGAAATATTTATCTAACTCATTTATTCGCATTGCTCATCAACATGTACTCGGAGGTGATGGTAAGATGTGCGAAAGCGAAACAAGAAAATTATTATTATGGAAAAAACTCTTGTATTACTGAAGCCCAGCTGCGTACAGCGTCAGCTGATCGGCGAGATTGTGAACCGCTTTGAACGTCGCGGACTACGCGTGGCAGGTATGAAGATGATGATGCTCTCTGACGAGATTCTACGTGAACACTATGCACACCTTGTTGATCGTCCTTTCTTCCCTTCGTTGGCTGCCTCTATGCAGACTTCTCCTGTGGTAGCTCTTGCACTTGAGGGTGTGGATGCCGTGCAGGTGGTACGCACTATGACGGGTTCTACCAATGGACGTGAGGCTGCCCCAGGAACAATCCGTGGCGACTATTCGATGAGCAATCAACAGAATATTGTCCATGCCAGCGACTCCACTTCGAATGCAGAAATAGAACTGAAACGTTTCTTCCGTGACGAAGAGATTTTCGAATATACCAGTGGTGCCTTCAGCTTCATCTATGGCGAAGGCGAAGCGAAGAAATAATAGACCCTGTCTTTTCCTTCCTTGTTGGACGGCTGATTGCTATTTTCTGTGTTATTTTCTTTTAAAAGTTTGGGGTTTTTGATTTTTTTACTTCATTTGCAATCGTTTTAAGGTTCAGACCTATTCTTACAGACTCAGCGGGATTGATCCGTAGACTGGAGATTAGATCTAGAACCTTTTCTTTTTGGTCAATTATATTAGCCAAATATTTTGATAAAAACTTGTTCATGGTGTAATCTAGGTAATGGCATTGTGAAAAAGAAATTTTACCAAAAATGTTTGAACATTCATTAAAAAGTATTATATTTGCATTCTAAATGCCATGCAGATACCTCATAATGGGGATATGTGTGGCAAGTATAACTATGGACAAATACTATTAAGAATATTTTTTTATATAATTAATCAATTAAATCTCAATCATTTATGTGGTTATTGAATTCATCAATCGGTAGAAAAGTAGTGATGTCTGTCACAGGTGTCGCGCTTATTCTATTCCTGACGTTCCACTGTTGCATGAACGTTGCGGCACTATTCTCAGAAGAGGGCTACAACTGGGTTTGTGAACTGCTGGGTGCCAACTGGTATGCAGTAGTAGCAACACTTGGTCTGGCAGCTCTTGCAGTCATTCACATTGTCTACGCGTTCCTGCTCACTATGCAGAATCGACGTGCCCGTGGCAATGAGCGTTATGCGGTGACCGACACACCTGCAAAGGTGGAATGGGCATCACAGAACATGCTTGTGCTTGGTCTCATCATCTTATTGGGACTTTTGCTGCATCTCTTCAATTTCTGGTACAACATGATGTTTGCCGAGTTGATCGGGTCACATCCCATCCATCATCCAGCAGACGGTTTTGCATGGATCGTGGAGACTTTCAGCAATCCTGTCTATGTCGTCCTCTACATCATCTGGCTGGTGGCACTGTGGTTCCACCTTACCCATGGTTTCTGGAGCGCTATGCAGACACTTGGATGGAGTGGTAAGATCTGGTTTGAGCGTTGGAAGAAAATCGGTTTCGTCTATGTGACCATTCTTGTGGGTTGCTTCATCCTCGTGGTTTTGGCATTCGCCTTGAAGTTTGCGCCGAGTCTCTGCTGCGCATCGTAATCTTGTAACTTTTAAATCAGAATATTATGACTAAGAAAATAGATTCCAGAATTCCTGAGGGACCAGTAGCAGAGAAATGGACCAATTACAAAGCCCACCAGCGTCTGGTCAATCCTAAGAACAAACTGAAGCTCGATGTCATCGTGGTAGGAACTGGTCTTGCCGGTGCAAGTGCCGCTGCCAGCCTTGGTGAGATGGGCTTCAATGTAATCAATCTGTGTATTCAAGACTCTCCCCGTCGTGCACACTCTATCGCTGCACAGGGTGGTATCAATGCTGCTAAGTGCTATCAGAACGATGGCGACTCTGTCTATCGTCTGTTCTACGACACTGTGAAGGGTGGCGACTACCGTGCTCGTGAGGCCAATGTGTATCGTCTGGCTGAGGTGTCCAACAATATCATCGACCAATGTGTGGCACAGGGTGTGCCTTTCGCACGTGAGTATGGTGGCATGCTTGCCAACCGTTCATTCGGTGGTGCACAGGTGTCACGTACTTTCTATGCTAAAGGCCAGACTGGTCAGCAGCTGTTGCTTGGTGCTTACTCTTCACTGAGTGCCCAGGTGCAGGCTGGTAAGGTAAAACTCTACACACGCTACGAGATGGAGGATGTGGTCATCGTCGATGGCCGTGCCCGTGGTATCATCGCCAAGAATTTGGTGACAGGTAAGTTGGAGCGTTTCTCTGCCAATGCCGTGGTTATCGCTACTGGTGGCTATGGAAATGCTTACTTCCTCTCCACAAACGCCATGGGATGCAACTGCACCGCCGCAGTACAGTGCTATCGCAAGGGTGCTTACTTTGCCAATCCTTCCTACGTACAGATTCACCCCACATGTATCCCCGTTCATGGCGACAAACAGTCGAAACTGACTCTGATGTCGGAGTCGCTGCGTAACGACGGACGTATCTGGGTACCCAAGAAACTGGAGGATGCCAAGGCTTTGCAGGCTGGTACAAAACAGGGTTATGAGATTCCTGAGGAAGACCGCGACTACTATCTGGAGCGCCGCTATCCCGCCTTCGGAAACCTCGTTCCACGCGATGTGGCATCTCGTGCCGCCAAGGAGCGTTGCGACAAAGGCTTTGGTGTGAACAACACCGGTTTGGCTGTGTTCCTAGACTTCTCTGAGTCCATCAACCGTCTGGGTATCGATGTGATCATGCAGCGTTATGGCAACCTCTTCGAGATGTATGAAGAGATTACCGACGTATTCCCCGGCAAATTGGCCAAGGAAATCAACGGTGAGAAATATTACTATCCCATGATGATCTTCCCGGCAGTACACTATACCATGGGTGGCATCTGGGTAGACTATGAGTTGCAGACCTCCATCAAGGGTCTCTTCGCTATTGGTGAGTGCAATTTCTCCGACCATGGCGCCAACCGTCTGGGTGCTTCTGCACTGATGCAGGGTCTTGCCGATGGTTATTTCGTACTTCCCTACACCATTCAGAACTATCTGGCCGACCAGGCTATCTGGCCACGTATCTCTACCGACCTTCCCGAATTCGAAGAGGCAGAGAAAGGTGTTCAGGCCGAAATCGACCGTCTGATGAACATAAAGGGCAAGCGCAGTGTCGATTCCATCCACAAGGAACTCGGACATATCATGTGGGAGCATGTTGGTATGGGTCGTACTGCTGAAGGTCTGAAAGAAGGTATCAGACTGATTAAGAAACTGCAGAAGGAGTTCGACACCGACCTCTTTATTCCTGGAAGCAAGGAAGGCTTGAATATCGAGCTCGACAAGGCTATCCACCTGCGCGACTTCTTCACCATGGGTGAACTGGTTGCTCACGACGCTCTCTCGCGTAATGAGTCTTGTGGTGGTCACTTCCGCGAGGAATACCAGACAGAGGAAGGCGAAGCCAAGCGCGACGATGAAAACTACTTCTATGTAGGCTGCTGGGAATATCAGGGCGAAGACAAAGATCCTGAGTTAATCAAAGAACCATTGGAATACGAAGCCATTAAGGTTCAGACTCGTAATTATAAAAATTAATTAGTAAGTTGACGAGTTGACAAGTTGACGAGTTGACAAGTTAATACTAATATAATTAGATTACGAGTTGACAAGTTGACAAGTTGACAAGTTAATACGGAATTATTATTATTAAAAATAAAGTAAACGAGAAGAGTAACAAGTGGATGAATAACCATAAGAATTTGATTGTTTGGCAAAAGAGCATGGAATTTGTCACTGCAATATATGTGGTTACAAAGACTTTCCCGAAGGAAGAATTTTTTGGGATAGTATCACAGATGCGACGTGCCGCAATTTCAATCCCTTCCAATATAGCAGAAGGTTATGGTAGAGTCTATGATAAGGAAACGAGTAAATTTCTTAGTATAGCACTTGGTTCAGCTTCTGAAATAGAAACACAATTAATCATTTCTAAAAATCTTGATTATATTGATGTCCAAGAAGCTCAAAAACTCATAGAGCAAATAGAGGAGATTATTCGTATGTTGACCGCACTTATCAAGTCTCGAAGCATATAACTTGTTAACTTGTCTCTCGTTTACTTGTCAACTTAAAAAATTATGGCAAAAAATATAAGTTTTACAATCAAGTTCTGGCGTCAGAATGGTCCACGTGAGAAAGGTCATTTCGATTCTCATGTCATGAAGGATATTCCCGACGATACCTCTTTCCTCGAGATGCTCGATATCCTGAACGAGGAACTCATCAACGAGGGCAAGGAGCCCTTTGTGTTCGACCATGACTGCCGCGAGGGTATTTGCGGAATGTGTTCTTTGTATATCAATGGTACACCCCATGGCAAAACAGAGCGTGGTGCTACCACCTGTCAGCTCTATATGCGTCGTTTCAATGATGGCGACGTGATTACCGTTGAACCATGGCGTTCTGCTGGTTTCCCAGTCATCAAGGACTGTATGGTTGACCGTGGTGCCTTTGACAAGATTATCCAGGCTGGTGGCTATACCAGCGTACGCACCGGTCAGGCTCAGGATGCCAACGCCATCCTCATCCCGAAGCAAAATGCCGACGAGGCTATGGACTGCGCCTCCTGCATCGGCTGTGGTGCTTGTGTGGCTGCATGTAAGAATGGCTCGGCTATGCTCTTCGTCAGCTCCAAGGTGAGCCAGTTGGCACTCCTGCCACAGGGTCGCCCAGAGGCTGCCAAGCGTGTGAAGGCCATGATGATGAAGATGGAGGAACTCGGTTTCGGTAACTGCACCAACACCCGCGCCTGCGAGGCTGTATGCCCGAAGAACGAGACCATCGCCAACATCGCCCGCCTCAACCGCGAGTTCATCAAGGCAAAGCTCAACGACTAAATCCATCATTATAAGATTTTGTCAAAACCCATTTTATCATCGGGGGTGTCATACATTGGCATCCCCGATGATTTTTGTATTTATTGGTATTCTAATGAAGCAGGTCCTTACCTACTTATCTTTGTGACAATTGTTTCTATTGAAAAACTCATCAACCCAACAGTTCACTCATCAACCAAACAATTAACTTGTCAACTCGTAAACTCGTCAACTTGTTACTTATCAACTCAAAAAATAGACAAACTCCCTTCCGTTAAATAAACGAAAAAAAAAGATTAATCAATTGTTTTCTCCATAGAATGATGTACCTTTGTAGAATCTGGAAAGCGATCTATTGATTTTTGATAAAACGACAAAAGCATTTATTCAACAAGAAAATTACACAAAGAGATGATGAGAAAACTTTTTTTGGTTTTATGCCTGTTTACAGCAAACATGATGTCTGCTGACGACTTGCGTTTGAATGACCTTGGTTATTTTGAGCGTCAGGGAGTCAATGTATTGGTATTCAGCAACAGTTTCAATGGTGGGTTCAACGATGAAAAGAACTCTGGTATTGAGATTATCCACCACGGTGTGCGCACCGTGCAGGGTGGGGCAGTGAGACTCAACAACACACCTGAGCAATGGGACCTCGTGCCGAAGATGACCAACCGTAAAATAGACCGTGATAATGGTAGCATCGAGGTGACCATGCGTTACGACGACTACGACTTCGATAGCCGGGTGGTGGTGACTGCAAAAGGTCAGGCAGTGGAAATTGCCGTATGGCTCGACAAACCCGTTCCCGATGCCCTTGCCGGTGAGGCTGGATTCAACCTGGAATTCCTTCCCTCGCAATATTGGTTGAAGACTTTTTTTGTAGATGGACGCTTAGGACGTCTTCCCCGCTATGCCACCAGCGAGACGGTCACACGACCCAATGCGGAAAAACCACGTCAATTCAAAGGATTCAAGACCTACGACGACCGTGGCACAGACCGTTTCATCGATCCGCTGCCCATTGAGACCGGCCATGTGATGACACTGGCCACCGATGACCCCGAAAGGATGATTCGCATCAGCAGCGATGATGCCGAACTCAAACTTTACGATGGACGTATGCTCGCCCAGAATGGTTGGTTTGTTCTTCGTAGCGTCTTGCCAAAGGGAAAGACAGGTAAGGTGGTGACATGGATAGTGGAACCGCACGCCATCCCTGGATGGATACGTCAGCCCAACATCGGTTTTTCCCAGATTGGCTATATCCCCAATCAACCGAAAGTCTCCGTCATCGAACTCGACAAAACCGACCAGCCGAAAACCACAGCCTCACTCATGCGCATCAAGGAAGATGGTACCACAGAAGTTGCCTTCAAAGGCGACATCCAGCCATGGGGCACCTATTTTAAATACAATTATGTGAAATTCGACTTCTCCTCCGTGCAACAGCCTGGTGTCTATTATATCCAGTATGGCGACATCCGCACCAACGACTTTCTCATCGACGAACATGTGTATGACAAAATCACCGACGCCACAACCGATGTGTGGGTGCCCATCCACATGAATCATATGTATGTGAACGAAGGTTACCGCACATGGCACGGCGAACCTTTTAAGGAAGGCTATCTGCAGGCACCACCCAGCGACCACTTCGACCTGCACGCACAAGGGCAGTCCACCGACACAAAATACAAACCCTATGAACTGATTCCCGGACTCAACATCGGAGGATTTTTTGATGCCGGTGACTTCGATATCGAGACAGGCTCCAATATCAATGTGGTGCAAAACTTCATTCGCACTTGGGAATTGTTCCGTCCACAGCGCGATGAGACATTCGTGAGCCAGCAGCAACGCTATGTGGATCTCCACCGTCCGGATGGAGTGCCCGATGTCCTGCAGTTCATCGAGCATGGTACACTCAACCTCGTGGCACAGGCCGAACAAATTGGTCATATGTCATCCACACTCTCCAATTCTGTCCTCGACAACTACCATCACTTGGGTGATGCTGCCAGCATCACTGATGGCAAACACTATGACCCAAGTCTGAAACCCTATGAGGTGTCGGCAGATGGCAAGCGTAGCGGAACACCCGACGATATGTGGGCCTTTACTACACGCAATCCTTCGCTCGACATTCAGGCCGCTGCCATGTTTGCTGCAGCTAGCCGTGCCCTCACTGGCTATAACGACGATTTGGCACAGCGCGCGCTCACTCAGTCGAAACGACTACTGAAAGAAGGCACTGAACTGATGAACCAGCGTGCCAACAATAACAACCGTCGTGCCAACAACAGAGGGGAGAACCAAATCGCCACCCAATTGCAACTCTATGCCGCCACACACGAGAAGTCATATCTCAATTCCTTCAACGACCAGATATGGAAATCACTCGACCGAGGTGTGCTCTTCTCTATGCAGACTGCCCTCGATGCCATACCATACATGGATGAGGCCTATAAGAAAAAACTGCGGCCATACGTGAAGAAATATGCTGAGTATATCGACAGCCTTAGCACTGACAACCCCTATGGCGTGCCTATCGGACTGGGCAACTGGGCTGGAGGTAATGCCACACTTAGTTTTGGCACCACCGTATGCTTCGCCTATCGTTATTTCCCTGATATTATCAGCCGCAATGATGTTTTCCGCACCGCCAACTGGCTCTATGGATGCCATCCCTATCACAACTACTCGTTTGTGGCTGTCGTAGGGGCTGCACGCCCTAAGGCCGTCTTCTATGGCAACAACCGCGCCGACTTCTCTTTCATTCCGGGCAATGTGGCTCCAGGCTTGCTCTTCCGTAAGCCCGACCATTTCGAAAATTATGATGACTGGCCATTCCTGTGGGGACAAAACGAAGGTACCATAGCCGGCAACACACAGTATATCATCTTCGGCTCTGCACTCAAAGACATTGTGAATGACAACCACTAATCCACGATGCCATGAGATATATTTTCTTATTTGTGCTGCTTTTCGCAGCCTCATTGTGCGTGAATGCACAAGAAGACGAACAGTTGACCATCAGTGGAAACTTGATTGACGATGTTGAAAACGAACCGGTCATTAATGCCACCATCCAGTTGTTCACACTGAAAGACAGTACTTTCGTGGGAGGAACTATGTCGGACGTACAAGGCAATTTCTCTCTCGTAGCACCGACAAATGGTTCTTATCGGGTAAGGATTTCATACGTCTCTTTTGAAACCATACAACGTGAGGTGACACTACGTAACGGCCAGAATGCAGACCTGGGTACATTGACCATGAAACAGGAAAGCATCGTTCTGAAAAGTGCTGTCGTTACGGCACAGGCCGCACAAGTTGTTGTCAAAAAAGACACACTGCTCTTCAATCCAGAAGCTTTGCGTACTCCCGAAGGCTCTGCTATTGAAGAACTCATCAAGCGTATCCCTGGCGCTGAGGTGGATGAAGATGGCAATATCACCGTCAATGGAAAGGAAGTGAAGAAAATCCTGCTCGATGGCAAGGAGTTCATGCTCGGCGACATCGAGACGGCTATCAAGAATATACCCGTCAACATCATCCAGAACATCAAGTTCTACGACCAGCAGAGCGACCAGGCACGTATCACAGGCATTGAGGATGGCAACAAGGAGACCGTGCTCGACTTCACCATCAAGAAAGGCATGAACCGTGGCTATATGACCAACCTCGACATCGCCGGTGGTACCAAAGACCGCTATGCCACCCGTGGCATGGGTAGCAGTTTTACCGACAAAACCCGCTTTGTGCTCTTGGGAAATGCCAACAACAAAGAGGAAAATGCTGGATGGTGGAACCGTCGCGGACTGAATACCCGGAAAATGTTAGGTACCAACCTCAACTACGACGACGGTAATAAACTGAAGGTGGATTTCAGTGTGAGATGGAACCATCGTAACGGCGACAACCAAAATCAGAATACCAGCGAGAATTTCTATAGCCAATCCTCACGCACCTTCTCCAATAGCGACTCAAAAAGCCTCTCACGAAGTGACAACTGGAATGGAAACATCCGCGTGGAATGGAAACCAGATACGCTCACCAATATCTTGCTTCGTGCCAACGGTGCTTACAGTACAAGCGATGGCACCTCTACCTCTGTTTCTGCCACCTTCAACGACGATCCCTATCTCTATGTCGCCGACCCACTGGCATCGCTGACACCATACGACTTATCCAACCCGCTCTATCCCTACTTGGTGAACCATAGCGAAAATGCCAGCATGAATTATGGTCGCAATAAAAATGCATGGGGAATGCTCCAACTTTATCGTCGCTTGAATCCCCGGGGGCGTAACGTCACCCTCCGTTTTGAGGCTAACGGTAGTAACAATACAAGTGAGAACGTGTCAAACAATGATGTGCATCTCTTCCTTGTGAAAAATGTGGCAGGTGAGGATTCCACCTATTTTACGGCGCGTTACAATACGACACCCACCACCAGCAGTGGCTATGTGGTGAGTGCTACCTATAGCGAACCACTTTGGAAGGGGGCTCACCTGCAGGCCAACTACGAACTGCGCTATAGCCAAAACAAGAGCGACCGTCAAACATACGATTTCAGTCATGAACCGGTAAATATCTTCTCTGGTATTATACCTGTCTATCGCGACTGGGACACATGGCTCTCGCCCGTGGAAAGCCACCTCAACGATTACCTCGACCGTTCACTGAGCCGCTTCTCGGAATACAAAAACTATACCCACAACCTACGTCTCACACTCCGGCACTGGGAGGAAAAATACGACTATAACGTAGGTTTCTTGGTACAGCCGCAACATTCCAACTT
Source organism: Prevotella sp. (assembly GCA_017548385.1). Lineage (GTDB taxonomy): Bacteria > Bacteroidota > Bacteroidia > Bacteroidales > Bacteroidaceae > Prevotella. The sequence continues at coordinate 12,898 of JAFZAE010000029.1, forward strand.
CATTCAGGACTACCGCGGTGTCTATGTTGATACCATCAGAAATGTCACCAACTTCACGCCGACACTCGACTTCCACTACAAATTCAGCGACCAAAGCAACTTCTGGCTACACTACCGTGGCGATACCCGCCAACCGGAGATGACACAGTTGCTCGACATCACCGACGACTCCAACCCATTGTATATCACACAGGGTAACCCCGGACTGAAACCGCAGTTTACCAATTCGCTGAATGCCTATTACAACAACTATATTGCAAAATACAAACGGTCGATAGTGCTCTATGCCAACTACCGCACTACACGGAATAGCATCTCCAACCTCGTGCGCTACAACCCCGAAACGGGTGGAAGCATCTCGCGGCCAGAGAATATCAACGGCAACTGGAATATCAATGCGGGTGTCAACTTCAATACGGCCCTCGACTCGGCGGCACACTGGAACGTGGGCACCAATACCCGTGTGCGCTACAACAACTATGTCAGTTATGTGGCACAACAGAAGGCTGATGCACAGAAAAACACGAGCCGCTCCTACAACATTTTCGAGCGTCTTTCTGCAGGCTACCGCAACCAATGGTTAGAGGTGACACTCGATGGGAATGTCACATACCAACATACGCGCAATGTCTTGCAACCCAACGCCAACCTCGACACCTGGCAGTTCAATTATGGTGGACAGTTCCTCGTGCGACTGCCATTGGACATCGAAGTGAGCAGCAACTTGCATGAGCGCAGCCGTAGGGGATACAACGACCCGGCGATGAACACCAACGAACTCATCTGGAATGGTCAAATCTCCAAGTCGTTCCTTAAAAACAAGTCTCTGGTCGTGGCGCTCAATTTCTACGACCTCCTCGGACAGCAGAGCAACTACGAACGTTCAATCAATGCCACCAGCCGTAGCGACACGCAATACAACAGCATCAACTCCTATGCCATGCTTCACGTCCGTTATCGCCTCAATATGTTCGGTGGAAAAATTGATACCGAAGGCCGCTACGACAAGAAATGGGGCAATAACGACCGCCGCAGATGGTAAATGAAATTTGAGCTCGCTTTAGTTCCACTCGGTTTACCCGACAATTAAGCTTTATCCTGTAATCTCTCCCCCTCCTCCAAGGAGGGGTTAGGGGAGGTCGTATCGCCCCCTTATATTTAATAATGTGGCAGTCCTGTCCCATAAAAAAAGTTGTTTGCTTTAACAATTCTTAAGACAAAAAATTCTTTATTCTCAAATATTTTATCTACTTTTGTGCCTCGAAAATTAAGAGGGTGTGTCTGGGGGGACACGATAGCCCTTTGCGTTCTTTGTTTTATTGATACATCTAGAGACAGCCTTCGAGCTGCTCCAACCGAGCTCATAATCACTACGGTGGGAAAATGATGTGAATTAACGGGTTGACAAACAACAAGTTAATTAAATTTGATTATGAATAAAACAAAACTTTTATGAAGTTCCAAGGGGGGGACTAAACGATCTTACATCAGGGGGGCTAACCATGTCCTTGATGGGACTCTTTTGCCCATTACCTAACAGGTGATCGTGCTACTGCTGTGTCGTTGGGTTCCAACGTTGACCTTCTTTTCGGTTCCATTACCGAACTTCTCATCTCAACAGTGTCCCATAATATGGGACAGGTTATTATTCTCAAATAGTCCAGGAATGAGGGACTAAAGCGCTCTTTGACATATTGATTAACAGAAGCAAAGTGGTTTAGGAAATGTCATCAACCGAACGAATATGAATTTGAATCGTACTATAGTCATAATGACTGTATCTCTGCTATTAAAATGATTGGTCCACTGGACTGCAATAATCTCTATTCTTAAGAATGCCTTCTTGTGCCCCATCATAGGGCTGTAATCCTTTAAAAAATCAAATACTTTAAACATACAAAAAATGACCATAGAAACAAACGGACGTCGCATAGCTATCGATATTGACCCACTACTCATGTTTATCTTACTCGGTGACAAAGTTGACAAGAAAATCGTCTCTGATATCGCCAAACCGGACTTCTCTATTGTGGTAAGACCAACAAAGAGTACCAAATTCAAGAACAAGGAGGGTGATTACGTTATCGTCGTCCGCAAGGATAACGGCGAGGAGAAAACGCTCGATATGCCACATCGTGGCGCGAAAATGTTCTATATACTCACACTCTTATGTCAGAAAGCGGTGGATGGTCTGTCCAACATATTCTTCAAGAACGAGCAGTCGGCGGAACTTATCAAGTCTCTTTACAACAAACTTTACCGTTCTGGTGGTGTTGAATGGGTGAGCGCCTGTGCGGAAAACAACCACAATCTCTCCACCTTTCGCACTCATGCGAATAATGCAGTGAAGGATAACAATACGCTGGACAATATGGTACGCTACTGGTGTGGTATCGAGGACGAGAAGCGCACGATTGGCAATAGAAACCTGCAACTTCGAAGAATCCGTATCCCTAACGACCGTATCCTCTTCGAGGATTCAACCAGGGGTGGCGTCTCTTTTAATGAGTTGATAAGTCAACTTTCACAAATGGAAGACTTGTTCAGTTTAAAAAACAGGACAACGGAGCGAATGCGAGAATTGAGGTTACAAAGAGCAGAGAGTATTTTACCTCATAGCTAAACTACGTAAAATAGTAAAGTAATTCAACTTCCGCAAGTAAGGAATGGAAAGGGATAGAAACGTAGTTAAAGGGGAGTTAAAGGGACATTACCCCCGATTTGTTTCGATTTTTGTGTTGAAATCGTTGCATTAACCAGACTATTGTCCTTTTAACTACCCTTCTATTCTCTTTAACTACTCTTTAACTACAGAGAGTTGAGCGAATGCGAAACTTGAGTTATACCTATAAAAAAACCCTCTGATTGATTCTTTTATGATACCTTTGCCGTTGAAATAAAAGATTGGAAACCATAGATATCAAATTGACAAGGAAATACTTTAATAATTATCAGATGAACAAATTGAAAAAGTACAAAAAAAGCAAGACTGGAAACGACGAACTAACCTTAACGGATAAACAAGACGAAAAGTTAACCATGCTTTCGGCTATTGAGACTATCTTAAAGACTTCTGAAGATTCTACACTATCACCCGAGTGTCTCGAACAATTGAAGCCCACCTTCGAGTATATCTCCGAACTTCAGGGTATCTCTTCCTCTCAGGCTCTTTTGCTATCTCTCTTTGTCGAGGAAACTTCAGACGGTAGTAGTGCTTCCATTTCCGACCTCGCAAGATTCTTGGACTGTAACAGAGTGCGTGTCATGCAGTTTCAAGAGGATATTGACGATTTGGTGAAACGCAAGTTTTTAAGGAAAGTGAAAAGAAGATATGGTGACCCCATAGGATACGAGGTTCCCTTTGATGTGTTCACCGCCATCAAGAAGGACAGTCGATTTGTGCCGAAGTCGATGAAAGCCAAAGACGGCGTACAGTTCTTCCAAATGTTCTACGACTTGACCCATCTGCGCCATGAGGGGGATATGGACACCCAAACACTTAAGGACGAATTTCAGCAACTTCTTGACGAGAACGAACACTTGAAGTTCGTACACTATCTTAAGCGTTTAAACCTCCCTATCAACAGCCAAATGATAGTGACACAAATGGCTCGATATATGATACTTAACCAAAAAGATTATGTCGTTCTTGACTGTCTGGAATATCTGTTCGATAACAGACACGAGGCATACAACGAATTACATATTATGGAAGAAGGTCAACATATCTTAATGAAAAAACATATCGTGGAATTTGGTGGTGATGATAGTTTTCTCAATAAATCAAAATACCAGTTCACAGACAAAGCAAAAGGGAAATTGTTGAAGGGCTTCTCTCTTCCCAAAAAGATTGTTGAAGACGTGGAAACGATAAAGGCCGACAGTATCGCGACGAAGAATCTGTTCTTCAACGAAGAGACAGGACGACAAATGGAGGACTTGGCGGAGTTGCTGACTGTGGAGAAATTGACAGCCATTCAGACACGTCTGAAAGAACATGGCAGACGAACTGGATTTGCTTGCCTCTTCTATGGCGCACCTGGTACGGGAAAGACGGAGAGCGTGTTACAAATTGCCCATAAGACCGGACGTGATATCATGATGGTGGATATGTCGGAAATCAAGAGCAAGTGGGTGGGCGAGAGCGAACAGAATATCAAGGCGGTATTCAACAATTATCGTACCTTGTGCAAGGTAAGTCACAGAATGCCCATATTGCTTTTCAACGAGGCCGACGCAATCTTGGGTACACGTATGGGACAGGCTATACATGCTGTGGACAAAATGGAAAATGCCATACAGAATATCGTCCTTCAGGAAATGGAGACACTTGACGGTATTATGATAGCCACCACCAACTTGGAGCAGAACTTGGACAATGCGTTTGAGCGCCGCTTCATCTACAAAGTGCGCTTCGAGCGTCCGAACGCTGAACAACGAAAGCGCATTTGGCAGTCAATGATGCCAACGCTCAGCGACGATATTGCACTTCAGTTGGCCACTTCGTATGACCTCAGTGGTGGACAGATTGAAAATATTGTGAGAAAATGCGACGTGGATTCCATCCTCTATGGTGAGTCTGCAATGAATGCCGACAAAATACTACGCTTCTGTCGTGAGGAGACTATCCTCAATAAAAATATCTCTCATATTGGATTTGTGTAAGACCTCAGATAGGCCTATCCAATGTCGTCTTGCACAGCATAGGATAGCAAACCGGTTTATAGCCCAGGGCAACGCCCTGGGTGAACTTAATTAATACTAAAGATTTAGATATGGAAGAAAACACACACACTTTACATGACCAATCAAACGACGATACCCTGAGACTGGATTTTACAGACTATAAAATAGGTGACGTGGTATGGTACACTTTGAACGCAAAGCATACCATCAAGCGCTCAAAAATTGTTGAAGTGACCAATAATTATGGGGCACACATTTTCATTCTTTGTGGCGATTTCGTCATGGAAAACGGTGACACAGTGAATCCCTCAAATGTTTTCCGCACAAAACAAGAAGCCTTGGATTATTTGATAAAAGATGTAACTGCCAACATCAACTGGAAGAAGATACATCTAGCAACCATTCAACATGAAATAGAAAAGTTGGAAAGAACACTCAGGGTATTGCAAAAACGAGCAAAACGTTGGGAAACAGAAGGTTAGTAGATGAGCTGATGGTTCTGGGAGTTTAGGAGTCTGGGAGTTTAGACAATACTTTGGGAGTTTAGGAGTTTAGGAGTTTGGACAATACTTTGGGAGTCTGGGAGTTTAGGAGTTTGGACAATACTGTTACAGCGCAGCCCCGACGGGGCGACAGATTATAGCCGGGGGTGACAACCCCCGGTAAAACAGACACATCCAATTAGCCCCGAAGGGTCGACAGAGCGCAGCGACCCTCAAATCCTCGGACATACACGGGGTGTGTCCCTACGCTAAAAATTCCCAATTTCTAATTCCTAATTATCTCACCCCTCACCACTAATGAAAAAAACAAGA